>SKKV01000128.1 GCA_007123575.1 Wenzhouxiangella sp.
GCGGCAAATGCCAAGGGCATCAGCAAGCGAGACGGACTGATGCGGCGCCGTCGCGCAATCGCCAGCACCACAGGCAGCATCACCGCCACGGTCCCGGTAGAGCTCAAGAAAGCGGATAGGAATGCCGTGACTATCATGATCACCAGGGTCAGGCGATGAACGCCCTGCCCGGCGAGCAGTTCCACCTTGCGCCCTACCGCATCGGCCACGCCGGTACGAAACAGGCCGGCGCCAACGACGAACAGGCCGGCAATCATCAGCACCACTGGATCGCTGAATCCCGCCAGTGCATCGGCGGTAGGCAAGATGCCGACAAGGACCAAAGCCAGCAAGCCCATCAGGGCAACAAGATCGAGCCGAAGTCGATTGCTGATAAACAGGGCAAGCATGGCACCCAGCACTACCAGCACCAGAATGAGGTCGGTACTCATTGGTTAAGGCTTTCTCGACGCTACCTGGAAAGAATCGGTCCAGGCTGAAAAGAAAACCACTTTTGCTACCGGGGCAAATCGAATGGATCAGGCATGTCGTCGCTGATGCGCTGCTCGTCGCCAGCGTCCTGCACCGCCGAGGCTTCCTTCCCCTCTTTGCGGGCGGGCAAGGCACCCTGCTTGACCAGTTTCTCGATGCGCGTGAACACCTCTGCCCGACCAAAGGGTTTTTTCATGAAATCATCAGCGCCTATTCGTTCCAGATAGAAACGCTCGGCAGCCTGCGGATTGCCGCTGATCATGATCACGGGGATTTTTTGGGTACGCTCGTCCTTGCGCAGGCGCCGAAGGGCGGCAAAGCCGTTCAAGCCCGGCAGGACGATGTCCAGAAAGATCAGGTGAGGTTTTTCGCTGACGGCCAGTTCGAGACCTCTCTCTGCATCGCTGGCGCCAATGGGCTCATATCCGCTCTGTCGCAGCATATGGCTTAGAGCGGCAACCACGGTGCGAGAGTCATCGATAACTAGCACACGGATGCCTTCACGCGCATCGAAGCGATTCGTCTGACGTCTTTCATCTGACTTGGTCAGACCCAGCAGCCTGCGAAAGCGGTCAAGCTGACTCACGTTCCTTTCCCTCAAAAGCAGTGGGGTCAGTTTACTGCATTACTGACGTGAATGCAGTTGATGTCACCCTTGCAACAATCAGCTATAGCTGGCTATCAGGTAGCGTGCATTAATTCCGTCGACACCGTCGGGAAGCACCTCGGCAATCCGCAGCGCAGACGCATTTTTTTCACCGCTGTAATTGGCAAGATCCACCACTTCGCCGAGCACGTGCCGGTTGGCGCTGGAGCGCACGCGACGCACCAGAGGGCGCAAGCCCCGTGTTGACTTGCTTTCCAGCACAACGGCAACATCCCCGTCACTGAGCCTGACCAGAGTGCCTGGTGACACCCAGCCCATCAGCCGGATAAGGGCTTCCACCATTTTGCCGTCAAACTGCTTGTCCCGTTCTTTCCACAGGATGCCCAGCGCTTCATGGTGAGACCTGGCAGGGTCGTACACGCGATTGGAGGTGATTGCATCGTAGGCGTCGACTACGGCGACCAGGCGCGCGAGGGGTTTGATCTCCTCGCCCACCTTGCCGCCAGGATAGCCACGTCCATCCGGTCGTTCATGGTGATTGAGTACAGCGTCGGCCACGGCCAGCGGAACGTTGTCGTCCTCACGAATCAACTCAAAACCCAGCACTGTGTGGGCCTTGACCTGCTCAAATTCTTCAGGAGTCAAACGACCGGGCTTGTTGAGGATCTCTGTATCTACCAGGGTTTTTCCAAGATCGTGCAAAAGCCCGGCCAGCCCGGCCAGTTCGACGTCTGTCCGCTCCCAATCCAAGCCATGGGCGAGGCCGATGGCAATGACCGCAGTATTGATACAATGCTGTGCCGTATAGCGATCCCGCTCCTTGATCCGGGTCAGCCAGACCAAAGCGGCCAGGTTTTTCTCCAGCGCGGCAGATACCTCGCTGACAACCTGGCGCGCGGCACCGGTGTCCAGCACTTTGTTGTCACGCATGCTGGCCATCAACTCCAACACTTGCTGATCGAGCTGATCGTACTGCCGGCTGGCTTCCTGCAGTGTTTCCTCGTTGATCGTCGCCTGACGAATGACATCCAGATTTGGCGACAGGCCGGACTTGCTTGACGCGATATCGCTCAGGCCGTAGCGCTGGAGGCTTCTGGCACCTGGGCTGCGCTCCAGATCGACCACCACCCAGCCGCAGTGCTTGCGCATCCAATTCCGAGTTACATTGTCGATCACGCGCACGCCTTCGAGGGGGAAATCCGTGTCTCGCCACGGAATATCCATGCGAATCACAAAATGCCCGATCTCCAGTTGATCCGGATGAATCTTGCGTTCATATTCGGACAAAATGCTCATCATTCAAGACACCCTTCCTGGCCCCCGCCTTCGCTTCGCTTCGGCCCCAGAGTCAATCAACTTCTAACGGCGCTTCATAGTAGCACTCTTCGACGGCACTGCCGCATCAAGTGGCCCTCAAGCCCGTTCGAACCATCGGCAAATTGCCTTGTCATAGGTCGGTCGAAGAATCGAGCCGTCTGTTACCGAAGAATCATGTTGAGAAATCACCTGTTACTTACTCTATTTACGCTTATTGCCACCGCCAGTAACCCGAGCGCAGCCGATGCTGCCCAACTTGGCGACTGGGGAATTGAAATTGACCATGTCAGTCATTCGACCGTTGCCGGAGATGATTTTTTTGATTTTGTCAACGCAGGCTGGCTGGACTCGGCCGTTATGCCAGCGGGATTTTCTCGCTTTGGTGCCTTCGCCGAGCTGGCGCTGGAAGCGGAAGAGAACGTCGAGGCCATCATTAGCGAGGCGGCGGCAATGAGCCCATCACCGGAGTCGGCCAATGGCCAGATCGCCAACCTTTTTGCCAGCTATATGGACACCGCACGAATCGAGGAGCTGGGCCTGACGCCGATCGAAGCAGGGCTTGAAAAGCTGCTGGCGTTGGAGTCACATGAAGCCGTGGCCCACTGGATGGGCAGGCAAGGCACCAGCTCGCTGGTAGCGGTACGCATTTCGCAGGATGCCGGCAACCCGCAGCGCTACCTGGTCCACCTGGCGCAGAGCGGCCTCGGGCTGCCCAATCGCGACTACTATGATCGCCAGGACGAGCCCTTTCCGGCCCATCGCGAAGCCTACCGTGCCTACATTGCCCAGACTTTCGAGCGCGCCGGCGTTGATCGCGCCGAACAACGGGCGGCCAACATCCTTGCCCTGGAAACAAAGATTGCCGCCAATCACTTTACCCGAGTCGAACAGCGCGACCGTGAGGCCAACTACAACCTGATCAGACGTGCTGAACTCGAAGAACTGGCTCCCGGTTTTCCCTGGCAGGCCTTGCTGAGTGAGCGTGAAGTCGATCAGGTTGAGGAACTGGTCCTTGCCAACGATAGAGCCGTGATCGCCAACGCCCAGGTATTTGCGCAAGCCCCGGTCGATCATTGGGCCTCCTGGCACGCTTTTCACTGGATTAATAATCACGCCTCCCTGCTGCCAGAAGCCTTCGCCGAGGCTCACTTCGAGTTCTATCAGCGCCGGCTTGGCGGAGTCGAGGAACGCCGACCGCGCGAGCGCCGAGCTATCAACCTGGTCAGTAGCCGTCTGGGAGAACTGGTTGGCCAGAGCTATGTTGAGCGGCATTTTCCGCCGGCTCACCGAGAAAAGGTGGAAACCCTGGTCGAGTATTTGCGTCGCGCCTTCGCACAGCGCCTGGCCGTGCTTGACTGGATGGACGAAGAAACCCGCGCTGAAGCACAGCGCAAACTGGACGCATTCCTGCCGAAGATTGGTTACCCGGATCGCTGGCGCGATTACTCGGCGGTGAGCATCGCGGCCGAAGACCTGATCGGCAACCTGGACCGCCTTGGTAGCTGGTTTCGGGCCGACTCCCTGGCCAGGCTGGATGAGCCGGTGCGCGAATGGGAATGGTTCATGACGCCGCAAACGGTCAACGCCTACTACTCCTCAACCCGCAATGAAATCGTCTTTCCAGCCGCCATCCTGCAGCCACCGTTTTTTGATCCCAATGCCGACCCGGCTGTCAACTTCGGCGCTATCGGCGGCGTCATCGGCCACGAAATGGGCCACGGTTTCGACGACCAGGGGTCCCGCTCTGATGCTTACGGGGTGTTGCGGAACTGGTGGACCGACCAGTCCCGGGCCGAATTCGAGCGCCGCACCGATGCCCTGGTCGCGCAGTACGACGCTTTCGAGCCGCTGCCAGGCATGAACGTCAATGGTCGCCTGTCACTGGGTGAGAATATCGGCGATCTCGGAGGGCTGTCGATCGCTCATCATGCCTATCAGCTTTATCTTGCCGACCATCATGGCGGCGAAGCGCCGGTGCTGGACGGCTTCACCGGCGACCAGCGCTTCTTCATGGCCTGGGCTCAGGTGTGGCGGACGATCGAAACCGAAGAGTCGCTGCGGGCGCGCCTGATTACCGGCCCGCATAGCCCGGCGCGATACCGGGTCAACGGAGTCGTGCGCAATATCGATGCCTGGTACGACGCTTTTGATGTTGGCCCTGATCACGCCTTGTACATCCCCGCCGAAGAAAGGGTCAGCATCTGGTAGCCGGGAGAATCACCCGGAATCGGGAATAATTGCCGGCCGGGAAAAGTGGAAGCCCTGAAGCAGGTCAATACCAATTTCCTGGCAGAGCTGAGCGCAGACCTCGGTTTCGATACCTTCGGCCAGTGTTCTGATACCTAGCTCGCTGATCATGCCATTCAAGGTTGAGAGCAGGCGATACTTGGGCGAATCACGGCTATCCAGGCCGCGAATCAGGGAAATATCAAATTTCAGATAATCCGGCGGCACATCGACCAGCTCCAACAGCCGAGCCTGGCCGGCACCGAAATCGTCGTAGGCCAATGCGATACCCATGCGCTTGAGTTCTTCGCGTACAGAAGCCATCACCTTCAAATCCGTCACTGCGGCTTCATGGACCTCGAACACCAGCTTCAGACCAGGGTAAAGCGAGCGCAGCTCGGCCAACTCGGCCAATAACTCGTCAAAATCCTCGCACTCGGCAGGATGATTGTTGAAAAACAGCGGTCGATCCAGCCCCGCGCGATGCGCGGCCTCGAAGCCGCAGCGGCGCAATAGTCGGCTCAGCCGTGCCTCGACGTTGAGTGCGGCAGCCAGGCTGAACAACTGGCCCGGCCCTTCGACCAGCTCCGGATGCGTGCTTCGACCCAGCAACTCCCAGGCATAAAGCTCACCGTCGGCAGTATGGATGCCCTGGTGAAAGGCGCAAACCCGCTGGTTCTCCAGCAGGTCGAAAAAGGCCGGCATCTGCAGCGGAAAATGGCGCGGCAGCGAATTCACGCCAATCACGGTATCGGCTGAAGAAACGGGCTTTCCAGCAGCACTGCGGGCACTGTCATCGCGCATCAGGCGAAACTCATGGTCAGCCAGGTGAAGCACGTCACCTGCAGCTACCACGGTGGGCTCACGAATGATCTTGTGATTGACGAAGGTGCCGTTGGTGCTGCCCAGGTCCTCGACTCTGAGCTCCCCGCCGTTCAGGTCGAAGCGGGCGTGTAATCTGGAGATCCGGTCAACGTTGAGCTGCACGGTGCAGTCGGGATGGCGACCGACCGTAGCTGGGAACTCGCTGAAATCCAAACGCCGTGGCAGCCGGTCCTGACCGGCCGAACTTTCCAGGTAGTACCGTTCCCGCATTCTTACAGCTCCATGTTGCGGCCCCCGCACGGCCATCAGTATCTGAACTAATCCGCCCGCCTGCAAGTCGAATCCGGCCCGGGTAACTTCCTGGCCAGAACCGGCTTGCAATCTCTATTTCATCTTCGGTGCCTTGCGCATCAGCATACGGAAATAGTATTCGGGAAACCAGCGCCGAATGCGCCAGGCCCAGCGCGTGTTGCCGTGGGTCAGCAGCATGAAACGCGGCCGCTCAATGGCCTTGTACACCACCTCGGCCACATGCTCGGCCTTGACCCCGGAACGCTCCATCCAGCGTTCAACCCGGCGGTTGTAACTTTCATCCGGTGCGCGCATGGTTTCAGTCAAACGAGTGGGCACGAAGGCCGGGCACAGTGCGGAAACGGCCACGCCGGCCTCGTGCAATTCGGCCCTGAGCATTTCCGACATCGCGATCACGGCGGCCTTGGCCGTGCCGTAGGCATTGATGCCAGGTGCTGCGGCAAAGCCGGCAAACGAAGCCACGTTGACGATGTGCCCCCTGCCCTGCTGGCGCATCAAGGGCGCAAAAGCCTTGCATCCCAGGACGACGCCGATCAGGTCGATATCCATCACCCAGCGCCAGTCATCGATCGAGGTGTCTTCCAGGGTCCCGCCCACCGCCACGCCGGCGTTGTTGATCAGCACTTCCAGGCTGCCGAAGCGCTTGGAAACCATGGCTGCGGCTTCTTTCCAGGCCTGCTCGTCGGTCACGTCCATGACCAGCGCATGGCCACGCTCGCCCAGGCTGTCGGCCACGGCCCGGGCCCGATCCTCGGCCAGATCAGCGACGATGACCTGCCAGCCAGCGGCGGCAAAACGCCGCGCCATGGCCTCACCGAGGCCGGCGCCGGCCCCGGAGATCAGTACGGTACCCGGGCTCTCGCTGCCCGGTTGGAGGTTGTTCTTCATTGTTTATGAAAAGTCCTTATTCAAAGCCAAGCCAGACTGCGCCGACCAGCACCAGGGCCGCGGCGATGAACAGCTTCAGCATCAGCGGCCAGGCGAACTTCAGCCACTTCGCATAGGAAATACCCGCCATGCCGAGAATGCCCATCAGAATGGCATTGGTTGGAATGATCATGTTGGTGAAACCGTCACCGAGTTGGTAGGCCAGCACCGCCACCTGGCGGCTGACCCCGACCAGGTCGCCAAGCGGCGCCATCAGCGGCATGGTGACGAAGGCCTGACCGCTGCCCGACGGAATGAACAGGTTCAGTATCGACTGAATGATCAGCATACCGACCGCTGACAGCTCGGCCCCGACCAGGCCCAGCGGCAGCGACAGGTAGTGAACGATGGTGTGCAGAATCTGGCCGTCTTCCATGATCAGGGCGATGCCGCGGGCGATACCAACCAGCAGCGCGGTCTCCGTCAGCTGGCGCGCCCCGATGATGAATTTCTCGGCGGTCATGCTTGGCGAAAGCCGGCCGATGACGGCAGCAAAAAGGCCCAGTATCAGGAACGCCGCCCCCAGTTCGTTCAGATACCAACCTCGGCGGGCGATGCCGAAAATGGCAATCCCCAGCGCGAGCAGGAAGGCGAGCACGATGGCGACATGACCCCAGTTCATCTTCGGGTAGTCACTCGGCGGTTCGGCTTCTTCGACAAGCTCCGAGTCATTCACCATGCTCGCGGCCGGGTCGCGCCGGACCCGGTCGGCGTAAGACCAGACATGATGGACGGCAATCAGCACGAAAGGGATCAGTAATGCCAGTCGCACCTGCCAGCCTGAATAGATCGGCAGCTCGGCCACGCCCTGGGCGACCACCACGGTGTATTGGTTGAAGGCAGCGACGCCGTAGCCGACTCCGTAGCCGGAGATCACCATCGCTACCGCGGTCATCGGATCCATGCGCATGGCCCGGCACAGCGCAACCAGGATCAGCACGAAGGGGATGTACTCGCCCGAGGAGCCGACCGCGCTGGAGGCCAGGGAGAACACGAAGATGACCACGAAAATCAGCATCGCCGGTCGATCGCTGAATCGCTCCAGCAGGCGTCCCAACAATGCATCGATGGTCCCGGTGGCGCGAATGATTGCCAGCACACCGCCGATGATGAACAAGAAGAAAATGATGTCAGAGGCCGCGGCAAAAGCGCGTGGCACGGCGGTAAACAGTTCCAGTGGCCCGATCCGATGGCGCTCTTCGACCACCTCGTATGATCCGGGCACAACCATGGCCCGCCCGGCCTCGTTAAGCTCGGTCTGGAAATGGCCCTGGGGGATGATCCAGGTGGCAATCAGGGCCGCCACCATCAGGAAAAACAGCAGCGCCAGGGTATTCGGAACTTTGAAGGTCATCGGCTTTTTGGCCAGGCATGGTGAAAAGGCAGCCGCTGATTGTACGGGCTGGCTGCGAGCGGGGCCAGTTTCGATTGAAGCGGTTTCCCGTTGATTCGGCCTGGGTTATGCTGGCTCCGCCCTGGCAACCGGAACCGATAAACCGATATGGTCAGCAGAAAACGCGCCCCTGCCCGCGAGATTTTCGGCTGGGCGATGTTCGACTTCGCCAACCAGGCCTACACGCTGCTGATCATTACCGTTGTTTTCGGTGATTTGTTTACCCGCGTTATCGTTGGCGACGGGCCAGACTATCGCCTCGGCAACCTGCTCTGGAGCGTGGCGCTGGCGGTCAGCTATCTGCTGGTGGTGGTGGCCAACCCGATCTGCGGCGCGGTCATGGACCACTCCCGGCTGCGCAAGCGGTTTCTCTTGATCAGCTACCTGGCTACCGTAGTCACCACGGCGCTGCTGTGGCTGGTCGAGCCAGGCTGGATCGTGCTGGCCATGGCCCTGATCATCCTGTCGAACTTTTCCTACGCCATCGGCGAGGCTTTCATCGCCAGCTTCCTGCCCGGCCTGGGGCCGCGCAAGGACCTGGGCTGGATCTCGGGCCTGGGATGGAGTCTGGGCTATGTCGGCGGCATGGTTTCGACCATCTTCGCCCTGGCTTTCCTCGGAGAGGTCAGCGCCGAGAACTATGACCGGGTGCGCTGGGTCGGGCCGTTTGCCGCCGGCTTTTTCCTGCTTGCCGCGATTCCAACGTTTGTCTGGCTGCGCGAGCGCGGTCGCCGGCGACCGCTGCCCAAAGGCCAATCCATGGTCAGCGCCGGCTTTGCCCGCCTGCGCAACACCCTGGCCCACCTGGCGGAGTTCCGGGACCTGCGCAGCCTGTTGATCTCTGTGTTTTTCATGATGGCCGGCATCTACATCATCATCAGCTTTTCGTTCATCTACGGCGCACAGGTGATTGGCTGGGATGAAGAAGTGCGGGTGATCATGTTCGTGACCGTGCAGATCACCGCCGCTATCGGTGCCCTGGCGTTCGGCTTTATCCAGAGCCGCATCGGAGCGCGGCGTACCTACCTGATTACGCTGGGACTTTGGCTGGCAGCCATCCTCGCCATTTGGCAGACCCCGCTGCTTGCCAGCCTCGCCCGATCCTTGCTGAGCGTTGAATGGGAAGCGCAATACGTATTCCTTTTCGCCGGCACCCTGGCAGGCTTAAGCCTTGGCTCATCGCAGTCAGCCGGCCGCGCCCTGGTCGGCGTGCTCACGCCCAACGGCAAGGCGGCCGAATTCTTCGGCTTCTGGGGCACGGCGTCGAAACTGGCCGCGGTGTTCGGGATTCTCGGATTAGGTCTGTTGCAGGCCTGGCTGGGCCTGGCCACCGCCATCCTGTTCTGCCTGGCGCTTTTCATTGTCGCCATGATCACCGTGCTGCCGGTCGACGAACAGCGCGGCGCCGAGGTGGCCGATCGCTGGCGCGAATCCCGGGACGGTTAGAACAGGTAGGCCTGCATGCGCATCGTTACTCATACCTGCTCCAACACCGAAATCGTCTGCGCCCTGGGGCGCGGCGACTGGCTGGTCGGCGTCGATGATCATTCCGATCATCCGCCCAACGTCGTTGCAAGCCTGCCGAAACTCGGCCCGGATCTCGATATTGATATCAATAAAATCATTGCGTTGCAGCCAGATCTTGTCATTACCTCGCTGACCGTGCCGGGCCACGAGCGCTGCCTGGCCAGGCTGGAAGCCGCGGGGCTGCCCCTTCTGATTACCCAACCTCACTCACTGGCGGATGTGGCGGCCGATATTCGCCGTATTGGTGAGGCCATCGATGCGCGGTCGGCAGCGGTCGAATTATCCGGGCGAATCCGGGGTTTACTAGATCAGGGAGCACCAACAACCGAACCCGTGCCGGTCCTGGTTGAATGGTGGCCAAAGCCGGTGATCGTGCCCGGCGCCAAATCCTGGGTCAACGAAATGCTGATCCTGGCCGGCGGCTGTAACCCGTTCAGCGAGCACCCGGCCGAGTCACTGGAAATCAACCCGGAGCAAGCCCGCCAAGCCGCCCCGCGGGCGATTGTCATGAGCTGGTGCGGCGTCAAAGAAGAGAAATACCGCGCCCACGTCGTCGCCCGACGCGAGGGCTGGCAAACCATCCCCGCCGTCCGCCACCAGCGCATCATCCCAATCAGCGAAGCGTGGCTGGGTCGGCCGGGCCCCAGGGTGCTGGAGGGTATCGAGAAGCTCCGCGCGGTCGTCAACCAATGCGGCACCGGAAGGGTAGACGGGTAAACGAGTTTCTCCCCTACAATACCCCGCATGACATCTACCGCCCCCAAATCTCCCACCGTCGGTCTCATTTCCCTGGGCTGCCCCAAGGCATTGGTCGACTCCGAGCAGATCGTCTCGCGGCTGCGGGCCGAGGGTTACGCGCTGGTGCCGGAATATGGGCAGGCCGATCTGGTCGTGGTCAATACCTGCGGTTTTATCGATTCGGCCAAGGCGGAGTCGCTGGAAACCATCGGTGAGGCGCTGAGCGAAAACGGCAAGGTGCTGGTCACTGGCTGCATGGGTGCCAAGCCGGAAGAGATCACGGCCATTCATCCCAAGGTGCTGGGCGTGACCGGTCCGCACCAGGCTGACGCGGTGCTGGCCTCGGTTCATCAGCATCTGCCGCGGCCGCATGACCCGAAGGTAGACCTGGTCCCGCCCGGCGGGCTGAAACTGACCCCCCAGCACTACGCTTACCTGAAGATTTCAGAAGGTTGTAACCATAAGTGCAGCTTTTGTATTATCCCGGACATGCGCGGCAAGCTGCGCTCGCGGCCGCTGGGTATGGTCTTGCGCGAGGCCGAGCAGCTGGTCGAACGCGGTGTCTCCGAGCTGCTGGTGATCTCGCAGGACACCAGCGCCTACGGGGTGGACCTGAAATATCAGCAAGACTTCTGGGCCGGGCAGGCCTGGGAGACCCGCATCCATGATCTTGCCCGCGCCCTGGGCCAGCTCGATGCCTGGGTGCGCCTGCATTACGTCTACCCGTATCCGCACGTTGACCGACTGATCGGGCTGATGAACGAGGGGCTGATCCTGCCCTACCTGGACATCCCGTTTCAGCACGGCAGCCAGAAGGTTCTGAAAGCGATGCGCCGACCCGCAGCGGCCGAGAACACTCTGGAGAGAATCCAGAACTGGCGACGCGAATGCCCCGAGCTGGTCATCCGCTCGACCTTCATTGTCGGCTTCCCCGGCGAGACCGAGGACGACTTCGCCGAGCTGCTGGACTGGCTGGAAGAGGCCCAGCTCGATCGCGTTGGCTGCTTCAAGTATTCAGCCGTGGACGGCGCCCGGGCCAACGCCCTGCCCGATCCGGTGCCCGAGGAGGTCAAGGAAGAACGCTGGCATCGCTTCATGCAGGTCCAGGCAGAAATCAGCAGCCAGCGCCTGAAGCGCCGCATTGGCGGCGAGGAACCGGTGGTGGTCGACCGCCTGGAAGGCGACACCGCAATTGCTCGCTCCTACGGCGATGCGCCCGAAATCGACGGTGTGGTCATCGTCGAAAACCCCGGCGACGTCGCCATCGGCGACTTCATTGATGTCGAAATCACCGGCACCGACCAATACGACCTCTTCGCCCGCCGCCTGGACTAAGTCTCACATCAAACAAATCTTATCTGGTTGACCAAAAACATAAAAATCAAAAATCTTGGGAACGCAAAGCAGCAAAGAAAAACAAGCAGCATAAATTCATGAGGTCTTTTGCTTCTTGGCTGCTTCGCTCCTTTGCGTCCAAAAGAATTTCTCTGTTCGCACTCCGACA
>SKKV01000268.1 GCA_007123575.1 Wenzhouxiangella sp.
AGATTCGTTGAGCGAGGACCATGCCTGCAGCCACCCGCACCAATAAACGACAGGCCTACCGCTGGCGCGATGCCCCGCGCACCGCGGCGCTGGACACCACCCTGGTGGTGACCACGGCCTGTCTGCTGGTGATTGGCGTGATCATGGTGGCGTCCACCTCCATGGCCGTGGCCGAGATGTATGCGGTCTCGCAGTGGCACTACATCGTCCGCCATCTGATTTTTATCGGCATGGGCCTGACCGCTGCCTTGAGCCTGCGCCTGGTCGGCACCCGTCAGCTGGAAATGCTTTCGCGCCTGGCCCTGGTGCTGGCCGTGCTGGTTTTGCTGCTGCCGTTCGTGCCCGGCCTGGGCCACGAGGTCAACGGCTCGACGCGCTGGATCAATCTCGGCATTGCCCGCTTCCAGGTGGTCGAGGTGGCCAAGCTGCTGGTGGTGATCTATGTGGCCGGCTACCTGGCCCGACGTCCGGAACTGCATCGGGCGCGCTTCTTCGATACTTTGAAGCCGCTGCTGGCCGTGGGCGTGCTGGCCGCGATCTTGCTGCTGCAGCCGGACATGGGCTCGGCCGTGGTCATCGCCGCCATTGTCGGCGGCATGATCTGGCTGGCCGGTGCGGCCTGGAAGCACTTGTTTGTGCTCGGCGCCTGCAGCCTGCCGCTGTTCGGCTTTGCCGCCCTGGAGCCGTATCGGCTGCAGCGGGTGATGACCTTCGTCGACCCCTGGTCGGATCCCTTCAACGCCGGCTTCCAGCTGACCCAGGCGCTGATCGCGGTCGGCCGCGGCCAGATCACCGGCGTCGGCCTGGGCGCGAGCGTGCAAAAGCTCTACTACCTGCCCGAGGCCCACACCGATTTCATCTTTGCCGTGCTTGCCGAGGAATTCGGCCTGATCGGCATCATCCTGGTGCTGGTCCTTTTTGCCCTGTTGATTGCCCGCATCTTCGCCATCGGGATCAAGGCCCTGCGCATGGAAAAGGCGTTCAGCGCCTACGTCGCCTGGGGCATTGGCCTGTGGATCGGCATCCAGGCGCTGATCAGCATGGGCGTGAACCTGGGGCTGCTGCCAACCAAGGGCCTGACCCTGCCGCTGATTTCAGCCGGCGGGTCCAGCCTGATCATGACCCTGGTCGCTATTGCCGTGGTACTTCGGATCGACTGGGAGCTGAAGCGCGAAGAACTGGAGCGTCCGCGTCGGCGCCGGGACTGGGCGGCATGAGCCAAGCTGCGATCACCATCATGGGCGGCGGCACCGGGGGTCATATCTTCCCCGGCCTGGCCGTGGCTGCGGCCTTGCGTGAGCGCGGTGCCGAGGTGCGCTGGTTGGGCACCCCCGACGGCCTGGAAAACCGCCTGGTGCCGGCCGCTGGCATCGAGCTGGATCGGATTGGCATTGCCGGCCTGCGCGGCAAGGGCCTGGCTGGCTGGCTGGCCGCGCCGTTCAGAATTCTCAAAGCCATGCTGCAGGCCCGGCGAGTGTTTCGCGATCACCGACCCAGCTGCGTGCTCAGCATGGGCGGCTATGTTTCAGGTCCGGGCGGTGTCATGGCCCGGCTGATGGGCATTCCGCTGGTCCTGCACGAACAGAATGCCATTGCCGGCCTGACCAATCGCTGGCTCAGGCCGCTGGCCGCGCGCATCATGACCGGCTTCCCTGACGCGCTGGCCCGCGGCGAGCACTGCGGCAACCCGGTGCGTGCCGATATTCTGAATCTGCCTGATCCGGCCGAGCGCTATGGCGAGAGATCCGGCCCGCTGCGCCTGCTGGTGATTGGCGGCAGTTTGGGCGCGCTGGCTTTCGCCCGCGCCGTTCCCGCGGCCCTGGCCCTGCTGCCGGAAGATCAGCGCCCGCAGGTCACCCACCAGGCCGGCCGTCAGCTTGACACCACGCTTGAGGCCTACAAAGCGGCGGGGGTCGAGGGTGAGGTGGTCGAGTTCATCGACGACATGGCCCAGGCCTGGGGCCAGGCTGACCTGGCCATTTGCCGGGCCGGTGCGCTGACCGTGGCCGAACTGGCCGCCGCCGGCGTGGCCTCGCTGCTTGTGCCGTTTCCGTACGCGGTTGACGATCACCAGACCGCCAACGCTCAATACCTGGCCGCCGGCCACGCCGCCTGGCTGGTGCAGGAACGTGAGTTGAAGCCGGAAATGCTGGCCGAGCGCCTGCGCGGCCTGAACCGCGAGCAGCTGTCGGCCATGGCCGGCAGGGCCAGGGGCCTGGCCCGTACCCGCGCCGCTGACGCGGTCGCCGATGCCTGCCTGGAGGTGGCGCTATGAGCCGGCCGGTCCGTCCAGCACCCAGCCTGATGCACCGGGTCCGCCATATCCATTTCGTCGGCATCGGCGGGGCCGGCATGAGCGGCATTGCCGAGGTGCTGATCAATCTGGGCTTTACCGTTTCCGGCACCGATTTGAGCGAATCCGACAGCGTGCGCCGCCTGCGCAAGCTCGGCGCCCAGGTCGCCATCGGCCATGCCGCCGAGCACTTGTCCGGTGCCGACGTGGTGGTGGTTTCGGGCGCCGTGCCCGAGTCCAACCCCGAAATCCAGGCCGCGCGCGAGCAGCGCTTGCCGGTAGTGGCCCGGGCCGAAATGCTCGGCGAGCTGATGCGCTTCCGCCAGGGCATTGCCGTGGCCGGCACCCACGGCAAGACCACAACGACTTCCTTGGTCGCCGGCATTCTGGCCGAAGCCGGGCTGGATCCGACCTTCATTGTTGGCGGCCTGGTCAACGCCTTCGGCTCGAACGCACGCCTGGGCGAGGGCCGCTACCTGGTGGCAGAGGCTGATGAAAGCGATGGCTCTTTTCTGAACCTGCAGCCGGTGATTTCGGTGGTCACCAATATCGACCGTGATCACCTGGATGCCTACCAGGGTAGCTTCGACCAGCTTCAGCATGCTTTCCTGGAATTCCTGCACCACTTGCCGTTTTTTGGCGTTGCCGTGTTGTGCCTGGATGACCCGCATGTCGCCGAGCTGATCCCGGATGTGGGCCGGAACGTGGTCACCTACGGCTTCAGCGACCAGGCCGACGTGCGCGCCACCGACCTGGCCCAGCATGGACGCCAGATGGAATTCCAGCTCTGGCTGCCAGACGCGCCCGCCGGCCTGCCGGTCAGCCTGATGCAGCCGGGCCGGCACAACGTACAAAATGCCCTGGGCGCCGCGGCCGTGGCCTGGGAGCTGGGTATTGCGCCCGAAGCCATCGTTGCCGGCCTGAACGCATTTGGCGGAATCGGGCGCCGCTTTGCCGCGCTCGGCGAGCTGAACTTCAGCGGACGTCGCGCGCTGGCCTTTGAAGACTACGGCCACCACCCCACCGAGCTGGACGCGGTGGTCCGTGCCGTCCGTGCCGGCTGGCCCGAGCGCCGCCTTGTGCTGGTTTTCCAGCCGCATCGCTTTACCCGCACCCGCGACCAGTTCGATGCCTTTGCCCGGGTGCTGGCCGAGGCCGATCTGCTGGTCCTGGCCGATATCTATCCGGCCGGAGAAACGGCCATTGCCGGGATTGACTCCGATGCCCTGGCCCGTGCCGTGCGTGATCGCCGCGAGCTGCCCCTGCACCGGGTCGGTGCGGTTGACCAGGTACCGGCGCGCCTGGCCGAGCTGGTCGACAACGGTGACCTGGTCCTGGTCATGGGCGCGGGGGATGTCGGTCGCCTGGGTGAGGAACTCCGGGGAATGGCCGAGGAGGTGAGCTCATGACCCGCGACGAGATTCTGGCCATGGGCCATGTGGCCCTGGTGATCGGCGGCGACAGCGCCGAGCGCGAGGTGTCGCTGAAAGGTGGCGCGGCCGTGGCCCGGGCACTGGGCGCACTGAGCGTACAGCACAGCGTGGTCGACGGCCCGCGGCGACTGCTCGAGCAGGTCGCGGCCGGTCACTATGACCGCGTGTTCAACCTGCTGCACGGTCGCGGCGGCGAAGACGGTGCGCTGCAGGGCGCGCTCAGGATTTACGGCGTCCCGGTGACCGGCTCGGGCGTGCTCGGCTCGGCCCTGACCATGGACAAGCTGCAGACCAAGCGCATCTGGCAGGCCTGCGGCTTGCCGACCCCGCCCTGGCAGGTCGCCGACTCGGCCGACCAGGCCGATGCCATTGCCGAACAGCTCGGGCTGCCCTTGTTTGTCAAGCCGGCCCGCGAGGGTTCGAGCATCGGCATGACCCGGGTCGAGCGCCTGGATCAGCTCGCGCCGGCCATTGAGCTGGCCCTGGGCTTTGATGAGCGGGTGCTGGTTGAGCGCCTGATCGATGGCCCGGAGTACACCGCCGCCGTGTTGGATGGCGAAGTGCTACCGCTGATCGGCCTGAAGCCGGCGCGCGAGTTTTACGACTACGCGGCCAAGTACGAATCTGTTGACACCGAGTATCGCTGCCCGTGCGGGCTGCCGGAGGCCGAAGAAGCGGCCCTGGCCCGGCTATGCCGCGAGGCCTTCGAGGTGGTCGGCGCGACCGGCTGGGGCCGGGTCGATCTGATGGTCGACAGCAGCGCCCAGCCCTGGCTGCTGGAAGTGAACACGACGCCCGGCATGACCGAGCGCTCCCTGGTGCCCAAGGCCGCGCAGGCGGCGGGAATCGAATTCGAGGAACTGGTATGGCGAATACTGAAGACCAGCCGAGCCGACTGATCAATCCGGCCACCCTGGCTTCGCTGGTGCTGCTCGGCAGCCTGGCGCTGGGCGCGCTGTGGATGCGATCCGGCCTGATCGGCAGCGAGCAGTGGCCGATTCGCTGGCTGGACGTGGAAGGCGAGCTGCAGCGCACCTCGGTCAGCCAGGTCCAGGCCGCGGCCGCCGTGCCGGCCAGCCGCGGCTTTTTTGCCGTTGACCTGGCCCGGGTGCGCAGCGAAGTCGAAGCCCTGCCGTGGATCGCCACGGCCGAGGTCAGCCGCCACTGGCCCGATGCCTTGCATCTGCGCGTGGTTGAGCATCGGCCGGTGGCGCGCTGGAACGAAAATCGCCTGTTCAGCGATCGCGGCGAGGTGTTCGAGGTCACCGGCAGCGACAGCATGCAGGGCCTGACCCGCCTGGTCGGCCCGGACAGCCGACGTGAAGAAGTGCTCAAGACCTGGCTGTGGATGCGCGACGAGCTGGCCGGCATCGGCCTTGACATCGCCCGCCTGGCCGTGGACGAACGCGGCGCCTGGCGGGCAGAGCTGGGCAACGGCGTTGAGCTGATCCTGGGCCGCGAGCAGATTGATCAGCGTCTGGGCCGCTTCATTGCTGTCCACGACCGGCTGCGCGGTGACGAACGGCCCCTGGTCCGGGTCGACATGCGCTATACCAACGGCCTGGCCGTGCAGTGGGCCGGCAGCGAGACCGGTCGGGAGGATGCCCATGGCTAAGCGCAGCGAAAAATCCCTGGTCGTCGGTCTGGATATCGGCACCAGCAAGATTGTTGCCATCGTCGGCGAGATCCAGCCGGACGGTCAGGTGGAAGTGATCGGCATTGGCAGCCATCCCTCGCGTGGACTCAAGCGCGGCGTGGTGGTCGATATCGAGTCCACCGAGCAGTCCATCCAGCGCGCGGTCGAAGAGGCCGAGCTGATGGCCGACTGCGAAATTCACTCGGTTTTCGCCGGCATCGCCGGCAGCCATATTCGCTCGCTGAACTCGCACGGTGCGGTTGCCATCCGCGACAAGGAAGTGGTCGATGGCGATGTCGAGCGTGTGCTGGAATCTGCCCGCGCCGTCGCGGTACCGGCCGACCAGCGCATCCTGCACGTGTTGCCGCAGGAATATGTCATTGATTCCACCGACGGCATCCGCCAGCCGGTGGGCATGTCGGGCGTGCGCCTGGAAGCGCGTGTGCACCTGGTCACGGCCGCGGTCAGCGCGGTGCAGAACGTCACCAAGTGCGTGGCCCGCTGCGGTTTGCAGGTGGATGATCTGATCCTGCAGCAGCTCGCATCCAGCTATGCGGTGCTGTCGGACGACGAGCGCGATCTGGGTATCGCCCTGGTCGATATCGGCGCCGGCACCACCGATGTGGCCGTGTTCACCGAAGGTGCGATTCGCCACACCACCTGCATTCCGATTGCCGGCGACCTGGTCACCAACGACATTGCCGTGGCCCTGCGCACCCCGACCGTGCATGCCGAGGAAATCAAGATCAAGTACGCCTGCGCCCTGGAGCAGATGGTGTCCAGCGACGAGACCATCCAGGTGCCGAGCGTAGGTAACCGCGAGCCGCGCCGCCTGGAGCGCCAGGTCCTGGCCCAGGTGGTCGAGGCGCGCTACCGCGAATTATTCAACCACGTCCACAAGCAGCTCAGGCAGTCGGGATTTGAATCGATGATTCCTGCCGGCCTGGTGCTGACCGGGGGCGGGGCAAAGATGGAAGGCGTGGTCGAGCTGGCCGAGGAGATTCTCCATATGCCGGTGCGACTGGGAATGCCTGAAGGTGTTGTCGGTTTGTCGGAAGTCGTCGGCAACCAGATCCACGCGACCGGCGTGGGCCTGTTGCTCTACGGCAGCCGCGCCGATGGCTCCGCCCGCACCGGTATGGGGCGCGGCGGGGAAAGTCTCCTGGAGCGAATCAAGAACTGGTTCCAGGGAGAGTTTTGATGAAAGTGCAAGAGTTTCGGGCCACTACCGGGTTTCGGCGCTGCAGCGCCCGCCAAGAAGGCGTCAAGCGACCGATACCCGGGCCCGTTTTGCAAGGACTGCTAATCGGTTCTTTGTTGATTGTTGTTTTTTTGATTGATTTATTCATGGCGAGCTTGAGAGGAGTACAGACATCATGCCTTTTGAATTGGTAGAAAATTACACACCGGGTGCGACCATCAAGGTCGTGGGTATTGGCGGAGGCGGCGGCAACGCCGTCAGCCAGATGGTCGAGACGAGCATCGAGGGCGTGGAGTTCATCTGCGTCAACACCGACTCGCAGGCGCTGCGCAACTTTGCCGGCAAGTCGGTGCTGCAGATTGGCTCCAGCGTCACCAAGGGCCTGGGCGCCGGTGCCAACCCCGAGGTCGGACGCCAGTCGGCACTGGAAGACCGCGAGCGCATTGCCGAGATGCTGTCGGGGTCCGACATGGTCTTCATCACCGCCGGCATGGGTGGCGGCACCGGCACGGGGGCCGCGCCCGTGATTGCCCAGACGGCCAAGGAAATGGGCATTCTGACCGTGGCCGTGGTTACCCGCCCGTTCCCCTTCGAAGGCCAGCGGCGCATGGCCGTGGCCCAGCAGGGCATTGATGAGCTCGGTCACCACGTCGACTCATTGATCACCATTCCCAACGCCAAGCTGTTGAGCGTGCTCGGCAGCGAAATCTCGTTGCTGAACGCGTTCAAGGCGGCCAACCAGGTCCTGTCCGGCGCGGTCCAGGGTATTGCCGAGCTGATCACCCGCCCGGGCCTGATCAACGTCGACTTTGCCGACGTACGCACGGTGATGAGCGAAATGGGCATGGCGATGATGGGCTCCGGCACCGCCTCGGGCGAAGATCGTGCCCTGATGGCCGCCCAGGCGGCGATTGGCTCGCCGCTGCTCGAAGACGTCAACCTGAACGGTGCCTGCGGCATCCTGGTCAACGTCACCGCCGGCATGAACATGACCATGAAGGAGTTCGAAGAGGTGGGCAGCACCATTGCCGACCTGGCCAGCGACGACGCCACCGTGGTCATTGGCACGGTAATCGATCCGGACATGAGCGATGACATCCGCGTGACCGTGGTCGCCACCGGCCTGGGCGACCAGGTGCCGAAGCGCGAAAAGCGTCCGATGAAGGTGGTGCGCACCGGCACCGACAACCGGGCCGTGTTCCGCGCCACCGACGACCGGGTCGATGAAGATGATCGTGCCGACAAGCGTGATGGCGGCAAGCTGTTCGGAGAACAGAAGGAGCTGGACTACCTGGATATCCCGGCTTTCCTGCGCAACCAGGCTGACTGAGCCCGGGCAGGCCTGCCACAGGCAGATGTCTGCTTGATGACTTACTGACCGCGCCGCACTCGCCATCGGCGCGGTCAGCCTATATGATGGGGGTTGCCGGCCCGCGTCCTACCTGGACTTAAGGCCGCGCAAATGAGACCGTTTGTTGCTTAAGAGCAACAGTTGTTGCCAAAACAACAACTTTTTGCTTTTTTGCCACCGCGTTTGTGCTAATCTAGCGCGCGTTTCATTTGCGTTACACCAGTCTCACAAGGGTCTCAATCCATTGATCAAGCAAAGAACTCTGAAAAACGTCATCCGTGCCACTGGCGTTGGCATGCATACCGGGGAAAAGGTACTGATGACCCTTCGTCCAGCACCGGTCAATACCGGGATCGTATTTCGTCGCGTTGACTTGAACCCGGTGGTCGAAATTGCCGCCGAGCCCGACAACGTCGGCGATACCGCCCTGTCGACCACCCTGGTTCGCGACGGTGTGCGCATTGCCACCATCGAGCACTTGATGTCGGCCCTGGCGGGCCTGGGCATCGATAACCTGTATGTTGATTTGAGTGCCGCCGAGGTGCCGATCATGGACGGCAGCTCTGGTCCGTTCGTGTTCCTGGCGCAGTCGGCGGGCATTGCCGAGCAGTCAGCCGCCAAGCGTTTTATTCGCGTTCTCAAGACCGTTGAAGTACACGACGAAGACAAGTGGGTGCGTTTCGAGCCGTTTGAAGGCTTCAAGGTCAATTTCACCATCGATTTCGATCATCCGGTGATCCGCAGCCACAGCTGCTCGGCCGAGGTCGATTTTTCGACGACCTCTTACCTGAAGGAAGTGGCCCGGGCGCGCACCTTCGGGTTTATGCGCGATATTGAATACCTGCGCCAGCGCAACCTGGTCCTGGGCGGCAGCCTGGACAATGCCGTGGTGCTGGACGATTACCGCATCCTGAACGAGAACGGCCTGCGCTACGAAGATGAGTTCGTCAAGCACAAGGTGCTCGATGCCATCGGTGATCTGTATTTGCTGGGCCGCAATCCGATTGGCGCTTTCGCCGGCTTCAAGTCCGGTCACGAGCTCAACAACCAGCTCCTGCGCGCGCTGCTGGCCGACGAAACGGCCTGGGAAGAGGTCACCTACGAAGACAACGATCGGGCGCCGATCTCCTACGTTCAGCCGGCCCAGGCCATCTGAACCGCGCTCGATTCTGGCCTTGGAGGCACTCCAGGGCCTGAATGTCTGTCATCGAAGGGCAAACGCTTAGGCGTTTGCCCGTCCGCAGGCCGTCCGCTTCCGCTAAAATGGCAGGCTGACTGCTTGCGACCCGGCCGGGTCGCCCCCACGTGACTTCTGTAGCCGACTTTCCCGACAATCCATGCTTAAAGCCCTCATCACGAAAATCGTGGGCAGCCGCAACGAGCGGCTGATCAAACGTCTGCAGAAAGACGTTGAAGCCATCAATGCCCTCGAGCCCACGTTCAAGGACCTGTCCGACCAAGACCTGAAGAACAAGACCGAGGAGCTGCGCCAGCGCCATCGCGACGGTGCCTCGCTGGACGAGCTGCTGGCCGAGGCTTTCGCCGCGGCTCGCGAGGCCTCGGTTCGGACCCTGGGGCTGCGTCACTACGATGCCCAGCTGATCGGTGGCATGGTCCTGCACCAGGGCAAGATCGCCGAGATGAAGACCGGCGAGGGCAAGACCCTGATGGCCACCCTGGCGGTGTATCTGAATGCCATCGCCGACAAGGGCGTGCACGTGGTCACGGTCAACGACTACCTTGCCCGCCGCGATGCTGAGTGGATGAAGCCCATCTACGATGCCCTGGGCCTGACCGTCGGGGTGTCGGTGCCGGGCATGGACCCGAGCGCCAAGCGCGAAGCCTATGCCGCCGACGTCACTTACGGCACCAACAACGAATTCGGCTTCGACTATCTGCGCGACAACATGGCCTTTACCCTCGAGCAGCGCGTTCAGCGCGGCCAGGCCTTTGCCATCGTTGATGAAGTCGACTCCATTCTTATCGACGAGGCGCGCACGCCCCTGATCATCTCGGGCCCCGCCGACGAGGGCCCGGAAATCTATGTTCGCATCAACAAGATCGTCCCGCACCTGGAGCGCCAGCAAGAAGAGGACGGCCCCGGCGACTTCAGCGTCGATGAAAAGACCAAGCAGGTCTACCTGACCGAAGACGGCATGGCCAAGGTTGAGGATCTGCTGGTCAAGGCCGGCATGATCAGCGAAGACGACAGCCTCTACAACGCCAACAACCTGGCCCTGATGCACACCCTGAATGCCGGGCTTCGGGCGCATCACCTGTTCGCCAAGGACGTGGACTACATCGTCCGCGACGGCGAGGTCATCATTGTTGATGAGTTCACCGGCCGCACCCTGCCCGGGCGGCGCTGGTCGGAAGGTCTGCACCAGGCTGTCGAAGCCAAGGAAGGCGTGCCGATCCAGCGCGAAAACCAGACCCTGGCCTCGATTACCTTCCAGAACTATTTCCGCCTCTACGACAAGCTGTCCGGCATGACCGGTACGGCCGATACCGAGGCTTATGAATTCCAGACCATTTACGGCCTGGAAGTGGTGGTGATCCCGACCCACAAGCCAATGATCCGCGACGACCGCCCCGACCTGGTTTTCCTGTCCCAGGCCGAGAAGTTCGACGCGATTGTTGCTGACATCAAGGAACGGGTCGCTGAGCAGCAGCCGGTGCTGGTCGGTACCACCTCGATCGAGACCTCGGAGTTGCTGTCGAAGAAACTCAAGAAAGAAGGCATCAAGCACGAAGTGCTGAATGCCAAGCAGCACGAGCGCGAGGCCCAGATTGTTGCCCAGGCAGGCAGTCCATCGGCGGTCACCATTGCCACCAACATGGCCGGTCGCGGTACCGACATCGTGCTTGGCGGCAATTTCGAGTCCGAGCTGGCCGAGCTGGGCGAGGATGTGCCGGAGCACAAGCGTGCCGAGCTGCGCAAGGCCTGGCAGCAGCGCCAGCAAACGGTCAAGGACGCCGGCGGCCTGCACATCATCGGTACCGAGCGCCACGAGTCGCGGCGTATCGACAACCAGCTTCGCGGCCGTTCCGGCCGCCAGGGCGATCCCGGCTCCAGCCGCTTCTACCTGTCGCTGGACGACAATCTGATGCGCATCTTCGCCTCCGAGCGGATGGGCCAGATGATGCAGAAGCTGGGCATGCGCGACGGCGAGGCCATTGAGCATCCCTGGGTGACCCGCGCGATTGAAAACGCCCAGCGCAAGGTCGAGGCGCACAACTTCGATCTGCGTAAACACCTGCTCGATTTCGACGATGTCGCCAACGACCAGCGCCGGGTGATCTATGCCCAGCGCAACGAGCTGATGGAGGCCGATGAAATCAAGGACACCATCGAGGCGATCCGTTTCGAGGTGTTCGACAAGCTGATCAGCCAGTTCATCCCACCTGAGTCGATCGACGACATGTGGCATCCGGAAGGGCTGGAAAAGGCCCTGGAAGGCGATTTCGGCATCGAAGTGCCGATCCGCGATTGGCTGGAAGCCGACGACGACCTGGAAGAATCGGGCCTGCGCGAGCGGATCATGGAAAAGGTCGAGGCCCATTACCAGGCCAAGGAAGAGCAGATTGGCCCGGAAGTGATGCGCCATGTCGAAAAGACGCTGATGCTCAGCATCCTCGACAAGCAGTGGAAAGAACACCTGGCGAGCATGGATTACCTGCGCCGCGGCATCAATCTGCGCAGCTTCGCCCAGAAGAAGCCGCAGCAGGAATACAAGCGCGAAGGCTTCGAGATGTTTACCGCCATGCTCGAGTCAATGAAGCACGAGGTCATGAAGGTGCTGGCCCTGGTTCAGATTCGCAGCGAGGACGACGTGATCGAAGTCGATCGGCGCCAGAGCCAGTCGCGTCCGATGGAATTCCAGCATTCCGAGGCCCAGTCAGC
>SKKV01000006.1 GCA_007123575.1 Wenzhouxiangella sp.
ATTGGCCGCCGCAGGTGAAGACGACGTCGCCGAATTCGATGCGGTTATTGAGTAGCTCGCCGGAGCCGATCATCCAGAGCTGGCGGCCTTCTGAGTAGGTGTACCAGGTCAGCACCCAGCTGGTCGCGTTGGCTTCGCGGGCAATCTGGATGCCTTCGCCGCTGCGGTCCAGGGCGAAGTAGTTGCCGCTTAGGCTGCGGTCGAACTGCTGGTTGGCGCGGCGGTTGCAGTTGCCTTCGACAATCTTGACCATGCGGGTGGAAAACGCCGGCAAGCCTTGCCCGGGTTCGGGATGGAACTCGAAGGCGGCACTGTTGCAGTCGCGGATTCGCATCACGATATCGCCCCACTGGGTGCGGACCACGTCGTCGGGGTCAAAGCCGGGGCCGTAGTCGGCGCCTTCGGTAATGGTCATGCCGTTGAATTCGAAGCGATCGCCGTGGTGAACGCCGTTGCCGATCAGCCAGAACTGCTCGCCGTCGCGATACAGGTAGCAGGTCAGGACGGGGATCTGGTTGCCGTCTTCCATGGTCAGCTGACAGCCTTCGCCGCTGCGGCCGGGGTTGAACCAGTTGCCGCTGTACTGGGCCAGCTTGTTGGTGTCGGAGCGCCAGCCGATGTCGTAGAACAGCTCAGGGACGAAATCCAGCTGGCCGGTGTAGCCGATGTTGGTCAGCGACGCGTTCATGACCGACTGCGGGAACATGCTGCTGCTGAAATGGGCGACGTTGCTGTCGGGGGTGTCGGGTGATGCCTGCATGTTGACAAAGCCCTGGTTGGTGCCGCGCAGGGCGCCGCCCACGTTGTAGCCCAGGGTGATCTCCAGGCCGCCGGGCAGGGCGTTGCGCAGCTCGATGCCGCTTTGCTGGGCGGTCAGCCAGATCGGAATCGGCAGGTTGCGGTCCACGGCAATGCCGCGGTCGCGCTGGATGGCATCGGGGCCGGGGGGCTGGTTGTCGACCAGCAGCAGGGCCGCGCCGCCGGCGTCGAACACGTTCTGCCACTTGGTGGCAAAGGTGCATTCGCCGCGCTTGACCAGCACGATCTTGCCGGCCACCGCTGACTTGTTTTCCAGCGGCAGGCAGGCCAGGTTGCGTCGCCAAGGGTCGTTGCTGCTGCCAGGGCCTGGTCCGTCGGCCAGCACCAGCGGCAAGGTCAGGCCCTCCAGCGGCACGAAAGGTGGATAGCCCTGCACCCAGGCTGGAAAATTCCGTTGCTGATCGGTGCCGGGTTCGGCAATCACCAGCCCACCGGGCAGCAGACGTTCGGCGGCGCGCAGGTTGATCTGTTCGCCGGTCCAGACCAGGTTGGCGCCCGATGTGGTGGTGGCGCGGCGCTGGGCCGCGCTCATCTGGCGCCACGAGAGGCCCTGGTTGATTCCGAACAGGAATTCAGACCAGATATCCGGGCGCGGCGGGTTGCCCAGGAATTCGCGCGTGTCGCGGTCGACCCAGGCTTGAAATCCCAGGCCATGCCCCAGCTCGTGCAGCACCAGTTCGAGAAAGGAAAAAGTTCCCAGCGGCGGCGGCACGTCCGGGTCCAGGCCGTACCAGAAGCCGTCGACCCCGTCGATGCAATTACCGCTGTCGAGACGGACGTTGAAAGTCACGCTCAGCTCGGCACTGACCTGCGGGAAATACTGGCCGCGCAGCGCGGTGGCCAGGGAGACCGGAAAATTAGTGTCGCGCTGCGGTGCGTTGACGAAATTCCAGGAAAAGCCGTTGGCGCCACCAAGGCCAAGGATGGTTTCATCGCCACAGCCCAGGTCATCGAATTCGGCCTCGACCCGCACCGGGATGGCGCTGTCGAGCCGGCTGGCCCAGATCGACACGGCTTCGTTCATCACTGCCTGGCGCTGCGTGCCCAGGGTGGTTGCCGAGTTGCCGGGCACGGGGGCCACGGTTCGGGTGTCCCTGAACCCGGTACCAAAGGAGTCGGTATAGGTCACCTGCATAACTTGCGCGCCGACCGCGGAAGATAGCAGCAGGCCGATGAATGCCAGCGCCGCCAGGGGCTTTCCAGTCTTGTTCATTGGGCTGGCCTTTGGTCGCGGTTGGAAAGGCGGAAGTCGGGCAGCTCGGGCTTGAGCAGGCTGGCTGCGGCAACGCATTGCAAGCTCGGCTGGCCGTCGGCGCCGACGGATACGCGGGTAGCGCGCGCGGCCGGCCAGAAGTGGCGGGTCACGCCGCCCTCGTCGGCTGCTTGCGTTTGCGGGGGGGTGGATAGGCGCTTGACCAGGCGCTGCTGGCGGGCAATCACGTAGGCCTCGGCATCGTTGGCCGGCTCCCGCAGGGCCTGGCCGGTGCGGCGGTCGACCAGCTGCGGCAGGGCTTGTTCGGCGGCGCGGAGCTCGCCCGGGTCCAGCTGCTGGAAGTCAACCTGGAGGCGTTCGGTGCCAGCCTGTGCGAAGGCCGGCAAGGCGAAAAAGGCAAGCAGGGCAGTGATGGGAAGCAGTCGGCTGGGCATGAGCGAAAGGTCTGTGGTTGCCACAAGTGATGATTGTATGACAGCAAGTGGGCGGTAAAAGTTATCGACGGCAAAAGCCCGTGATTGCTGACCCGGCCGGGGCGGGCAGGCGCTATCATGGCGGGTTTTGGTGCGCGGAAATCGCAGATGAGCCTTGCCGCACAGGGAGCCGTAAGCCCGCTGGCCACGCTGGATGCCGATCGGGTCGAGCGTGGCCGCAAACTGGTGGCCAGTGATTCGGTCAAACGCTTGCAGCGCAGCCGTTTCGACGATGTGCTCATTCTGACCGGGCTGGTCAGCGATGGCGGCCAGGCACCCTACCGCGTTCACGCCACGCTTGAAGACGGTCGTTTGTCGGGCGATTGCACCTGCCCGCGCGGTCGCGACTGCGAGCATGTCGCGGCTCTGTTTCTTGCCGCCACCGAGCCCCGTGCCAAGCCGGCCCGGCCCGGCCGCCCGGCACTTCCCCGGAGCAGGGCACAGGCCGCGCCGTCGCAACGCATGGTTTACCTGCTGCGCCTGGCGCCGGATGGCGATGAGCTCAGCGTTTGCCCGTCGCGCCTGTCGCCGGCAAGCGACGGCACCCTGGCCACCACGCCCTACGCCCTGTCGCGGCTGAAGGAAACGCGCCAGCCCGACTACGTCGGAGAAGACGACCTTGCCATCCTGCACGAGCTGGCCGACCGCGTTGTCGAGGCGACCGACCTGGTCTGGATACCGCTGGGGCCGAACAGCCAAAAACTGCTGCGGGCCATGATTGCCACCGGCCGCTGCCTATGGGAAAAGGCCGGCGGATTGACCCTGACCATGGCCGAGCCGCTGCTGGCCACGGCCGAGTGGGAGCTGCAGGCAAGCGGCTACCAGCGCTTGTTGCTGGTGCCTGAAGATGACAGCGACGCGGTCCAGTTGCCGTTGTTGCCGCCGTGGCGGGTGAATCTCGATACTGGCCGCTGCCGCCCGCTGCAGACCGCGCTGGACGAAGAGCGCGTGGCCGAACTGCTGGCCGCCGGGCCGGTCGCGCCGGACCAGGTGGCCAGGCTTCGTCAGCGCCTGAATGATGCCCCGGCCGACTTCCCGCGCCCGCGCGAGCTAGACGTTGAAGCCCTGGGCGCGGTGACAGCCGCGCCCTGCCTGGCCTTGTTCAATGTCGAGGTCGGTAGCGGTGCGCGCTTTGAAACCGTGCCCGCCGCGCGCCTGAGTTTTGCCTACGGGCCGGTAGCGCTGGACTGGGACGATGAGTGCAGCTCGCGCCTGATCGACGATGATCGGGTGCTGAGTGTCGAGCGCAACCCGGAATTCGAGGAAGCCTGTATCGCCAGGCTGGAAAAGGCCGGTCTTGCTCCGCTGCAGGCCGGTGCCGATCGCGATTATCGACCCGGTGACGGCGGGCTCTGGGTGGCTAAGCGCGCTGATCGGCGCGAGCAGGTCTGGCTGGGTTTTCAGCGCCGTTTTGACGGCCTGCGCGCCGATGGCTGGTCGATCGAGCGCAGTGAGGATTTCAGCCTCACCCTGGTCGAGCCGGAGGACTGGTATGGCGACCTGGTGGAGGTGGCCAACGACCCGGATCGGATCGAGCTTGACCTGGGTGTGCTCTGGCAAGGCCAGCGCCATTCGCTGCTGCCGGCCCTGCTGGACTGGATCGAGCGCACCCCTGTGCCCATGCTGCGCCAGTTGCTGTCCGGTGATTTGCCGGATGGTCATGTCACCCTGGCCCTGGATGAAACGCGCCGGGTGTTAATGCCCATGGCCCGCCTGGGCGCCACCTTGCGCGGCCTGGTCGATTGCCTGGATGCCGTGCCGCGACTGCGCCAGGGCCGGCTGCGCCTGCCGCGCGCGCGCCTGGCCGAACTGGCCGTGGCCGGTCAGCATTGGCAGTTTGGCGGTGATGAAGGGCTGGCCGAGCTCAGCCGCCGGCTGGCTGAGTTTGATCGTATCGAACCGGCCAAGCCGCCATCCGGGCTGGCCGCCGAACTGCGCGGCTACCAGGCTTTTGGTCTGGGCTGGCTGCAGTTCCTGCGCCGCTTTGGTTTCGGCGGCATCCTGGCCGATGACATGGGCCTGGGCAAGACCATCCAGGCCCTGGCCCACGTGCTGGCTGAAAAACAGGCCGGCCGCCTGGACGGGCCCTGCCTGGTGATCGCGCCGACCAGCCTGATGTTCAACTGGCGCGCCGAGGCCCGGCGCTTTGCGCCGGAGTTGAAAGTGCTTACCCTGCATGGCCCCGAGCGCAAGGGCCGCTTCCAGTGGATCGAGGAATCTGACCTGGTCCTGACCACTTATCCGTTGCTGGTACGGGATATCGAGCAGCTCAAGCGCCATCGCTTTCACCTATTGATGCTGGATGAGGCCCAGGCGATCAAGAACCCGCGGGCCAAGGTCTCGCGCCAGGTGCGCGAGCTCGACAGCCGCCACCGCCTGTGCCTGACCGGCACGCCGCTGGAAAACCACCTGGGTGAGCTGTGGAGCCTGTTTGACTTCTTGATGCCGGGGCTGCTGGGTAGCCAGGCGAAGTTCCGGCGACTGTTTCGCAACCCTATCGAGCGCGAGAACGACGAGGAACGCCGCGAGTTGCTGGGGCGGCGCATTCGCCCGTTTTTCCTGCGCCGGACCAAGGCCGAAGTGGCGCCGGAACTGCCGCCCAAGACCGAAATCGTCCAGGCCGTGCCCTTGAGCGGGGCCCAGCGTCAGCTCTACGAGCGCACCCGCGTGGCCCTGCACGACAAGGTCCGCCAGGCCGTGGCCAGCCAGGGCGCGGAACGCAGCCGCATCACCGTGCTCGATGCGCTTTTGCGCCTGCGCCAGATTTGCTGCGATCCGCGCCTGCTCAAGCAGGTCGACGGGGTTGCCGAAATGGAGTCGGCCAAGCTGGAATTGCTGATGGAGCTGCTGCCGGAGCTGGTCGCCGAAGGCCGGCGAGTGCTGTTGTTCTCGCAGTTTGTCAGCATGCTGGAATTGATCGAAAAAGCCGTTGCCGAGCGCGGCATTCGCTACGTCAAGCTCACCGGCCAGACCCGCGACCGTCAGGCCGTGGTCGAGCGCTTTCAGGCCGGCCAGGTGCCCTTGTTCCTGGTCAGCCTCAAGGCCGGCGGGGTGGGCTTGAATCTGACCGCGGCCGATACCGTGATTCACTACGACCCCTGGTGGAACCCGGCCGTGGAAGACCAGGCCACCGACCGCGCTCACCGGATCGGCCAGCAGCAAAACGTGTTCGTCTACCGGCTGCTGACCGAGGACACCATCGAGCAGAAAGTCTTCGACCTTCAGCAATCCAAGCGCGGCCTGGTCGAGGGCTTGCTCGGCGGCGGGGGTGCCGTTGACCTGGGCGCCGAGGATCTTGATGCCTTATTCGAGCCGCTGGGTTGATTGGTGATGAAACCTGACAGGATTCAGTCTGCCGTGGATCGTCTGCTGGCCCGCGACCAGAGCTACCGGCCGGTGGCCTTGCTGAAGCTGATCGGCCGGGTCGAGGCGGCCGATCTGTCGCGTTGGGAAAGCGGTGATCTGAAGTGCCTGGAAGATGTGCTGTACGGCAACCCGGAAGCCTGTCTGGAAGAGCTGCGCCTGGCCGCCGCCTGGGCTGGCAAGCTCGGCCTGCAGGCTGAAGCAGAGCCGGCCGAAAGTTCCGGCCGGCGAGTGTTTCGCTCGGGCACCACCGAGCAACTGGCGCGCTCGACCTGGCGCCGCGCGGCGCCGTCAGCCCAGGGCGATCTGTTTTTCGACACCGGTTTTGCCCAGGCGCGAAGCGCGCTGAACCAGGCCTTGCTTGCAGCTGATCGCAACCGGGCCGAGCAGGCCCTGGCCGACATGTCGCGAGCCGATCCTGGCAACGATGTGCAGGCCGATGGCGAGCGGCTGATCGAGGCCCTGGCCTGGCTGGAAGGCGCTTTCGATGATCCGTCTGCACGCCTGGCCCTGCTGGAAGAAGATATCCAGCCGCGCGCCCGGCGCTTGCTGGGTGAGCGCGATGGTCGGCGTTTCATGGGCCGGTTCTGGAGCCGGCTCGCCGAATCCCTGAATCCTGCCGAGTACGACCCGGCCCAACCGCAGCTGCACCGCTCAGCGGTGTTGGCCCGGCTGCAGGATTGGGCGGGCGTGGTTGATGCGGTAAAGGCCTTTGATGCCTACCTGCAGCAGCCGGAGCTGCTGGCCCGCCTGGCCGAAGCCGCCCTGGCGATGGGCGATCGCGAACAGGGGCTGGCTGCTGTCTGCCAGCTATGCTGGCGCCACGGCAAGGCCGCAGAAACCTGGCTGGACGCGGCCCAGGATGACGAGTTGGTCCGCCGCATCGAAATCTTCTGGGACCTGGACCCGCCGCTGGACATCGCCCTGTTCCCCGCCTGGCTGGTATCAGTGGCCTACGCCTTGCCCGACATCCCCCCCGGCGAATGCCCCGACACCCCCGCCGCCGAAGCCTGGACCCGCTTCCGCTCCCTGCGCGCCGACCCCGCCGATCTGGAATTGCGGGAGTGGTTTCAAAGGGAACAGCCGGAGTTGTTCGGGCATTGGTTGGCGACGGGGAGATAAGGCCGGGTTACGGTTTACGGTTTACGCTGGATGCGTGGCCGCGATCTGCGCCGGATGCTGGCACCTAGTCGTAGCCCGGCCCAACGCGGCCGGGGGCCATGTTCGGTGCTTCTCCGGTTGTCTCGTTTCGTCCCGTGATTCCGGAAATCTCGGTGCCTATACTCCAATACTTGGCGACCCGCCAAAAATGGTCCCCGGCCACGTTGGACCGGGCTACAAATTCCGTGCCGGCTCTCAGCGCTCAGAGGCCAACCGCCCGTGCGACAGGGGTCCTTCCCCCGATTTGCGCCGGATGCTGGCACCTCGTCGTAGCCCGGCCCAACGTGGCCGGGGTCCATGTTCGGTGCTTCTCCGGTTGTCTCGTTTCGTCCCGTGATTCCGGAAATCTCGGTGCCCATGCTCCAACGCCTGGCGACCCGCCAAAAATGGTCCCCGGCCGCGTTGGACCGGGCTACACATTCCGGGCCGGCGGGGTGGGATGTTCCGGGTTTGTTGATCTTGTCATTTGGGGTGACGACAATGAGGGGGTTTTCTGGAGGCGCTTGATGAAACGATTGCTTTTCCTTGTGCTGGTGATGTCTGGGTGGCTGCTGCTGGGGGTGGCGGTTGCGGATGGCCGGGTGGTGCATGGCTTTGTGTTTCACGATGCCGGTCGGGACGGGGTGTTTGACGGCGGCGATTCGGGTATGGCCGGAGTGCTGGTGTCGAATGGGCTGGATGTGGTGGTGACCGATGCCGATGGGCGCTATGAATTGCCGCTGCGGCCGGACATGGACTTGACGGTGGTCCAACCCGCGGGCTGGCGGGTGCCGGTGGATGCCAATCGGGTGCCGCAATTTTTCCACGTCTACAAGGAAGGCGGCACGCCTGAGCGTCTGCGTTTTGGCGGCCTCCCGGATCCCGGTTCGCCACCGCAACGAATCGATTTTCCGCTGCTGCCGGCCAATCATGACGACGCCTTTCGCTGCGCTGCGGTCGGCGATCCGCAAACCTACTCCAATGACGAGCTCGGCTTTTTCCGCAATTCCACCGTGCTGGATCTGATCGACGAGGCGCCTGATTGCGTGATTTACTTGGGCGATGTGGTCGGCGATGACCTGAATCTGCTCGACCGCCTGCTCGAGCTGGGTGCGGCTATCGATGCCCCGCAGTGGCTGGTGTTCGGCAATCACGACATGGATTTCGACGCCAGCCACCCCGACCACGCCGCCGATTCCTGGCGTCATCGGGCAATGCCGCCCTGGTATGCCTTCGAGATGGGGCAGGTCACCTTTATCGCTCTGAACAACCTGGTCTACCCCTGCGGTGAAGTGGACGCCCGGCGCCCCGACCGCGATTTTTGCCTGGACGACCAGCCGCGCTACAACGGCCGGGTCAGCGATGTGCAGATGCAGTGGCTTGAAAACCTGCTCAAGCATCTGCCCGATGACCGCCTGATCGTACTGCTGCATCATGTGCCGCTGGTGTCGTTCAGCGATGCCGACCGGCCGCAGCATCTGACTGACAATGCCGCAGACATCCACGGCTTGATGGAGGGCCGGCCGGCCCTGTCGCTGGCCGGTCATACCCACACCCTGGAAAACCACGACCCCGGCCAATGGTTCGACGGCTGGCGCGAGCATGTCGATGTCGGGCCGCTGCCTTTCAGGCACATCATCGCCGGTGCCGCGTCCGGGGCCTGGTGGCTGGGGGATCTGGATATCGAGGGCATCCCGATGGCCTTGCAGCGCATGGGCGCACCCAAGGGCGTGCTGATGCTGGACTTCGACGGCACCGACTACCGGGAACGCTATCGCGGCGCGCGCATGGACTCAGCGCGCGGCCAGTGGCTCAGCTTCAATACGCCGGCTTTTCGCACCTGGTATCAGGCCCTGGCCGAGTGGATGGATAAATCGGCTGACGAGCGCGATCCCGTGCCGCCGGTGTCGGCCCATGATCTGGCTGACCTGCATCTGGTCACCCCGGATGACCTGGCCGACGGCGTTTATTTGAGCGTCAATGTCTGGCTGGGCAGCGCCTCGACCGAGGTCAAGGCGCGAATGGGTGACGGCGAGTGGATGACCCTCAACCGCACCCAGCAGGGCCAGGGAGAGGCACCTCGGCGCGGCGCCATGTTCGTCGATCCGCTGGCGGTCTCGCGCCAGGCCACCAGCTCGCGCCGGGCCGTGGTCAGCCGCTCCGGCGATGAGCGCGCCCAAGGCCACGAGGGTTTTCGTGGCCGCAGCTACCTTGGCGTGCCCGGTCCGCAGGATCGGCGCATGCCCGACCGCAACGTGCACCTCTGGCAGCTACGCCTGCCGGCTGAACTGGACAAAGGCGTGCATACCATCGAAGTGCTCAGCATCGACCGCCATGGCCAGGTCTTGCGGAATCGGGTCATCGTGGAGGTTCGAGACTCACTCCCGCCCAGACGCTGGCGTCACCAGCCATGGTGAAGAAGGCGGATTGAAATAGTGCGGTTTCTGCGTTGTAGAGCGGTTATCTACTGGATCGTTTCGTTGCCCGATTCGTCAATACCGTCCACCTCCGTGCCGGCGCTGATTGTGCGCTGCGCTTCACCGGAGTTGCGCAAATGGACCCGCCCGCGAATGACCACATCGCCTTCGAACAGGATGTCGCCGCGAACGCTCAGCTCAAGGGCATTGACCAGGGAGGGGGCGCCGGATGGGAAGCGGGTCCGGAAACTGTTGATGCTGCCGAAGTGAGCCTCGTCCAGGTCGACGCTCAGCGGGGAAGTGGTCGTCGGCTGGACCAGGCCGGCCTTGTCGACCTGGTAGCGATCTGACCAGAGCACCAGCAGGTCGCTGGTGGTCTTGACCGGGGCAAAGCGCCTTCTCGGCACTTCCAGAATGCGCGCGCCCTCGAATGCCGAGATCGCCGCGCCCATCGCCGTCTCGGCCTGGATCACCGCCGGCGTGGACGGGTCGTCGGGCACCACATGCTTGCGGTTCTTGATCAGCGGCAGGCCGAGAATGCCGTCGCGAGCGGTCATCAGGTCTTTCAAGGCCTGCAGATCCAGCCATAGATTGTTGGTATTGAAATAGCGATGGCGCTCGATGTTCTGGAAACTGTCCTGGTCTTCGCCCGGGCACTGGGCGGATTCGCGCAGGATGAGTTGGCCATTGCCATCCAGGGCTACATGGCCGCCCTTGCGGTCGGCCGCCGTGCGCCGGGTCACTTCCATCAGGAAAGGAATGGACTCGCGCGCCATCAAGTCTAGGATGGCCGGGTCAAGGCTTGCGCCCAGGTTGTCGGCATTGGAAACAAAGGCCCAGCGCAGGCCCTTGGACAGCAGCTTGTCGAGCAGGCCGGTGGTCAGCATGGCAGTGTAGAGATCACCGTGACCGGGCGGACACCATTCCCGTTCCGGCGCTTGTGGCCAGGACACCGGCTGCAGGCTGCCTTCGAGCAGGCGCGGCACGCGATGCTGCAGGAACGACAGCGGCACTTCGCCCTGGCCAGCCGCCAGTTCAGGTAGTTTGGCCAGCAGGGCCAGCGAGTCGGCCTCGGTATTGAAGCTGTTCATCAGAATCAGCGGCAGGGCATGGCCGGTGGCTTCTCGTAGGTGGAGCACCTGGCGGGCAATCAGCTCCAGGAAGCTCGTGCCCGCGCGCGCCGGCAGCAGTGACTTGGCCTGGTTTAAGCCCATGCTGGTCCCCAGCCCGCCGTTGAGCTTGATGACGACGGTTTGGGCCAGCGCCGGGCTGAATTCGGAATCGGCGGGAAGATCTTCAAGCCGCGGCACATCGCTGGCCGGGCTGATCTCGGCTTCGGCCAGCAGCCCGGTCTGGCCGCAGGCCAGTTGCTTGAAGTAGTGCTCGAAAGTACGGATGGCCAGGGCCGGCAGCCCGGCGGCCTGCATGCGCCTGGCCACAGCGGAAAAATCAGCCTGGTGCCTATCTTCGGTCATGATCAATGTCGAGGTTCGAGCGCCCCAGCGATCATACAGTTTTCAGTCGGCCACTGTGCCGCTGTGGCGGGTGATTACGACAGGCTAGGGTAGGGGGCCGTGATGGTGGGCTACCATACCGGCTGGTGAACGCTGAGCTTGAAGCCCTTGACTGCATCCATCCTGGTTTGTGGTGGCGCCGGCTATATCGGCAGCCACATGGTGCGCATGCTGCTTGAGCGCGGGTTTGCGGTGACCGTGCTTGACAACCTGTCCACCGGCCACGCCGAAGCCGTGGGCGAGGCTGAGCTGGTCGAATGCGATCTGCTTGATGCGGATCGATTGGCGCAGGTGTTGGCCCAGCGCCGCTTTGATGCCGTGATGCATTTCTGCGCCCTGTCGCTGGTGGGCGAGTCGGTGCGCCAGCCCCTGGCCTACTATCAAAATAATGTCGGCGGCACGCTGAATCTGCTTGCCGCCATGCAGCGCCAGGGAATTCAGCGGCTGGTGTTTTCATCCACCGCGGCCATTTTTGGCGAGCCCGAACAGGCCTTGATCGATGAGTCGCATCCGGCCCGGCCAATCAACCCCTATGGCCGCAGCAAGTGGATGGTTGAGCAGGTACTTGCCGATGCGGCATCAGCCTGGGGTCTGCGCTCGGTGTCGCTGCGCTATTTCAACGCCGCTGGTGCCAGTCCTTCCGCGGCCATCGGCGAGTCGCATGATCCGGAAACGCATTTGATTCCGAACGTGCTCAAGAGTGTGCTGACCGGCGGCGCATCCTTGAAGGTGTTCGGCAACGACTATCCGACCCCGGACGGGACCTGCGTGCGCGATTACATTCATGTGGATGATCTCGCCGAGGCGCATCTTGCGGCCTTGTCATGGATGGAAGATCAGCCGGGGGCAGCCGCGTTCAACCTGGGCAACGGCC
>SKKV01000180.1 GCA_007123575.1 Wenzhouxiangella sp.
GCCGGACATTGATGACCTCTCTGACCACCCTGCTGGTGTTGATCGCGCTGTTCTACTTCGGCGGCGAGATCATCCATGCCTTTGCCTTCACCCTGATCGTTGGCGTGATTGTCGGTACCTACTCGTCGATCTACATTGCCGGTAACGCCGCCATCATCCTGGGCGTGACCAAGCAGGACTTGATGCCGGTCGAAAAGGAAGGCGAAGACCAGCCCGACATGGAAGTTCTCCCGGAACGCTTCCGCGGTCGCCAGGGAACATGATCGGGCGCCGATGGCTGGCCATACTGCTGGCCGGCTGTCTGGTCAGCCCGGTGCTGGCCGCTACCGATCAGTTTCTGGTCGAGTTCGAGCTGTGGCTGGACGGTCAGGTAGCCGGCACCCCGGTCCTGATTGTCGAGGCGGGCGAGCCGGCCAGCCTGGAGAATCTGGGGGAGCCCAATTACCGTCTGGCAGTAACAGTGGAGCCCACTGCCGACAGCATCATGCCGCAGGAGATGGTGTGGCTGCACGTGGTCGTCGAGCAGCTTGGGCCGGAGGGCTGGGATGAGCTGGTTGACAGCATCATGGGCGCTCGGGAAGGTGAATCCACATCGCTGTCGGTGACGGAGCCTGACCAGCAGCCGACACCGGAGTCTGCCAGTTTGTATCTGCAGGCCAGGACTTCTCGTCTGCGGCCCGGCGAGCGCGCTGACTGAGCCGGGCGGTGACGCCCGGCGGCCCAAAACCGCGCACTTCAACCCGCTTTTCGGCGCTGGTCCTGCCGGCGATGCTACCTTTGATCCTGCTGGCGGCGCTGTTCTGGCCAAGTCCTCATTCCACCGATGTAGCCGACGAAGGGCAAGTCTATCTGCTCGCCACGGCCACCACCGGCGGTACTTTCTATCCCGTTGGCGTTGCCCTGGCGACCCTGACCCGGCAGATCCTGGAACCTGAGCAGGGGATAGCCCTGGCGGCCATCAGCAGCGCCGGTTCGGAAGAGAACCTGCGCCTGATGCGCTCCGGTGAGGCTCCGTTTGCCATCCTGCAAGGCCTTTACGGTGCCCGTGCCTGGGCCGGGGAGGGTCGGTCAACCGATGAACCGCCCTTTGCCGAGCTGCGCAGCGTGACGGCGCTGTGGCCGAACGTCGAGCACTTCCTGATTCGCCAGCGCTTTGTCAACGATGGCACGCTATCTGACCTGAGCGCGCTGTCCGGGCGACGTTTTTCCATTGGCGCGCGCTTTTCCGGCACCGAGGGCTCCAATCGCCATATCCTGCAATCACTTGGACTGGGCCCGGATCGGGACTTCAGCCTGGTCTACCAGGGTTACGGCGCCAGCGCCGATGCCTTCCAGAACCAGCTGATCGACGGCATGAATACGCCGGCCGGGGTGCCGGTAGGAGCGGTAACGCGGACCATGGCTGCCGCCCGCGGCGATGCCGTGCTGCTGAATGTCAGTGAACCGCAGCTGGCCGCGATCAACGCACGCTATCCCGAGCTGTGGAGCTTCTTCGACATTCCCGAAGACACCTATCCAAACCAGCCCGAACCGGTCAGAACCATCGCCCAGGCCAACCTGCTGGCGGTGACAGCCGATGTGCCGGACGAGCACGTTTACAAGATTCTCGAAACCCTCTACGAGCATCTCGGCTACCTGCATGCCTTCCACGCCGCGACCCGCGCGATGCGGCTGGACAGCGCGCTGGATGGCCTTCCCGTGCCCTTGCACCCCGGCGCGGTGCGCTTCTACCGTGAACGCGGGCTGGATGTCCCCGCTCGCCTGCTGCCGCCGGGCGAGGATGGATGAAGCCAATCCTGAACAAGCTGCGCGCCAGTGCCAGGCAGGCTCAACACCCGATGGGTGATAGCGTTCCGGGCGATCGATCGGGTGAGCCTGATGCACAGGCCGGGCTGGCCGTGTTCATCTATGCCGCCGTGGTTGGCCTGGCTCATATTGCTTTCAATCTCGGCCTGCTGTTGCCTGACCTATGGATCGGCGTGTTTCATTTCGCCAGTCTCGGTCTGCTCGCCCTGCTGCTGCATCCGGCCGGCAAGGTCGCCGGCTGGCGCGAAGCCCTGCTGGGGCTGTTGTTGCTGGGCAGCGCGATCGGCCTGCTGCTGCTGGAAGGGCCGCTATATGCCCGCGGCCTGGCTTTCAGCGCCGCTGACTGGCTGGTCTGCCTGGCGCTGGTCATCCTGGCCATCGAGCTGGTCCGGCGCACGGCCGGCTGGCTGATTCCGGTCCTGGTCGTGGCGCTGCTGGCCTACGCCAGCGGCTGGGGCGCGGGCCTGGGCGGCGTGTTTGCTTTTCCGGGCTTGAGCACAGAAACCGTACTGTTCCGCGCCGTTTACACCTCCGAGGGGCTATTCGGCACCATCGCCCGAATTTCCTGGAGCTACGTATTCATGTTCGTGCTGCTGGGCGCGTTCCTGGTCCGCTCGGGTGCCGGTGATTTCATCATTGCCCTGGCCCGTGCCGTGGCCGGACGGGTCGCCGGCGGCCCCGGCCTGGTAGCCGTGGCCTCGTCCGGCCTGATGGGCTCGATCACCGGCTCGGCCGTCGCCAATACCGCTTCGACCGGGGTTATCACCATTCCCCTGATGAAGCGGGCCGGCTTTCCGCCGCGCTTTGCCGGTGGCGTCGAGGCCGCCGCGTCCACGGGCGGTCAGCTGATGCCGCCGGTGATGGGTGCCGGCGCGTTTCTGATGGCCAACTTCACTGGCCTGTCCTACCTCGACATCATTGCCGCAGCACTCATTCCGGCGCTGCTGTATTTCTTCTCCCTGGGTTTGTTCGTGCGCGTACGCGCCGGGCGGCTTGGACTGGTCGCCGAAACCTCGGGCGAGGGTGAAACGATCGCCCAGGCGCTGCGCCGCGGCTGGCCCCTGCTACTGCCGCTGGCCGTGCTGGTCGGCCTGCTGGTCTCCGGTTTTACGCCTGTCTTTGCTGCCGCCTGCGCCATGGTCGCCACCGTGGCCGGTTCCTGGCTGACCGGCCAGCGCATGGGATTGACAGCCGTGATCGAAGCCCTGGCCAACGGCACCCGAGCCATGGTCCCGACTGCCATGCTGCTGATTGCCGTCGGCCTGGTGGTCAACGTGCTGACCACCACCGGCATCGGCAATACCTTGTCGATCATGATTGCCCAATGGGCCGGCTCCAGCCTGCTGATTGCGCTGGTCCTGGTGGCGCTGGCCTCGCTGATCTTAGGGA
>SKKV01000063.1 GCA_007123575.1 Wenzhouxiangella sp.
AGGTCTTGTAGACGTTGTAGAGCATGATGAACATGCCGGCGGTAAAGATCATGCCGCCGAGCAGGCGCAGCCCGTAGTACGGATAGGTGAACTGCAGCACTTCGCTGAAGGTGTAGCGCAGCGTGCCGTCTTCATTGAAGGTGCGCCACATCAGGCCCTGCATGACACCGGCAATCCACATCGCGACGATGTACAGCACGGTGCCGATGGTCGAGGTCCAGAAGTGCCACTCGATCAGACGGGTGGAATACATCTTCTCGACCCCGAACAAGCGCGGGAACAGGCAGTACAGGGCGCCGATGGAAATCATTGCCACCCAGCCCAGGGCGCCAGCATGGACGTGGCCGATGGTCCAGTCGGTGTAGTGCGACAGCGCATTGACCGTCTTGATCGACATCATCGGGCCTTCGAAGGTCGACATGCCATAAAACGACAGAGCAACGATCATGAAGCGCAGAATCGGGTCGGTCCTGAGCTTGTGCCAGGCACCTGAGAGGGTCATGATGCCGTTGATCATGCCGCCCCAGCTAGGTGCCAGCAGCATGATCGAGAAGATCATCCCCAAGGTCTGAACCCAGTCCGGCAGCGCAGTGTAGTGCAGATGGTGCGGGCCGGCCCACATGTAGATCGCAATCAGGGACCAGAAGTGCACGATCGACAAGCGGTAGGAATAAATCGGGCGTCCAGCCTGCTTGGGCACGAAGTAGTACATCATCCCCAGGAAGCCGGCGGTGAGGAAGAAACCAACCGCGTTATGCCCGTACCACCACTGCACCATGGCATCGACGGTGCCGGAGTAGATCGGGTAGGAATGGGTCAGACTGGTCGGAATGGCCAGGTTGTTGACGATGTGCAGCACGGCCACGGTCAGGATGAAGGCGCCGAAAAACCAGTTGGCCACGTAAATATGCTTGACCTTGCGCTTGACGATGGTGCCGAAGAACACCACCGCGTAAGCCACCCAGACCACGGCAATCAGGATCGCCAACGGCCAGATCAGCTCGGCATATTCCTTGCCCATGGTCAGGCCCATTGGCAGGGTAATGGCTGCACCGACAATGACCAGCTGCCAGCCCCAGAAGGTGAAGGCGGCCAGCCCATCGGAAAACAGGCGGGCATGACAGGTTCGTTGAACCGCGTAGTAGCTGGTCGCGAACAGCGCCGAGCCGCCAAAGGCGAAAATCACGGCATTGGTGTGCAGCGGGCGCAGGCGACCGTAGCTCAGCCAGGAAATTTCAAAGCCCAGCCAGGGCCAGATCAGCTGGGCGGCGATGAACACGCCGACAACCATGCCGACAATGCCCCAGATCACGGTCATGACAGCGAACTGCTTCACGACCTTGTCATTGTAAGTGGTGGATTGACTCATGAGGGTCCCTTCAGAGATGCACATGTTTGCGGTGTTTATATTGGATCAGCCCGGCAAGAAGTTAGTTGATCTTGATCAAATCGCCACACTTGTGAAGCTGATATTTACCATGAATCTGACTGTCCCGTGGCCCGATCGTCCGTTTTCCTATCCGGGTATCATCGGTGTTTTGCCAAGCCGGGCCTGACCTTGGGATACTCATCCATCACGATTGACGATTGGCTGCTGACCGAGGCCGTCCGGATTCAGGAGGAGTCAGGCGGCCGCCGCAACGACGATGAGGCGGCCAACCGTATCGCACGCAACCTTGATGGCCAGCCGCCTGCCAGGCTGATGGCACGCGCCGGTGCCTTGCCCGGTGCCGCCGAAGCCCGCGCTGATATCGCCCGAATACGCAAGCTGCTGGCACGCTGCTTTACAGCCATAGTGACGATCGGCGCCGTTGGCGGCCTGGTCGCGGCACGCAGCGTCGCCGCCGGCCGCGAAATCGACTTTCTCCTGACCGGCCTGGTGCTGGTTGGCCTGCCGACGCTGATGCTGGCGGTCTGGGTACTGGTTCTGGCCACGACCGCCCGGCGCCCGATCACCCCCAGCGTCAGTGGCCACCTTGCCATCAGCGGCAGCCAGCGCCTGGCTGGCCTGCTACTCACCTCGCCCCTGCGCGCGGAACTGATTCGTGCCGCCAGCAGACTGCTGGCTGGCCCGCTTGGGCGCTGGCACCTGAGCGCCCTGTCGCACGCCCTCTGGCTGGCCTACGCCCTGGGTGCCTGGCTGGGCTTGGTGGTGCTATTCAGCCTGGTCCAATACGAGCTCAGCTGGGGGACCACGCTACTTGATGAAAATCAGGTGGTTGAACTAATTACCGCGCTGGGCACGCCCATTCACGCGCTGGGTTTTATGCCAGCTCCGGCGATGGAATGGATTGCGGCCGGACGGGAAGGCGTTGACTTGGGCTCCATGCGCGCCGACTGGGCCCGATTTCTACTGGGCATGGTGCTGGTTTACGCCGCCCTGCCGCGCCTGCTGTTGCTGATGCTCTGTGTATTTTTGTCGCGCCGGGCGGCCCACGGCTTGCAGCTCGATGCGCGCGCGCCGGGTTATCAGCGGGTGCTGCCACTGATCCGACCCGACCGTCCGGATGGCGAACGCCTGGGCGCCGAGCCACCGCCGGATGAGACCCGTCCACTGCGGCAACTCGGCGCCGGCGCCGGCGCCGGCCGACCCGGCCTGCTTGGTCTTGAACTGGGTCAGGATGTCGGCAGCTGGCCGCCGAAATTGGGTGAGCTGGCCGTTGACGACCTTGGCCAGGTTGAGCGACGCGAACAATTTCAGACGCTTTCTGCGGCGCTCGCGGCCATGCGAGACAAACCGCGCGCCCTGATGGCTGTCTGTTCTCTCAAGCGCACGCCGGACAGCGGTACGGCACAGCGACTCAATCAGCTCGCCGATGCGGCCGCCGGCGCGCTGATCCTGATCCTGACCGATCAGGACCAGCTCAGCGCTCGCGGCGTCGATCCCGAAACGCGACTCCAAGACTGGAATCTGCTGGCCCGACGCTGCGGCGCTCACTTCCTGGTGATGGATCTGAATCAGCCGCAGTCGACGGCAGTGGCGCAGCTGAAGACCTGGCTGGAAGAAAAACCATGAGCGTGCCGGCGCTGCGCATTGCCGTCGTCGGCCATACCAATACCGGCAAGACCTCGCTGGTAAGAACCCTGAGTCACCAGCGTCGCTTTGGCACGGTTGCCGACCAGGGCGGCACCACCCGCCAGGTCAGTGCCGTACGTCTGGGCGTGGCCGGGCAGACCCTGGTCGAGCTGTACGACTCACCGGGTCTGGAAAGCGCGCCCCAATTGATTGAAACTCTGGATGCGCTGCCCGGACAGCGCCATGATGGCCCGGCCCGGATCGACCAGTTTCTGAGCGACGCGGAACTGGTGCAACGCTTTGACCAGGAGGCCCGGGTCCTGGAGCTGACGCAGGCGGTAGATGTGGCGCTGTACGTGATCGATGTGCGCGAACCCGTGCTCGAGAAATTCCTGGACGAGCTGGCGATCCTTGCCCTGGCAGGCCGGCCTTTGCTTGCCGTGATGAACTTTACCGCCAGCTTGGAAAGCCGGGAGCCGGACTGGCGCGAGGCGCTGGCCCGGGTGCCACTGCATACGGTGTTGGCTTTCGATGCCGCCGTTCGCGATCCGCAGACCGAGCGCCGCCTGTTCGAAAAACTGGGCAGCATGCTTGACCGCTTTACCCCCACCCTGGAGCGTTGGCTGGCCCAGCGTCAGTTCGAGGAACGGGAGCGCCGCGACAGCGCGCTTCAAGCTATTGCCGATATGCTCATCGATGTCGCCGCACTGCGCCGACAGTATGCCCTGCGCTCGAAGTCCGAGCGTGTCCACCAGCTCAATGGAATTCACCACCTCGTCGAAAAACGTGAACAATCCTGCGTTGAAACCCTGCTCACCTTGTATCGATTCGGCAGGGAAGATTACCGCGATGCTGAGCTTCCGCTGGTCGATGGTCAGTGGCCTGAAGCGCCGCTTGATCAACACACGTTGGCGACTTACGGGATTCGGACCAGCAGCCACCTGGGCGCGGGAGCCGGCATCGGCGCGGCGATCGATATCGCCACGGGCGGCCTATCCCTGGGCACAGGCACCCTGGTTGGCGGCGCCATTGGTGCGGGTACTGGCATCTTCCGAACGGCCGGTGAGCGCATGCTGGAAAAAGCACGTGGCATTGGGCGCTTGGGTGTGGATGACAGCGCGCTGCGATTGCTGGGCTGGCGCCAGCTAAACCTGCTCACCCAGCTGATTCAGCGTGGTCACGGCAATCCCGTCCCTCTTGAGCCTGCCGCCGAATCGCGCTGGACCCGCGACCGCCTTCCCGCTACCCTGACCCAAGCCCGCCTGCACCCGGGCTGGTCGGCGCTGAATGACGGGACGGTAGACGAGGCGGGCCGGCAAAGCGCCTGCAAACGGCTGAAGTCCGATCTGCAGCAGAGCCTGACCGGCTTGGGCCCGTCATCACCCTGAAACCCGAGGCTGGCAGCATGTCTTAACAAAGTGATCGAAGCCAGTGGAAATGTGGACTCGGTCACGTTACAATCGGAGGTGCCTGTAGAGTATGGCAGTGAGCGTCAAGGTCGTTTTTCCCTCCAGATTTACCGCCGACACCCGCGTTTCATAGGCTGCAAGCATCACCGTTCTTTTTTGTAAATGCATAAGGTAGTAAGTAACATGGCAACAGGTTCCGTCAAGTGGTTCAACGAGGCAAAGGGTTTCGGCTTCATCAGTCAGGATGATGGCGGCAAGGACGTATTCGTCCATTTCAGCGCCATCCAAGGCTCGGGTTTCAAAACCCTGGCCGAAGGTCAGAAGGTCGCCTTCGACATCCAGGATGGCCCCAAGGGCCCGCAGGCTGCCAACGTGGTCGCCGCCTGAGCATCCTGCTTCAAGGATGATCTTGAGAAAGCCCCGCCTCCCGCGGGGCTTTTTCGTTGGTCAATGAAAACGAACGAAGCGCTTCTCAAGCTTACAAAGCCTCTTCGAGGCGCTCTAAGGCATAATCCTTATATCTGATGCCAATGCCCTTACCGAGAACATGAGCGAACACGAAACCGACAGCGCCACCCTGCCCCTTGACCCGCCGCTGGATGTTGAAGAGGCACGCGTACTGGGCTGCCTCATTGAAAAGGAAGCCACGACCCCGGAAAGCTACCCGCTGACCCAGAATGCCACAGTCACCGCCTGCAACCAGAAAACCAGCCGCTTCCCGGTGATGAAGCTCGACCCAGGCCGGGTCGGCCAAGCCTTGCGCAAGCTCGAGCAGCGCGGCTTTGTCAAAAGCGACTTCGGCGCCCGCGCAACCCGGTATGCACACAAGATCAACTCCGCCCTGGAACTGACGCCGGGACAGCGCGCCCTGATTTGTCTGCTATTGCTGCGCGGACCGCAAACCCTGGCCGAACTATACAGCCGCAGCGAACGCCAGCACCGCTTCGATGACCTCGACGATGTGAGCTACAACCTCGACCGCCTGGCATCGCGCGATGCGCCGCTGGTGATATGCATCGGACGTGCTCCGGGACAGCGCGAAGACCGCTACATGCACCGCCTGTGCGGACCGGTGGACCCGGACATGCTGGCCCAGGCCCAGCCGTCAAAGGCCGCCGCGGACAGCGGCGGCAGCGGCCTGGCTGAAAAAGTAGCCGCCCTGGAAGCCCGCATCGCGCGCCTGGAACAGGAATTGGGACTGGCTTCGGAAGAAGACAGTGTTGAAGTCGAAAACGAGAGCTGAGAGCCCTCAATAATCAGTTATTGCAACTGAGGCGCTCAAAGTCCGAGGCCAGCGAATCGAGCCTTGAGCGCAGCCGATTGGCCTGACGCGGCGTGGCCAGGGCATTGACGTCGGCAATCGCTTCGAGCGTGCGTTCGCGGTTGTACTCCATGCGCTGACGAAACTCGTCTGACCAGGTCGCGCCGGGCTCCAGCAAGGCGATCATCCTCGGCTCGAACGCGCCGTTGTATTCGCGTCCAGCCAGTGCGTCAAAGAATTCTTCCTGCCAGGCCTTGCGCTGCTCCAGGCTGAGTTCGGCGGTAGGCTTGAGCTCGGCCGCCCACTGCTCCAGGCGCTGGCGCTGGACGGCCGAGGGCCGGCCGGCAAAGCGGCGCATGCCGCGCTCCATTCCCCGCACCTGGTTGGCCTGCCGTTCAGCCGCAGAGACCTCGATGCTTTCGGCTTGAATTTCTTCGTTGCGCTCCTCGAAACTGTCGCGCAAATCGTCGATCTGGTCATCGCTGAGCCCGGCCAGGAACTCGATCAGGTCCGGGCGGGCCCGCATCGCCAGCTCGCGCCCGAACTCGGCGACGCGCTCGCCGTGCGTCCGCAGCGTGTCAACATCGATTGCATCGTCGGCAAGGTCACGCTCGACCTCTCGCAAGAATTCCACGTACAGCGGCAGTTGGGTGCTGCAATGCCATTCAAGTTTTTCATCCAGGGCCGTGCGCACCGCCAGCTCCTGCTCGGAAGTCAGGCTGACCTGGTTGTTGACCCAGCGCATCATCAGCCAGTCGAGGTTGTTGTAGGCGCTGCGCACCCCACAACCGGCCAGGATCAGAGCCAGCAGGACAACGAGAAAAATTCTGGCGATGCAATTCATGCGTGTAGCGTAACGCTCGCGGTGTGAATAGGAGTAAAGGGGTATCTGATTGGCGTCGTGTCTCAGCGAACGGGTTTCGAGAGGGTTGTGGGCCGTCCTCGGGTGGGGATTTCGCTGAAGGCCTCGCCACCGCGTCGAACTGAAGCGGAATTCACCACCCGAGGACGGCTCACAAGGCAATCGAAGCCCGCTTGCTGAGACACGAAGCTAATCAGCTTCACTTTTCCCGCCCAAAATCATATCCACGTAAGCACACTCAACCAAATCCGCCGCCGAGATTCCAAGTTCAGCCATCAAACCGTCCGCTTCCTGCTGACCGCTCGCCGTGAATTCATCGTCGTTCAGCACTACTTCCAGCTCCATGAAGTCGCCCAGGCCCTCGACCTGGTCCAGATGGATGCGGGTGCGGCCGATCAGATACAGGCGGCGGTTTTTGCGAACCCGGCCGGCTTCGCCCCAGGCCAGGGCCAGGACCAGGCGCAGCTGGTCGGGCTGGTCGGTCGGGGCAATCTCGTAGTGGCAGTGCTTGGGGCCGGACTGGTCGGGGCGCTGGTAGTAGATCAGCTCGCCGCGCCCGTCGCCGAAGTCACGCAGTTTCAGACGACCTTCAGGGCTTTGGAAAAAGCAGTCATCCTGGAAGATCTCCACCGGGCCGCTGTCGGCAATGGTTTGCACGCTGGCTTCCAGCGCGGTCAGGTCAGTAACGCGCGCCTTGATCTCGACATTGCGAGCCATTAATGGTCCTTCAATTACCAGCGGTGGTAAGCCGGGTGGCCGGGTTCGACGGAGACGAATTTGCCGATGCAGTGGTCGCAAAGCTTGTCACCGGCATACAGCCAGCCTTCGACCGTGACCACCTTTCCGTCCGACTCGACCACTTTAGCTTCCAGATGCAGCGGCCCATCAGTGGGCGTGGGCCGGCGCAGCTTGATCGTGTATTCCATGGTCACCGTGCAAGGCGGCCGCTCCAGCCCGCCGGCGTCCATCAGGTGCCATGCCGCGGTCCAGTTGCAGTGACAGTCCAGCAATGAGCCGATGATGCCGCCATTGAGCACGCCCGGAAAAGCCTCGTGATGCGGCTCGGGCGTCCAAGCGGCAACGACCTTGTCCCCGGCGACGAAAGAGCGGATACGCAGGCCTCTTTCATTGGCCGGCCCACAACCGAAGCAGGCGTTGTCGGGGGCGTAAGTTTCCTGCAGGCACTTGTCAGAGGTTGGCATGGGGTGTTTTCGTTGCGGGGATGTCGACATTTTAGCGCGGGCTGCCCTGCCGTAAACCGTAAACCGGAAACCGTAACCCGTTCCTATCTATCCAACGCAAAACTCAAATCCACCCCCGTGTCGCGCTCGCCGGAGACCACGCGCACGCCCCAGCGGCGGGAGAGTTCGAAGCGGCCGGACAGGACGTTGCCGGCTTCGAACAGGCCGATGCCGTAGCTGACGAACAGTCGTGGCAGGAGGTAGAAGCCGACGTTGACCGCGCCCTGGCCGCCGGCATGGTCGAAGTCAGCACCGGTGATCACGTAGGCCAGGGCCTTTTCTTCGCTGGTCGGCGGCTCGGTGAACAAGGTGATGTTCGGCTCGCGAGCCGGGCCGCGTATATGAACGCCGGCCTCTTCGACCTGGGGATCGCCGAAGATATCGCGGATCGCCCTGATGTCCAGGCGCGGGTTGTCCAGAGGATGGCCGCTGAACAGGATCTCGCCGTCGCGGATTTCCAGGTTCTGGCCGTAGGCGCGGTAGGAACCTTGCGGCAGGCGAATCATGCCGCGCCCGCGCGGCAGGGGGCTTTGCGGCTCCCACAGCAGTTCCAACTCGCCGGCCAGAACCGCCTGCATGCCAAGCGCGGCCAGGCGCGCGTCGTCGCCCATATGAATGCCAAGGCGGCCCTCCAGGCGCACCTCCGGCTGTTCGTCATCATCATCGACCTCGCCCAGCACGCGCACGTCATTTGACACCGTGACCCGGTCTTCGCTGCCCGGCGGCAGGCCGGCGCGCAGCCGGTCGATGTGAATGTCGCCGTCCAGGTCCAGGCGTTCGCCGCGGCTGGCCACGCGCAATCGCGGACTGGCATCAACCTCCAGCCAGCTGGCCTCGGCAAACCGGAAGCGCTGACCGTCCACGGAAACCTCGTAGGCCCACTTGCCGTCATCCTGGACTACCTCGCCGTTGATGCTGAGATGGCCTTCGCCGGAAAGCATGCGCCCGCTCAAGCGCGCCCGGTCATTGGCGCCGTCCAGGTCAAATTCAATCTCGCTGACCCTCAAGCCCAGCGGCGCGTGAACCACCAGCCCATCGCGCAAACGCGCCTCGCCCTGGATCGCCGGTCCCAACAGCGGCCCGCTGACCTCCAGATCGGCGACCAGGCTGCCGCCCAGCTGGTCGAGCTCGGCGACAAGCCGGTTGAACACGCCGATATCGGGCAGGTTGAGACGTGCGCCTGCATCCACGGTTGCCGAGCTCAGGTCATTCAGGTCGACCAGCCGGGCCTGCCCGCGCAGCTCGCTTTCACCCTCCAGCAGGGCCAGCAGATCAAGAACAAATTCATCCCCATCAGGCTGCAGGTCCAGGCGCAGGCTATCGATAGTCAACAGCTTGTCATCGGAGCCCAGCGGGATCAGACCACCCGAGTCCAGGGCCAGAAAGCCCGAGACACCGCGCAAACCGGCGGTTTCGCTCCAGGCCGCGCTGATTTCGCCGGACAGCCGATTGGTCATATGGAAACCCGGGTCCAGGGCGAGCAGCACCAAGTCCATGGGCAACTTTTCCAGACCAATCTCAACCTGGCTGTCGCCGTCGATTTCCAGCCGACGCAGACACAGCCGACCTTCGCGGGTGGCGGTCTCGACCAGGCAGGACGGACCCGCCTCGATACCATCCGGCGCGGCAGTAATCTTCAGCGGCTGACTCAACACCCAGTCGCCGGCGATGGTTTCGGCCAGGTAGAAGCGCTCCAACGCGCCGGCCCAGGCCCGGCCACCGCTCAAGCAGTCCGGGAGCTCACCACCGCCGCCCAAGTCCAGGCTGCCGCGCCGGGCGTTCACGTTCAAGCCGAATCGATGCTCGCTGCAGCCGCCGGTCAAATCGAATTCAATTCGCTCCAGGCGCTCCCAGGGATTCAAATCCAGATCATCAACATTCAGGCCGAGATTGATTTCCGGCGGGTCGTTCCAGTCCACGCTGGCCTTTATCTCCGCCCGCCGCAGGGTGATATCGCCAACCGTGCCGGCCTCGATCTGGCCGTCCATCTGGAAACGCCGGGCGAAGGGATCGACTCTGCCCTCCAGCGCCAGCGTGCCGGACAGCTCTGGCCAGAGCTGGTGCAGGGCCCGACCTTCCAGGCGCCACTGCCACTCGCGGCCGTCGCTGCTGTCGACGGTCAGGCGATTGTCGCCAAAGTCCAGGGCCAGGCTGCCGGCCTCCGGGCGCTCTTCCTGGATGGCAATCGCGCCCTGGCCGCTGACCGGCTGACCGCGCAGATCACCGTCGATATTGACCAGGTCAACGGTCAGATCCGTGGTTGAATCGAAACGCAGCTCCAGCTGGCTGCTGAGTTGTCCCGGCAGCTCGGCCACGAACTGGCCAGGATCGGCATCAATCAGGGCCACGCTCAGCGCGCCCCTGGGCTCCGGGGCCCAGCCAACTTCACCGCTGACCTCGACCCGGCCATAGCGATCAGCATCGAGGTTGAGTCGCTGGACCCTGGCCTGGTTTTCGTCGCCGTTGGCCTCCGCGCGAACCCGCACCGGTGGTTGGCCGAGCGCTCGCAGCAAGGCGTCGAGCTCAAGCTGCCAGTCGCTGATCGCCCCGCGCAGCCGCACCCGACCGGACTCGCTGGCAAACAGACGTTCTGAAGCATCGGCTACCGGCGGCCAGTACAGGTCGCGCCAGTCCAGCGACAGGTCAAGCCGATCAGATGCGGGCTCGAAGTAGCCGGAACCGGTCAGCGTCAGGGCGGTAGGCGGTGCGCTCAGCGCCAGCTTTTCCAGGCGGAAGGTATCGCCGACCGCAGCCAACTCAAGGCGGCCACCCAGGCGCGCCCGTTCCGGCCAATCCGGGTACAGCTCGGCCAGATCCAGCCCTTCCAGGCGCACGTCCAGGGCCGCATCCAGTTCCCCGGTCAACAACAGTCGTCCGCTGGCTTCCAACTCACCGCTGAGCGCTTCAATACGCAGGGCCTCGATGTTCAGTTCGCGGGTATCACCGCTGACCTCGGCGACGATGCGATTAGTCGGAATGTCCGGGCCTTCCACGCGCGCGCCCAAACGTGCCTGCCAGGCGGCAATGCCGCCACTGGCGTTGAGTTCGATATCGCGCACCCGGTAATCCAACTCGGGCCAGTCGCCAAATTCGCCGTCCAGCCTGACCGTGGCATCAATATCACCCGGCAGCCCGCGCAGGCGCACCTGGCCCCGGGCCTGCAGCGGGCCTTCGGTTTCCAGGTCGATCTCCAGCACCGCGAGGCGGCCGCTCACACCCAATCGGGCGTCAAACTCAACTTCGTCCAGGCGGTGGCTCAGTTCCAGATCCAGCTCGCCGCCAAAAGGCTCGGCCAGCTGCCAGTGACCACTGGCTGACAGGCGCGATTCGTCCATGGCAACCCGCAGATCGTCCAGGTCCAGGCGCTGGTGATACTGACCGGCCAGTTCGATACGCTGAATCTCGAGCGGGTCGGTCGGCTCTTCGGCATAAGGATAAATGGCCAGGCGCTCGACCCGCAGCTCGCGCACCCGCACCGGCACCGGGCTGGCCAGATCTGGCAGGGTGAACGGCTCGGGCTCGGGCGGATCGGGTTCCGGGTCGGGCAGGTAGACATCAACGCCGAATGCGCGCACCCAGTCAACCTCGGCCGACAGGCCCGGCGGCAGGCGCACGACGACGGCCAGCTCCAGGCGCTCGACCGTGACCCGGGCGCCGGCCTGCTCCAGGACCACGTCGCGCGCGACCAGGCCGCGGCGCAGGTTGCCTTCCAGGCTGGACCACGCCAGCAGCTCGAGCTGGCCCTGGGCCCGCTCCAGGCCCCATTGGGCACCCGAGCGGGTCGAAGTCAGCCACCACCAGGTCGAGGCCAGCAGAACAACCAGGAAAACAACGATGATCGCGGTGATCAGCAGCAGTTTTTTCACAGTAGGCGGGTCCCGATGGAAAAGTGCAATCGCCAGGGCTTG
>SKKV01000287.1 GCA_007123575.1 Wenzhouxiangella sp.
GAACAATCCGATGCCGCGCTGGTGGCTGTGGCTGTTCTACGGCACCGTGATCTGGTCGCTGGGCTACCTGGTGCTCTATCCCGGGCTGGGCAACTTCGCCGGCACCCTGGGCTGGACTTCCTCGGGCCAATATGCCGAGGAGATGGAGCGGGCCACGGCCCAGTTCCAGGAGCGGTTCGGCGAGCTGTCTCAGCGCCCGCTCGAAGAACTGGCTTCCCATCCCGACGCACTGCGTATCGGGCGCAACATCTTTGCCCACAATTGTTCCACCTGCCACGGCTCCGATGCCCGCGGCGCGCCCGGCTATCCGAATCTGACCGATGGTCACTGGATCTGGGGCGGTGAAGTCGACCAGGTCTGGCATAGCGTCTACCACGGTCGTCAGGCCGTCATGCCCGGTTTCGGTGGTGCGCTGAGTGATCAGGAGGTCACCCGGACGGCGGTATTTGTCCAGCAGCTGGCTGGCTTGCCTGTTGATTCTGCCCTGGCCGCAGCCGGACAGCGTCATTACGATATGTTGTGCGCAGCCTGCCATGGTGCCGACGGCACCGGCAACCCCTTGCTGGGCGCGCCTGATCTGACACGCGGCATATTCATTTATGGTGGCAGCATGGACGCGCTGCGCTATACCATCGTCAACGGTCGTCAGGGCGTGATGCCAGCCCAGCGCGATTTACTGGGTGAGGCCCGGTCTCGCTTTGTCACCGCCTACGTGCTCAGCCTGAACCAGCCGGCTGAAAGCAACGGCAGCCGCGATGACTGATCGCAGCACCCCGCTGGCGGCGGACCAGGATGGTCCGTCGCCACGCCCCCTGGTCCAGCGCATCGGCGCCATCCTCTGGCCTTCGTTTTTTGCTGCAGCCGTGGCCACTGTGGTGTTCTTTATCGTGATCGATCCGCTGGTCCTGCGCGACATCACCTTCCCTGACCTGGATATCAGTCGTCAGGGGGGCTACACCATTGCCTTTTTCATGTTCTGGGCAGCGACCTCGGCTTCCAGTCTGTTTACCTGGATTCTGCTGCGTCCCCCAGGCCGTTTCCAAGGCCCCCGTCGTTGATATGAGTAACAAGGCCCCCGTCGCCAGCGAAGCCATACCGCTTTACGTCAAGGCCCCCAAGGTCTACCCGCGCGAGAGCAGCGGCCGTTTCTCGCGCTTGCGCGTGATCGCCGCCTGGGTGTTGCTGGGCCTGTATTACGTCCTGCCGTGGATCAACGTCGGTGGCCAGCAGATTGTCCTGTTCGACCTGGTCAATCGCCAGTTTCACTTCTTCGGCCTGACCCTGTGGCCGCAGGATCTGTTCGTCCTGTCGCTGCTGCTGGCGATGGCGGCGTTGAGCCTGTTCTTCTTCACCGCCCTGGCCGGTCGGTTGTGGTGTGGTTATGCCTGTCCGCAGACCGTCTGGACCGAGGTGTTCTTGTGGATGGAACGGGTTACCGAGGGCTCGCGCAACAAGCGCATGAAGCTGGACAAGGGGCCGTGGACACGCGAAAAGCTGGCCCGCAAGTCGGCCAAGCAGGTTCTATGGATTACCTTTGCCCTGTGGACCGGGCTGACCTTTGTCGGCTTCTTCGTGCCGATCCGAGATCTGGCGATGCGCCTGCCCGGCTTCGAGCTGGCCGGCGCCGAGACCTTCTGGCTGTTCTTCTATGCCTTTGCCACCTACGGCAATGCCGGCTACTTGCGCGAGCAGGTGTGCAAGTACATGTGCCCGTATGCGCGCTTCCAGTCGGCCATGTTCGACGACAACAGCCTGGTGATCAGCTACGACGTCGAGCGCGGCGAGCCGCGCGGCTCGCGCCGTCGCGATGCCGACTACAAGGAAATGGGCCTGGGTGACTGCATTGATTGCATGGCCTGCGTCCACGTCTGCCCGACCGGCATCGACATCCGCGATGGGCTGCAGATCGAGTGCATTGCCTGCGCCTCCTGTATCGATGTCTGTGACGAGGTCATGGACAAGATGGGTTATCCGCGCGGCCTCGTTCGCTACACCACCGACAACGCGCTTGCCGGCAAACCCAGCCGCATCCTGCGGCCGCGAATCTTCATTTACCTGTTCGCGCTGCTGGCGCTGGCCACGCTGATCGGCGTGATCCTGACCGGCCGCGAGCCGCTGATTGCCGATGTGCTGCGCGATCGCGGCGCCCTGTACCGGGTCGCCGGTGCCGAGCTGGAAAACTCCTACAGCCTGAAGCTGACCAACCGCACCGACAGTGTCATGCTGGTCACGATCGAGGCCAGCGGTCTGCCCGACATTCGCATCGTTGAGCCGCGTCGCGAGCTCAGCATCGCGCCCGGACAAACGCTGGATGTGCCTTTGACCGTGGCCGTTCCCCTGGCTGCCGATGCGCCCGGCATGCGACCGATGATCATTGTTGCACGTGATCCCGACGGCAGGGCCGTGCGCGAGATCGACACCCGTTTCTACATTCCACCTGACCCCCGGTGAGCACCATGAACGAATTCGCTGCCAAGCCCTGGTACAAGGAACCCTGGCCTTTCATCCTGATCAGCATCACCGGCTTGGGTGTGGTGGCCGGCTCCACCCTGGCTTACATCGGCCTGAGCAATCCGCCCGAGATCGTCAGCGGCGATTTCGAGCAGTTGGGCCGAGGCCTGACCGATACCAATATTCGTACCGCGCAGGCGCGCAGCCTGGGGCTGTCGGGCCTGATGGTCATCAACGGCCAGGAAGCCCGCCTCGAGATCAGTGCGCTGGATGCCGAAGGGCTTCCCGAGACGCTGCTGATCCAGTTCCAGCATCCGGCGACCAGCGAACAGGACAGAATCCTGGTCGCCCAGCGTCGCTCGGCCGGCGTCTACTCAGGTAGCCTGGACGAGGCCCCGCACCCGCGTTCGCGCATTGTCGTTGCCGATCTGCCGCAGAGCTGGTGGCTGGCCGGGCGTCTTCATGGCGACCCGACAGGCGAAATCAACCTCGAACCGAAGCGTCTCTGACCATGGGCGTGACCAGCCATAAGGCGGCCGCCTGCTGGCACTGCGGCGAGCCCATCCCGGCAGGGGTCAACATTCAGGCCCGCATCGGTGGTGAGGACCGCTCGATGTGCTGCCATGGCTGCCACACGGTCGCCAGCCTGATCGATCAGGCCGGCCTGAACCGTTACTACGAGTTTCGCGATGCCTTGCCCGAGC
>SKKV01000251.1 GCA_007123575.1 Wenzhouxiangella sp.
CGCCTGGCTGGTTTCAGCCTTGAAGTAGGTGGGAAAGCTAAGCGCTGCGATTCTGGACAGCTCCTCCAGGCTGGTACCAGACAAAACTTCAAGCTCAAGGTTCTACAGATCTGGCCACACGAAAGCCAAAGTTGGGATTGCCAGTGCCGCGGAAGGTCTCGGTGCGCGCGGCTGAGCGCAGCCGGGAGCCGAAGGCATTGTAGGAGCCGCCGCGAATCATGGCACGGGAGCAGTCGCCGGTCATCCAGGCGCTGCCATCGACAGGGGCGCCGTCGTAACTGTCGTTCCAACAGTCCTGCACCCAATCCCAGGTATTGCCATGGGTGTCGTACAGGCCAAAGGGGTTGGGCGCAAAGCTGCCCACCGGCAGAGTTTGAACGAGATGGGCACCCTGCGGACAGCCCTGGGCCGGGAAGACGCCATTGAAATTGGTCTGGTCGGTCGTAATGCAGTCGCCGGTATTGAAGCGGCTGGTGGTGCCGGCGCGGGCGGCATATTCCCATTCAGACTCCGAAGGCAGGCGGTAGGCGTGGCCGGTCCTGTTGCTCAGCCAGATGACATAATCCTGGGCGACGTGCCAACTGACGTTCATCACCGGGCGATTGCCGCGACCCCAACCTTCATCGTCGGGAATGTAAGTGCAGCCACCATCAGCAACGCAGGCGTCGTACTCATCAAAAGTCACCGGGAATTGCCCCATCGCGAAGGCCGGGACTGTGACCGTTCGCTGGGGGCGCTCATTACTTAAACTTTGCGGCTCGCTTTGCGGGCTGCCTTGAGTGAAGGTTCCGGCCGGGATCATGACCATGCTCGGGCATTCAGCGCAGTCCCGGAATGGCCATGTTGTTGCATACGCCTCGGCCAGGGCCTGGCCGGTGACATCCAGGTCGTCGAAGTCGGCCGAGTGGTCGTAGATGAGCACATCGGCGATATCGCCGCGCACGCTGTTGCCGATCTGGAACAGGTTGTTGTCGATGGTATAGGCGGCAATGGGCGAGTCGCTGCTGTCGACCATGATCCCGTTGAAGTAGAGCTGCTGGCTGGTCGCGGTCAGGCGGGCGGTGAGGATCGCGATATCGCCGATGTCGTAGGCGAACGCGTATGGGTGGCTCGGGCGCGCGGCGACAGCCAGCGGATTGGCCTTGATTTCAACCTCAGCGGTGGTCCGGCGAAGGAAAAAGGCATGGCTGTCATCAGCGCCGCGCCACAGACGCGGAAAATCATTGCCGTCGGCGATGGACTCGTTGAGGCGGAAAACGATGAAGACGGTGTAGCCATCAGCCAGAGATTGGGCGCCTGGCGAGGGGTATTGCAGATGGCCGCCATCGGCCGGACTGTCGAAGCGAATCATCCGGCGGCCATGCACAGTCTCCACCCGGATTGCCGCGGTACTGCCGTTTGTGCTCCGACTGTTGTCGGCCAGGTTGGTCCACTGTGTGATCTGGCCATCGCCGTCCCAAAAAAGCCCATAATCCGGGTTGAACCAATCGATGAGGCCAGTTTGCGCGACGGCCGGCAGCGGCGGCGGTATCGATCTGGCGACCCGGAAGCCGATGTGATTATTGCGTGTGCTGCGGCTGTTCAGGAAGCGGGTGGCCGAGCGTAGTTCATTGCCGCCACTGAACCAGGAGCCACCGCGAAGCATGGCACGGCTGCAGTCACCCGACATCCATGCGCTGCCATCGATGGGCGCATCTTCATAACTGTGGTTCCAGCAGTCCTTTACCCATTCAGCGCCATTACCATGGGTGTCGTACAGGCCAAAAGCGTTGCGGGCATAGCTGGCCACAGGCATGGTCTGGCTTCGGACAACACCCGCCGGGCAGCCCTGGGCCGGGACATTGCCGTTGAAATTGGCCTGGACAGTCGTGATGCAGTCACCCGTATTGAAACGGCCGGTGGTGCCGGCACGAGTGGCGTACTCGGTCTCTGACTCCGATGGCAGGCGATAGTCATGGCCGGTCCTTGTGCTCAGCCAGCTGACATATTGCTGCGCATCATCCCAGCTGACGTTGATCAGCGGACGGTTGCCGCGACCCCAGCCGGCGTCGTCGGGATTGTGCGTGCAGCCACCGTCGCTTACGCAGGCATCCCACTGTTCGAACGTGACTGCGGTCTGACCGATGGCAAAGGCCGGAACGCTGACCTGGCGCTGCGGACGTTCAATGTTGGAACTCTCCGGCTCGCTGGTCGGGCTGCCCTGTGTGAAGGTCCCGGCCGGGATCCAGGCCATGGTGGGGCAATCGAGGCAGTCCTGGAAGAATGGCTCGAAGCGATCGGAAAATATCGTATTGATTGAGGTCTGTTGCGCAGACAGTGAGCTGACCAGACCCAGGCCAATCATTACCAAGGCAAACGCTTTGACGCCCTTCCTGAAGTGGCAGTGAACGGAAGATACCAGCCAAACCGACAGTCGCATGATGCCCATCCTCTTTGTTCACTGCTGCCAACAGCTTGAACCATTCATGAAGCCAGTTGAATGACTCACGGTTGCAAATTCTTGCCCGTGGGTTGCATTCCGGATTCACCACGCTCTGGATGGGCTGGAAGGAGCACCGGCTGGCGGAAGTGGAATAATCTGCATCATTGATCGATAGGTGGAGGTGCTCTGCCCATGGAAACCATCAGGATTTCTCCGAAATATCAGATCGTGATCCCACGCAAAGTGTGGGAGTCCCTGAATTTGAGGCCTGGCGTCCGGTGCCCCGAATGCTGACTGTTTTGCCTCAGCGATTGAAGATCAGGCAATGCTGGCCGTACCGACGATCAGCGTGCTCGAAGTGTTCAAGCGCATCAGTCAGCCGCGCGATGATGCCAAAGCCCGCAGCATGAACGCCATTGTCTGGACCCGGGATGCTGATTCCGAGGGTCTGGATGGTGTGCAGTATCGGCCCAGAGGCTGAGGTCAAAGGCAAAAAAGGACGCCATAAGCAAAGAAGAACTGTTTGAATTGAACAGCCCAAACCGATCCTGGAAAATTCGGTTGGTCCGCCGCTCGACCGCTCCGATATCACAGGCTGCCAGGCCGTCGTCATTGCCGTCCTGGGGTCGTTCGATGCCGCGGGCGTCGGTGTCCAGGCAGCTAGAGTCGTTGAAGGCGTCGATCAGGGGGCTGTCGGCCCTGGGTTCTCTTACCGGCAGGCCATCCAGGC
>SKKV01000008.1 GCA_007123575.1 Wenzhouxiangella sp.
AGCAGCGCCGACGCTGGCAACTGCGGGACACGGATGGCAGGGTATACAGCAGCGACCTGCTGGTCCCCGCCCTGGGTGGGCTGTCGCGACCGAAAATCCCGAACATTCCCGGGCTGGAAGATTTTTCAGGGAAAGTCGTTCATTCCCAGCAATGGCCGGACGATCTGGACCTGCAAGGGAAACGGGTGGCCGTGATTGGATGCGGCGCCTCCGCCATTCAGTTCGTGCCTCGCATCCAGCCCGAGGTTGAGCGCCTGGATCTTTACCAGCGCACGCCGCAGTGGATCCTGCCCAAGCCCGACAGCCCGATTCCCAACTGGAAGCAAAAACTCTATCGTGCCTTTCCGCCAGCCCGACTGCTGACCCGCTTGGGACTCTACCTGCTGCTGGAATCACGCCTGCCGGCCTTCAACCGCTACCCCGCCCTGTCATGGCTGCACCGCCGCATGGCTGGCAGATACCTGGCTCGCCAGGTTTCCGACCCTGAACTGCGCAAGAAACTAAAGCCCAACTACGCCATGGGCTGCAAGCGTGTGCTGATGTCGAACGACTTCTATCCAGCGCTGACTCAAAACAATGTCGAAGTCATCACTGACGGCATCCAGGCCAGCGACAAGCAAGCCATCATCGACAACACCGGCCGGCGGCGCGAAATCGACGTCATTGTGCTGGCGACAGGCTTCCGAGCCACCGAACCCGTCCCTGCGGGCCTGATTCAAGGTCGCGACGGGCTTGACCTGGCCGACTGCTGGCGACAGGGACCGGAAGCCTTCATGGGCACCAGCGTGCATGGCTTCCCCAACCTTTTCATGCTGCTGGGCCCCAACACGGCCCTTGGGCACAACTCGGTGCTGCTGATGATCGAATCGCAGATCAACTACCTGCTATCCATGCTGCGCTACCGTGAGACGCTGGACGGCGCAGTGCTGGAGGTAAAGTCCGACGCCCAACAGGCCTGGAATAGCAAAGTGCAGCGCCGACTGAGCCGAACGGTCTGGAATCGCGGCGGCTGTTCAAGCTGGTACCTGCACCCAGTCAGCGGGAAAAACGCCACTTTGTGGCCAGACCATACCTGGCGCTTCCGGCGGCTTTCTCGACACTTTGACGCAGCCGCCTACGTTGGCGACAGCCGTCCGGGAGACGCTAGATGATTCTGCGCAGGCACGACGGGCATTGGCGAGAGGCTATTCAGTAGTGTGCCCTTGCTATATGCTAAAGCTTGCGCTGTATCGGCGCTGGGTCCGAAAGGGATTGAACCTATGCCTTCTGCGGTCCGACCGTGACCAACATGACGAACCAACCTAAATCCAGCCAGGCCTGGAGCCTGCTGGGTGCATTGTTGCTGATCAGTGCCGGCAGTGGGATCGGATGGGCAGGAGCTGGCTGGCTGCATGACCGGCAAATCCGTTCCGACATGCAACAATCGGCGCAGCGGGTACTCGATCGACTCGACGAAATCATTGACGAGGCAAACAGCGTCTTCGAGCAGCTTAACCGGCTGGAGTACAGCCACTGCAGCGATGACATGCTCCTCGACATGCGCACGCGCTTGTTCGAGGCCAGATTCATCAAGGATATCGGTGGCATTCGCAATCACAATCTGCATTGCTCAACCGCATTGGGCCGCCTCCCGCAGCCGCTGGTATCGGGGCCGCCAGATCTCTCACTTCAAGGCGGCGTCGGATTGCGAACCGACCGCAGCGTGCTTGCGTCACCGGCAACAAGAACCATGGTGGTCGAGCATCGCTGGTTTAATGTGCTGGTAGATCCCAGGCAGGTAACCGACCTGACCACGAGCCCGGCGGGCGGTGAAATCTTCCTGCGCCCGCAAGATGATAATGCGCGTCCCTGGCACGCTTTTCACCATGCGGGGGCCCAGCGGCTAAAGCTGAATTTGGGCGGACAAAGCCGCGCGTTGACCTCAGTAGCCTGCAGCGACCAGACCGGGCTGTGTATCTTGCTGCATCATACTGGTCAGATTCGACAAGCGGCGCAGGTCGAGACCCAGTGGGTCATCACGAGTCTTGGCGGCGCGCTCGGCCTAGCGGCGTTCCTGGCCGGGCTGTTCGTCGTTCGCCAACGCCAAACACCTGAGTATGCGCTCAGACGCGCCATCAGGCTGGGCTTGATCCGGCCCGTTTACCAACCCATTCTCCGTCTGCCCGGACAAACCACTTTTGGCTTTGAAGCCTTGGCCCGCTGGAAAGATGAAGATGGGATGTCGCTGCCACCCGAACAATTCATCAGCCTGGCCGAGCAAACCGCTCAGATAGACCAGATCACGACGCTGATGATCACTCAGATCGGCATTGATCTGGGCGCCTGGCTTGCCGAGTCATCCGACCACCATATCGCCATCAACATCGCTCCAGCCGAGCTGGCCGGCCTGGACTTGGTGAGGAAGCTTGATCAGCACCTGATCAGTCGAGGTGTACAGCCACGCCAAATACTGCTTGAAATCACCGAACGCACCATGGTCAGCGAAGTGTCTGCCACCCAAGCCATCGAAGAACTTACCCAGCGGGGTTTTCGAGTCTTTGCCGATGACTTCGGCGTCGGCTACTGCGGGCTCGGCTACCTGAACGAGCTGCACATGCACGGCATCAAGATCAGCCAGACCTTCACCGCGGCCCTGGGCACCGATAGTCTGAAGGCAACCCTTGTACCCCGAATTATCGAAATGGCGCGAGATCTTGGCCTGGAGATCATTGTTGAGGGCGTGGAGACCCAAGCGCAGTGGGATGCCTTGCTGAACATGGGCCCGCTTCTCATTCAGGGCTGGCTTATCGAGCGTGAATTGCCGGCCGGCCAATTGTTGAAAAAGTACGACACCTTGCTGTCAAATGAATCTTTGGAGCGCATTGTTGCTAACGACTGAGCCTCCCCGGACTGGTCATGCAGCGGATAATGAAGGCTCTGGCCGCGGCGCTATCGGAAAAAATCACATCGTCGAAATCTTCCATCGCTCCACTCTCGACTAATGTGTCGCGCACCCGGGCATTGATGGAACAAATCATCAGCTCCCCGCCCGATTCCGCCATTTCCTTGCGCAGCCCAGCAAGGGCCCGAAAAGCGTTGTCGCTTACCGCTTCTACATCGCTCAGATCAATGACCAGGTAGCCGACCCCATCTGCTGCTGCCTTGCGGCAAGCTTTGAGTTGCACGTGATAATAGGGTCCTGCCAGTGTTCCCTTCGGCGTGAACACCCGGGTATACCGGTCCACGTCAAACTGGACAAGGGTATTGGATGAGTCGGTCGAACTGCTTTGTTCTGTAGCTGGCAGACTATCGACATAAAACATCAGGGCAGCCCCCCCGAGACGCACCTCATCTCCATGATTCAAGACCTGGTCAGTTACCCTTGCCTGATTGACAAAACAGCCGTTGGTGCTGCCTAAATCTCGCAACCGAACTTGCTCCCCCTCCCTGAGTAACATCGCATGCTTGCCGGAAACCGTTGAGTCGACAAGGACAAGATCGCAACTGCGTGAGCGACCCAGCTCCACCCCGGTATTGATCAGATTGACGAACCAGCAGCGAAGGTCCGACGTGTTCTGGAGCAAAAACCGGATAGAGCTCGCAGCACTACCCGAGTACCGCCTGCCAAGTCGCGCCTCCAGGCTGGTCAGCTCATGGCCAACAAAAGTACATTTGCTCTTGTTTTTCAAGACTCGAAATCAAAAAAGCGCTACGCGTCAATCCGGACGCAGGCCACTCCTAAGCGTCATCAGCCTCAGCTTGTCGTGAATCTCGCCGCGCGGCTGCCGCTTGTTGTCAATTAGCACCGCCGCCTTGGCACATTCTTCAGCCGCTTCGACGAAATCTCCTTCACTGGCATGACGCTGACAGTTTTCAAAATAACGACGTTCCGGTTGCGCAAGAACCTCGACCAGATCTTCAGCCATGGCCAGCGCAACTTCGTCGACCAGCTCGCTGACTACTTCACCATCGGAAGGTAGATCTGCCATCTTGAACGGCTGACTGAATTCCCCCAGCTCAATACCCTCGCTGGCTTCATCGACGAACTCTCTGCGACGGGTAATCGAATTTGTCCTCAGCACGTTCGCCGAGTCGGCTTCTACCAAACGGTACGAAACAGCGATAGATCCGGTCTTGCGGTGAATGGAGACCTCCAGGCTTATGTCCTCTTCAATCAATTCTTCTATCATCTGCGGCGGCGCATCCGGACCATCGGATCGACGGCCTCTTTCAGCACGATACGCCTCGTAGGCGGGATTCGAAACCTGGCGGCGACCGGTAACGGCCCTTACCGTCCTGCGGCCAGAGCGATCTTCCTGGTCCACTCGCATTTCCAGGACACTGCCCTGAATCAGCAAATCAGCCGGCCGCAAGCCACTGTTTCTGTCCGCGCGCAAGGAATCCTGGTCTATCTCTCGCTCCCTCTGAATTTCTTCGAGATGCTCTCGTTCAACGATACGAACAGCATCGGGGATAGTTTCAAGCAGGAATCCGGCCACGGAAGAAGCGACTCTTGAGCCCACATTGCGGGTTTGCCCGTCGCCGCGAATTGCCGGTGTACTCACCCATTGAATGGCCGAGTCCGTTACTCGTTCCGCTGCCTCACGTCGCAGACGATCGAGCGCGACAAAGTCCGGATCGAACTCCTCAAGCAGTAACAGGAACCCATATTCCGTGCCTTGCAGCCCCTGAGCGCCAGCAGAGGCAGCGAGCTCAAACATCAGCTCGGCAAAGCCTCTTTCTGCATCCGTCACATTGAGGTCGCCACCCAGCCAGTGCTGCAGCTCGCGCATGTTCACGAGGCTTCGATACGCACGCTCGAACATCAAGCGGTTAAGCATGTCACGAATATTGGCCTGGTAATAGCCCGCCAGTAGCTCAATCGGTGTAATGAGTTTCGATCGTGCCCTCGGTGACCAATCTCTAGCGCTGATCGATTCAAAAGTTTGCTCAGCGCTAGCAATATCGCCTCTCTCCAATGCACCGCTGAGCTTATTGGAAAGTTCGCCGGCTCTGGCCCGCTCGACCAGGGGTGTAACTGAAGCGTCATCAGGGCGCATTAGCGCGGCTGCTTCGAAATAACTCAGTGCAGTTGAAAAATCAAGAACCCCCATGCTGGACCGCCCCGCAGTGACTAGCTGCTCAAAGACCTCGGACCGTCGCGCCTCGGCCGCCTCGAACTCAGCGTCAGAACCCGACAAGTCCACAATCTGCTGATTGAGACTCAGCCACTCCGCTGGTTGAGTTAATGGTCCCAGCCTAGCCAGGCGATGCCTCGCGTTATCGATCTCTATATTGGTCCGATCACGTTCCTGCGAGAGCTCACCTTCGACCATGTTCCAGACGCTGGTATCCCACTCACGCAGCTCTGCCACCTGGGGTGCGATTCGGTCCAATACCACCAATGGCACTGAGCCGCTTGCCAGCCGATGTTGCTCAAGGTCGGCTCGAATTTGCTCGGTTCTCAGATAAGCCAGTCGGGCTTCAAGGCGACTGACCATTGCGCGATAATTAGCCACATTAGGCGACCCTGGGTCCGCAGCGATCTCGCCCTTGATCTCCTGCCTCAAGGCAAGACTGCTTTCAAAATCGTCGGCGCGGGCTACATCCGAATCGGTAAAGCGCGGCGGCGTCACCACGCAACCGGCAACCACAATCAACAAAACAAGAACGAACGATCTATGCATGAAAATCCCCTCTCAGTGACCTGCTATCATCTCCACGTATGGTACCTCACTAGAGAAGCCGCTACCATTAGCGTTCGGAAGGGCCGACTTTTCCGTTGAGCCCCGCTTTTGAAACGAAACCTCCGAGGGGGGAGGCATGAAACTTTCAGGCGCATTCGCCACCGATCCGGGCCCCGCAAGAGCACACAACGAAGACGCCTGCTTGATCCTAAAAAGTCACGGCTGCTTTCTGCTTTCCGATGGAATGGGAGGCGGGCCGGACGGGCAACTGGCCAGCAAGATCGTTTGTACGGTGGCGGCCGAACAACTGAAGCGAGGCCTTGCGCTTGAAGCAGCGATTCTGGGTGCCCACAACGCCCTGCGCATGGATTGCACACGGCGGACTGGCGATACCCGATCTGGCGCCACCCTGGTGGCCCTGGTTATCACGGGCGAACGCTATCAATTGGCCTGGGTTGGCGATAGCCGCATCTATCGTCTTGATGACCGGCTAGTCCGCCTCACCGCCGATCATTCAGTTGTCGGAGGCTTGCTCGCCAGTGGCGCCATTTCTGCCGAAGAAGCTTTAAACCACCCTTACGTTAGCTCGCTGACCCAGGTGCTCGGCAAGACAGAACCTGCCGAACTTGAAATTGAAACGATGAGCGGTCGGGTTAATGTTGGGGAGCGATTCCTGCTTTGCTCGGACGGCCTGTATGGCAAGCTTGACAATACCGCCCTCTTCAACATCATGAGTCAGCGACTCTCGCCCTCGGAAACGACGCAACTGCTCGTTGCCGAGGCGCTGAAGCAGGACGCAGATGACAATGTTTCAGCCTTGATCGTGGACGTCCTCGAAGAACCTGGCCCGGCAGTCGAATGATCGAAATCAAGGGGTACAAGATCATCAAGCAACTGGGCCGCGGCGGCATGGCTTCGGTGTACCTGGCACTGCAAGAATCGCTGGACAGATACGTCGCTTTGAAGGTCCTCTCTCCGCACCTGAGCACCGAAAATACCTTTTGTGATCGCTTCATGCGCGAAGCGCGCATCGCCGCCCGTTTTCTGCATCGAAGCATCGTCAGCATCTACGACATCAACAGCCAGGACGGCCGACCCTACATGGCGATGGAGTATTTGCCTGGAGGCACATTGGGCGGCCGGATGAAATCGCTCAGCCTGGACGATAAGCTGGTGGTCGCCGCTGAGATTGCCGACGCACTGGACTTCATGCATCGCCAGTCTTTCATTCATCGTGACGTCAAGCCTGACAACATCATCTTCCGAGCTGACGGCAGTGCCGTGATCACGGATTTCGGCATTGCCCGAGCCGCAAACTCAGCGACGCGCATGACGCTGACCGGGTCGATCCTTGGCACTCCCCACTATATGAGCCCGGAACAGGCACGCGGCAAGAAAATCGGCCATCAATCCGACCTGTACAGCCTGGGCGTAGTGTTGTTCAAGATGCTGGCTGGCAAACTGCCATACGATGCCGAAGACCAGTTCAGCATCTGTGCGATGCACGTCAACGAACCCATCCCGTCATTACCAGCCGACCTAGCCCAATTTCAACCAGTCATTGATCGGCTGCTGGCCAAGGAGCCTGAAGATCGCTATCCGTCGGGTGAATCAGCACGCAAGGATTTGGAAAGCATCGCTGGCAATGATTTGTTGGTCCTAAGAACGGCAGCGGTTACCCCGGACCCCGAATCTGCCAGGCAATCAGACAGCACGGCCACCCAAATTCAAACGGCATCAAGCGATACGGGAAGCGACACGCCATCAACCAGGCTTGGCGGACCTACTGGGCCGACTGGCCAGGTCAGGGAAAGCCTCGACAACAAAGAGCCAACGCGAACGCAACAGCCAACGGATCCTGAGGCTGACGCTGAGCCTGTTCACTCGACCATGGAAACGCTGGCTCCGCAGCCCATTCCGAATTGGAAAAGACCCCTACTCAGCGTAGCAGGCAAAGTCTCCAGCTTTATCCTGACCGCATCTGCTTTGACGCGAATCAGGTTCGAGGTAATCCGTCAGCGAATCGAGAGCATGGGCGGTATCAAGAGCTTACTCGAAGCCTCCGGTTCAGGCCTGAAAGATGCCTGGCTTGGACCGGAAGGAGTAGTTCACCAACCCAAGCGTCTGTTAACCAACGCAACCTCTCCCTCAATATGGGCACCGCTTGGCATCCTGCTGGCCATTGGGCTGGGAATACTTGTCGTCGCCTTGCCTGAAGGCCCTACAGTCACCGAGGTTCCGGTAACAAGCACAGAGGGGCTTCCCGCGCCATCCGTTGAGCCGTTAGCGATCGAGATGGCGCTGGATGATGCTGATACCCCTACACCCGATGACGCTTTCCTGAACGCTGTTCAACGCCTGGCAGACCAGGCAACAGCCCCCGAAGAATGGCTTGCCCTATCGTTGCTACTAGATCTGGACGACGTGCCCGATGAAGTTCGCGACACCATCAATCCCATTATTCCCTCCAGCCAGCAGCTAGCCATCGACCTTCGCCATGCGCTGGACACTGGCGGTGGACCCGGTGCACCACCGGTTATGGCGACCAGCGCCCTGGCGACCTGGCTGGATATCCTGCCGGCCGACCTGCACCCCGGGCCAATTACCGAGAGCGTGCTATTGGAAAGAATCGAACGCGAAGCCGTCGAGAGCTTTCTCCCGGACATGGAAGCAGCCATTGCCCAGGCCAGGCTGGGAGCCTGGGACGGCGATGATGGCGCTTGGGCACGACTCCGTGCACCATTGGAATACATCCAAGGCACTCAAGATGCTGATCAAGCCATTAGCAAGCTTCGCCTGACCTGGTTGGAGCAATGGCAGGACTTGATCGAAAGTCGGGATAGCGATAGTGCCGAGACCTTCTTTCGCTCTGCAAAACAAGCGGGCGTTCTTGGAGACCAATGGCTGCAAGAGCATAGCGAACGCTTGGATGCACTGAGTGCCGCCATTGAACAAGCAGAAACCGAACAGCAAATCGCTGGACTGCTGAGCCAGGCCGAAGAATTGCTGGAAGCGAACCGACTGATGATCCCCGAGGATCAAAACGCTTACATGAAATACCAGGCCGTGCTGGAGCTTGACCCCAACAACCAGGCAGCGGCTGCTGGCATCCGCAGAATTGCCGAACGCTACGGTGAATTGGCCCGCGAGGCACTGGACCAGGACAGGGTAGCAACCGCCGCCAATCACCTTGATAGGGCGGCCCAGCTTGCTCCTGATCTACCGCAGCTTCCTGAGTTGCGCGAGTGGCTGAACGCCATGCAGGAGCAGCGCGGATCGGCACCTCGCATGGCGCGCGACGTTTCCCTGCCTGGGCTGCGACTGACAGGACGAAAGACGGCCCAGCAATTGATCGACCGAGGTGAATCAGAAATCAGGCGGGGGCAAACGTTGAGAGGCTATGCCTACTTCCTGGCTGCGCTGGAACAGTCACCGGGCCACCCTGCTGTCCGGCGCCGTCTTGAGCAGCGAGCTCAGCGCTACATTCGCTTGGCAACACGAGATATTCACAACAACGACCTGCAACAAGCCAGCGAAAATCTTGCCATTGTGCAACTCATTGCACCCGACCACCCAGACTTTCCCGCCGCAGACCGATCGCTGCGCAACGCGCTTGACAGGCAGCGCGGATCGCAAGCCGGCGCCTCGCATAGCCAGGCCTACCTGTCGCAGCTGCGCCTGAAAGTGCTGCTTGCCGAGGCTGAAGCCAGCATCGATCGCCTTGCCTACGCGCCGGGCACCCAACGACTGGCCATAGATGCCGGGGAACGGCTCGACCGCGCTCGCCGACTGGCACCAAGAGACAGCCAGGTGCAAGCCTTATGGAATAGATACGTCAACGAACTTCAGCAGTCGGCACAGGCCGCCATTGATGCCAACCAACCCGAAGCCGCAAGCTGGTTCATAGACCGACTGGCCGAGATCGATCCGCGTAACGGCCGACTGAACCAACTTCGAAACCAACTGACCGAATCTTGACCTCAGCAGTGCCAGCCGGAGCGCAACCCTTGGATCAAGGTCTGCTGCCAACTCTGGGCAATCCAAACTGAATTGACATAGACAGACTTAGCCAACGGGATCGCCGATCTGAGGGACGAAAAAGAAGCTACCAGCGGCGTGTCCAGCTTGCCGAATCGGTCTCAGCTCAGGCGCCTGTTCGATGCCGAGCGGCTCGGCCAGTTCGTCTACACGAGAGGTTACGCGGCGAAAAAGATCCTGCTCACGAAGTACTGCCTCGTTATCTTCCAGCACATCAATCAGCGCGCGTGCGAACACGGAATGCTCGCCGCTGACCCGATCAAACACCGGTGCCAGGCCGCCGCTAGAGAGTACGAAGCGCGCCTGTCGGGACAAGCCGAGCTGAATGAGCCCTTCGGAAACCGGGCCACCGGAGCTGGCCAACATGGAGCCGGGATCGGTCGACATGGCGCCACCGTAGCAGGAGTCGGCTACGACCAGCACGCTTCGAGCTTGGGCCAGGGCCATCAGCTCGCTGACCGCCGAATTGGGTATCCAGTAGGTCGTGCGACTGAGTTCTGCATTGACAGGTAGCCAATAGCCGAACCCTCGTGTTTCTTCGATCTCCCCCGGCCGCAGCAATTGGCCGTGTCCGGCAAAGTAAATAAGGACGTTGTCCTGGGGCGTGACTTTCTGGCGCAAATCGTCAATCGCGGCCATGAGCTGATTCTTGGATGCATCGAGCACCAGGGTGACGTCAAAGCCGTACCGGGAGCTTAGGATTTCACCCAGGCGACGTGCATCCTGGTGCGGCGACTCCAGGCGGTCCCAGTGGTGGTAGCGCTCCAATCCAACGATCAGCGCGTAATAGCGGCCAAATTCGATTTCCCCAAGTCGAGCGGGGCTGATGGCAGGCAACTCTTCGACTTGAACGTCGGGAAGTTCTGCGACCGAACCGCGCAGTCGAAGCAAACGGCCTTCAGTATGCTCCTCTCGTTCAGAAGCCTCTGCTAGCATTCGTTCCAGCGTCGCGATGGTTTCCTGATCGTCAGCGCTGCGGTCATCGCGCGCGGTTAACTGCTCGCGCAAACTGTCAACCTGCTGCTGCAGCACCCGGCGCTCACGCTGCGCTCGCCCCAGCGTTTCCGCCAACTCAGCCTCCATCGCCTCCAGGCGCTGGCGCTGCGTGGATGCAAACACCAAGTCATCGTCACCGGCCCCACTGGCGCGCCGGTACCAGTTCAGAGCCGTGGCCATGTCTTGCTCCACGCCCAGTCCTTGTTCGTAAAAGTAGGCCAAATTGACCATGGAGCGCGTAAAACCCTGCTCGGCCGCCTTTCGATACCATCGAGCTGCCTCGTCGAAGTTGGGCTCGGTTCCCAGACCCCGTTCGTAAATCTCGCCAACAAAGTGCTGCGCCTGCGCGTTTCCTTCCTGGGCGCGACCAAGCCAGACATTCAGGGCTGACCGATAATCAGCCCGATGATAGGCCACATACTCTCCACCACGGATTCGGCAGTCCAGAGTCGTGGTGCGAACCGGAATGCGGGGAGAAAGATACATGGACCGCCCCATGCGCCGAACTTCGCCCGGCAGCAGGCAGTCAACTACATAGTAATCGTCAAACTCGTCCAACCCCTCCACTTCTGCCTGCCCCTGATCCAGGCTTCGCACCTGCTGCCCGCCACCGCAGGCCACGACAGGGAGCATTAGCGCAAGCAGCGCACTAGCCCTGATGGTATTGCGTAGTCGCAACGACAGTAGCGGATCAAAATCAAACAGGTTCATAACCAGTACTCCAGATCCAATGCCCCTAAGTATTGTGCCTAAAGGCACTCCAAATGGCAAACACCTTGGCCTAAGGAAGCCTTGCGTAGACGACAGGGTCCACTAACTGGACAAGTCTTCCATGGCCCGCTGAACCACTCTACGGCTTCGAGACGGCAAGGTGTCGTAGGCTAGTAGCGATTGC
>SKKV01000040.1 GCA_007123575.1 Wenzhouxiangella sp.
CCTTCGGGCGCTCCTGTGGCGCTCCGCTGCCGCGTTCCGCCGCTTGGCAAGGGCTACGGCCATTCCCTGCGCGGCGCGCCTTGCAGCGAAGCGCCACAGGAACGCTGAATCCTAACATCAGATTGAAGGACCACTAGGCAGCTGCGAGATGGACGCTATCGTAGGCACGCAGTGCAAATGCCTCGGCAAGCGTGGCAGCACGCCTCAGAAGCGCTAAATCAGAGCTTATTAGAGTATACCTAGCCCAGTCGGACTCGAACTCGGTCTTGACCGAGTCCAGCTCCGATTGCGTCAGATGCCCTTCCCGAGCAAGTCGAGCATAGGCCGAGCGAGCCTCGACATAGGCAATCTCGTGCGAAGCCGCGGTCTCTGCGGCTTGTAAATGTTCCAGCACTATTTCGGTCCCGTTCTCCTCGACGTAGGCTTTGACCAAGGCTGATGTATCGAGATATGCGATCAACGACGGTCTTCCAGTACGATACTGGCCGCGCTGGCCTCCTCGATTTGCGGGCGTTGGCATCCACCGAGCGGCTTTTCTCGAGACCAGTGAATCAGGGAGAGTGCGCTTGCCCCTTTATCAATGCTTCCCTTGGAGGGTTCCTGAACAGGGAGGATTCTTGCTACGGGCCGGCGTCTGGAAGTCAACACAACTTCTTCACCTGCGCGGACGCGGCGTACATAGCTTGAAAGGTGATTCCTTAGATCGCGAATCGAAACCTTTGTGGTCATATCGGGAAGCCTATTTGAACTGTCGGCAGGACTGCTTGGTAGCCACGAGTAATGTTTTCGTAGCCACGTGTTAACACCTATGGCTGAATCCGGATTATAGCTCGCCCGGGTCCATATCGATGTGCCAGCGCACCCGGCGCGCGTTGGGGAGTTTGTGTAGATTGTCGATTTGCTGATTGATATGGTCGACCAGAAACGTTCGGTTGGCGCTTTGCAGCCATAGCTGGAAGCGCCAATAGCCGCTGCGGCGGGTCATGATGGCCGGGATGGGGCCGGCCACTTCGATTTCTTTGCTTCGCAGGCAGCGGGCCGCGGCGACCAGGAACTGGCGCGCCGGCTCGGCCTGGTGGGCTTCGGACCGGACCAGGGCCAGGGTTCGTGCCGGTGGCAGCCGGGCTGAGTGACGTTCGGCCAGCAGGCAGCGCGCGTAGCCCAGGTAATCATCGCCCAGCAGCGCGCCCAGCAGCGGGTGTTCGGGGTGGCGGGTCTGGATCAGAAACTGGCCCGGGCGCTCGGCCCGGCCGGCGCGGCCAGCGACCTGGTGGACGGCCTGGCCCAGCCTTTCGGGGGCGCGAAAATCGGCGCTGAACAAGGCCTGGTCGACATCCAGAATGGCGGCCAGGGTAACTCCCGGCAGGTGGTGGCCCTTGGCCAGCATCTGGGTGCCGACCAGGATGCAGGGCTGGCCATCGCGCACTTCTTCCAGCAGGTTTTCGAAATCAGCCCGACCGGTCATGGCGTCGCGGTCAACGCGGTGTACCGGCACCTGCGGGAAGCGGGCCTTGAGCATGTCTTCCAACCGCTCGGTGCCAGCGCCCAGCGGCGCCAGCCGTGGTGATCCGCATTCCGGGCAGCGCGGCGGGGTGCGCTGTTCGGCGCCGCAGTGGTGGCACTGCAGGCGCGCCGGGCGCTGGTGCCAGGTCATGTGCGCATCGCAGCGATGACAGTCGGCCTGCCAGCCGCAGTCGTTGCAGATCAGCACCGGCGCATAGCCACGACGGTTGCGATAGAGCAAGACCTGACCGCCGGCATCCAGATGCTGCTCGACGGTTTTTTCCAGGCGCTGATCCAGAATCCCTTCCTGGCCGCGGGTATCCAGCACCTGCCAGCGCGGCAGGCTGGCGCCACCGGCGCGCTGGCTTAAGGTCAGTAGCTGGTAGCGCCCGGCATCGACGTTGTTCAGGCTCTCCAGCGACGGCGTGGCCGAACCCAGGACGATGGGAACACCCAATCGCGCCGCGCGCAGCACGGCCACGTCGCGGCCGTGGTAGCGGGCCCCATCCTGCTGCTTGAATGAGCCGTCGTGCTCTTCGTCGACCACGATCAGCCCCGGCCTGGCCAGCGGCAAAAACACCGCCGAGCGGGTGCCGACAATGACCCGCGCCCGCCCGTCGCGAGCGCGCTGCCAGGCGGCCAGGCGCTCGCCTTCGCTCAAGCCCGAGTGATACACCGTAGCGGCGCAACCCAGCCGCTTTTCGATGCGCCGGACCAGCTGCGGGGTCAAGCCGATTTCCGGCGCCAAAATCAGCACCTGGCGATCGCGGGCCAGCAGGCGGCGAGCCACGCGCAGGTAGACCTCGGTCTTGCCGCTGCCGGTCACGCCGGCCAGCAGCAGGGCGGCATAGCGATTGCGGTGGCGCAGGATCGCGGCCACGGCCTGGCGTTGTTCGGGGTTCAGATCAGGCCCGGCTTCGCCGGCCAGGTCGGCCGGGCAATCGATCGCCTCGACCAGCTTGTCTGCCAGCATGCGACGCAGGATGTCGGGGCCGATGCCGGCGGACTTCAGCTCATCGCGCTCGCGCGCGCCGGTCTTGAGCAGCTCGACCGCCTCGGCCTGGCGCGGGGCGCGGGCCAGATCCGCGGCGCGGCCTTTGTCGGTCAAGGCAATGTAGCCAGGTGAGGGCTCGCGAAAGGGCTTGACCCTGCGCAGCGCGCCGGGCAACAGCAAATTGACAGCCTCGCCCGGCGCGCAGGCGTAGTAGCGCCGGCACCAGGTGAACAGGTCCAACAGGAATGGATCGATCAGTGCGGAGTCGAGCAGACGCTCGATGGGCTTGATTTTGTCAGCCACCGCAACCTCCGCACGGCCCATCACCAGTCCAACCAGCCGGCGTGAACGAAACGGCACCAGCACGCGGCTGCCGACTGGCGGCAGGGATTGGTCAGGTAAGGCGCGGTAGTCGAACAGGCGCGGGACCGGCACTGGCACCGCCACCTGGACAACCGGGAGATTCACCGTGCCGCCTGCCGCCCAGCGGGCGGTGTTTTGGTGCCGATGCCTGGCTTAGTCCAGGGTCGCAGTGCTGGCTGTAAAACCACGATGGGCCAGCAAATGCTTGTCACGGTCCAGGTCAATCAGGTCGGCCAGGATGCGACCAGCCTCGCGCAGGAA
>SKKV01000304.1 GCA_007123575.1 Wenzhouxiangella sp.
AAGTTGAAACCACCCGTCGCGGTCTGGCACCGCTGGCCGAAGGGCGGGACATCGCCGCCATTACCATCCGTCAGCCGATGCTGCGCTGGCCGATCGATGGCGGGGTCCAACAGGCAAAAGGGCAACGCGTGGTCGCCATGCAGCGCCGCGCGAAATGGCTGATCTGGCAGCTGGAGCAGGGCCATCTGCTCTGGCACCTGGGCATGTCCGGCTCCTTCCGCGGCTGGGAGCAGGCTCCGCCGCCGGGGCCGCATGACCACGTCGACGTGCAGATGGCCGGCGGTCATCTGATTCGCTATACCGACCCGCGTCGCTTCGGCGCCCTGTTCTGGTGCCCTGGCGATCCGCTGTCCCATCCGCGCCTGGCCAACCTGGGCCCGGAGCCGTTCGATCCGGCCTTCGACGGCAACTACCTCTGGCGCTCAAGCCGCGGCCGCCGCGCCCCGGTCAAGACCTTCATCATGGACGGTCGCATCGTCGTCGGTGTCGGCAACATCTACGCCTGCGAAGCCCTGTTCGAAGCCGGCATTCACCCCAAACGCCAGGCCGGCCGGATCAGCCAGGCCCGCTACCAGGTCCTGACTGAGGCCATCATCCGCATCCTGGCCCAGGCAATCGAAGTCGGCGGCACCTCGCTGCGCGATTTCACCGTCGGCGATGGCACGCCCGGCTATTTCGGCCAGTCGCTGAAAGTCTACGGGCGTGAAGGTCAACCCTGCCCGGGCAACTGCGGCGGCACCGTCAGGCGACTCGTGATCGGCCAGCGCAGCACCTTCTTTTGCCCGGCTTGCCAGCGGTGAGTGTTGATAAAACGAAAACCAAGGAACCACCGAAAGCACCGAAGACACCGAAGTTGATTCAACCCGCCTTGAGGCGGGTTCAAGCTTCTACCACCGGTTCGCTAGGCATTCGGACGCAGTTGCCCTGGCGTTCTCGGGTAAGCTTCACCAGAACTGCCTAGAGGAAGAATGAAATGAGTATTTGGAGATTGATGGGCGTGGCCCTGCTGATCGTGGGGCTGGGGCTGATGTACTTCGGCTGGCAGGCGAGCGAAAGCCTCACTGAACAGACCCGGGAAATGGTCACCGGCAGCTTCAGCGATCAGACCACCTGGCAGCTGATTGGCGGTGCTGCAGCGGCCGTGGTCGGATTGCTGTTGACCCTGTTCGGCGGCAAGAATCGCTAGCCATCAGGTCCGCCAGGACCTGCGTTCATCGAACCGACGTTGACATCCGGGGTCTTAAGATGCCCGGACAATGCCACATTTCGTCTTCATGACTCGTAGCCTTTTCTTGATAGGGCTGGCCATAGCAAGCCTGATACCCGCTGCCGCCCTGGCCTGGGAGCAGGGCGTGGTCCACCGCGACCATATCGAAGTCGGGCTAGTGGCCGCTACGACTTCGGCGCAGCCGGGCAGCACGGTCGAAATCGGCCTGCGCCTGGTACCCGATCCGCACTGGCATACCTACTGGAAAAACCCCGGCGACTCCGGCCTGCCAACGCGGCTGAACTGGACCCTGCCCGAAGGCGCCAGCGTCAGCGAAATCGCCTGGCCTTATCCCGAAGCGCTGGCCATGGGCCATCTGATCAACTACGGCTACGAAGGCGAACACCTGCTGCCGGTCACCCTCACCGTGCCCGACAATGTCGCAACAGGCGATGAACTGACCCTGCGCGTGGCCGCCGACTGGCTGGTCTGCGAAGAAGTCTGCATTCCCGGCGATGCCCAGCTCGAACTGGTCCTGCCGGTTAGCAACGACACGCCCAGTCCGCATCCCGATCACGCCGGCCTGTTCGAACAGGCCCGCCAGCAGCACCCGCAAACCGTTTCCTGGCCGGCCGGATTCAGCACCGAAGGCGGCCAGCTCAGCGTCCAGATCGAACCGGACCTGGACCTGCCCATCGATACCTTGGAAGTCTTCGTCGCGGCCGATAACTTTGTCGAACATGCCGAATTCGCCAGCGTCACCGGCGGCAACGGGCAGGTATTGATTGCCCAGGCCCTGTCTGCCTTTCGCTCCGGCACCCCCGACACCCTGCCCATTGTGCTGGTCGACCGGGAAGGCGAGCGCGCCTGGCGGCTGAGCGCCGATCCCGGTGCCCTGGTCAGCGACGGCAGTCTGATAGCGAGCGGCAGCCAGACCGGCTGGCTGGTCGCAATTGTTATGGCCCTGCTCGGCGGCATTCTTCTCAACCTGATGCCCTGCGTTTTCCCGGTGCTGTCGATCAAGGCCATGAGCCTGGTGTCCGGCGCCGGCCACGACAAGCGCGGACACGGCCTGGCCTATACCGCCGGTGTCCTGCTCAGCTTCGGCCTGCTGGCCGGTGCCCTGCTGGCCTTGCGCGCCGGTGGTGAGGCCATCGGCTGGGGCTTTCAGCTGCAGTCGCCCTGGTTTGTCGGCATCCTGGTTTACGTGCTGTTCGCCCTGGGGCTATCGTTATCGGGCCTGTTCGACTTCGGCACCCGCCTGATGGGCATGGGCCAGGGCCTGACCGAAAAGAACGGTATGAGCGGCTCCTTCTTTACCGGCATCCTGGCCTGCGTCGTCGCCAGCCCCTGCACCGCGCCCTTCATGGGCACCGCCCTGGGCGTGGCCGTACTGATGCCCTGGCCCATGGCCATGGCCGTTTTCCTGGCGCTTGGCTTCGGCCTGGCCCTGCCCATGCTGGCCCTGAGCTTCAGCCCGGCCCTGGCCCGGCGCATGCCGCGACCCGGCCCGTGGATGGATACCTTCAAACAGGCCATGGCCTTCCCGCTATATCTGGCCGTAGTCTGGCTGCTGTGGGTACTGGCCCGCCAGACCGACGCCAACGGCATGGCCGCCGTGCTCACCGGCATGGTCGTACTGGCCTTCGCCCTGTGGCTGGGTGGCAAGCGCGACAAGGGCCCGAACCTGGCCATTGCCCGCCATGTAACGGTGGGCTTGAGCCTGGTTCTGGCCGTAGCCGCCCTCGGCACCGCCAACCGCTTCCAGCACGAACAGGGCGAAGCACCGGCTTCAGCCTGGTGGGAAAACTACACCCCCGAGCGCTTGAGCGAACTGCGCGCCGACCCCGAACAAGCCGTGCTGGTCAACATGACCGCCGACTGGTGCGTCACCTGCCTGGTCA
>SKKV01000279.1 GCA_007123575.1 Wenzhouxiangella sp.
AGGTGGCCGGCATGCACAACCTCCATATTGCCCTTCTGCCGCAGGCGCCGCTGGACCAGCTGTCCAGCGAGCTGCCCCGGTCCATCGACTGGGGCTTGATGATCACTGATGATGTGCTCTATGTCAGCCGGGCCGAGCAGCAGCACGAGTTGCCGCTGCAGTGGCTCCAGGGCAGTCGCTGGTAATTCGTTGGGTTACTTGGTCGTCAAGACCAGGCGGCAAACCATGATTGGCCGCGCAGGGCATCGTGCAAGGCGCCAAGACCGAGGGCCAGGTAGGCCAGGCTGATGATCCAGATGAGCGTCACGCGCGTCCAGATACGCAAGCTGCCGCGGTCGAGCAGGTAGCCGGCCAGGGGCAGGACCTGGATCGCATGGATGCCAATGAAGTGGGCAATGCGCAGATCGCCGGCCTGGTTGCTCCAGGCCAGAATGGGGATGCCCGGCCCGCCGTCGGCCAGGCCCACGGTATGCCCCTGGTTGGCGATCATGATGAAGCCCTGGGCGCTGCCGAGCAGGAAGATGGCAAGGCCCAGTCTAATGCCCCAGGTATAGGCCGGTCGATCCGTGATCGTCCTGGTGCAAAACAGCAGCAGCGCCAAAAAGGCAGCAAAGGAGTTGGTCGCCACGCCAAAGCCCATCAGGCTGAACACCGCGCTGTCGAACGGGGTGGCGATGTTGTAGTGAGAGGTCGTGCCACGCGCGGCTTGCAGGGTGATCAGTATTTGTTCGAGGCTCATTGAAGCCAGAATGATCAAAGTGATCGCCCCTATTAGCCAGCGTGGCTGCTTCACTTCGCCTAGCAGCCAGGCCATGGTCGCCACATAGATGCTGATCGAGAGGGCGAACTTGGCCGGCTTTAGCCAGATGTTGACTCCGCTGATCTGCCTGTCATCACAGGCCATCAATACCAGTAAAGCCGCCAATATCACCATGTGGGCAACGGCGAAGCGAGTCAGCCAGGGTCCGCGTTGATGCAGGGCCGTCCAGGCCGACGGCTTAAGTCGGACGCCCTCAAGAGTGGTCACTTTGCGCCCCCTGCAGCATGGCCTGCAACGTTTCCAGGTGTGCTTCCAGCGCCTGCCGACCAGCCTTGGTCAGGCGGTAGGTGGTGCGTGGTTTGCGTTGGTGGAAACCCTTCTGCTCGTCGACGTAACCGGCCCGGGCAAGCTTTTGCATGTGCGCTCCCAGGTTGCCGTCGCTGGCACCGATTTGCTCGCGCAGGAAGGTGAAGTCGGCTTCTTCGACGGTGGCCAGCAGGGTAATCGCAGCCAGTCGTATCCGGGATAGCAGCAGCGTGTCCTGGCGCCGGTAGTCGAACTGTCCAGTCATTGGTCCGGGGCTGTCCGGTGAATCGCCAGGGCTGGGATGATCAAGAAGGCCAGGATTAAAGCGCCATACAAGCCCAGGCGCCATTCGATTGTGACCAGGAACATGGCCACAGCACCCAGCCACCAGCCAATGCCACAGGCGGCCAGCCAGCGCTTGTCCATCAACGCGGCGCTGGTCAGGCAGCCAACGCCAAACATGCCTGCGAAGACAGGGGGAATAGCCTGCGGATGCAAGATCTGGCTAAATACGCCGGCAAAGCCGATCACGGTCATCGCGGCCAGAATCGACACCCAAAGCGTGGTCAGAATGCGCTGGGCAAACAGGCGCGGGTCGCGATTGCCGCGTCGCTGCAGGGCGCGAATTGCGGAGTAGGTCCAGGCCAGGCCGATCAGAAAGACCCACAGCCAGACTGAATCCAGTGCTGGAACAAGCAGCGTGGTTGCAACGCCGGCGACGGTCAGGATGCCCCAGATTGCCAGCGGCAGGGCGTCAACGCGGGCGGCCCTGCGCGATTTGTCGATGATGTTTCGGATATAGGCCAGGTCCTGGCTCGGATCATTCATTCACCTGGCTCTCTATAATCTAAAATATAGAGTACTCTATAAAGAAAGAAAAATACAAGGCGACAGCGGATATTCTTCGGTCCGTTCGCCGCAGTAACCGGATTAGGGCACCTCTGAATCATTATGCACGGGCGTGACGGGTCTCTGCGGGAGTCTCCGGCTCGGCTTGGGCGAGCGTGGTTTGGTCATTCCAAATGAGCGAGCCCAAACGAGCCGGAGGCCCCGCAGAGGCCGGTCCCGTAGGGTTTCGCCGGAAAAGCCGCATCTCGCACGTTGCGCCGCTCGGCCGTAGCTACGGCTACTGTCACTCGCGTCGCACCACACGATCTGCGACTTTTCCGACTGAAACGCGCTCCGTGCATAATTATTCAGAGGTGCCTTAGCAGGTCGCGAAGTCTTCAGCGTGCCCGTGATCGGGTAAAGTCTGGGCATGCGTAGATTGTTCAAATGCTTTTTGATCCTGGCGCTGGTGATTGGCGGCTACGTGCTCTACCTGGCCTGGGATGCTGGCGAATTTCGCCAGGCCCTCAACGTGCACCCTGGTCACTGCCGTCAAGTGCCGGGCCTGCCGGGCAGCGAGGACATCACGGTTCACCCTTCCGGCGAATTCGCTTATGTCTCCAGCGACGATCGTCGCGCAGTCATGGCCGGTAATCCGGTGCCGGGGGCAATTTATCGTTATTCCCTGACAGGGGCCGACACCGAGCCAGTCAACCTGACCCCGGATGCGGGGATCGACTTTCGTCCGCACGGTATTGCCCTGTTTGTGGGGGACGATGGACGCGAAACCCTGTTTGTGGTCAATCACCCCGGCGCGCCGCTGTTTGCCGATCCAGCCGGGTACCAAGGGCCTGACCACACCATTGAGATCTTCGATGTCACCGCCGATGGCCTGAGCCACCGGCAGACCGTGAGCGATGACTTGCTGATCAGCCCGAACGACGTCATTGCCGTCGACCACGAGCGCTTCTACTTCACCAACGACCACGGCAGCCCGCCTGGTTTCAGGCGCACGTTGGAAGGTTATTTACGTCTGCCATGGTCCAACGTGGTGTATTTCGACGGCGAAGAATTCCAGATCGTGGCCGAAGGCCTGACCTATGCCAACGGCATCAACCTGTCGCCAGACGGAAAATATCTGTATGTTGCCGAAGTTACCCGCAAGCGGGTGCGCGAATATCGACGCGATCCTGCGACCGGAAGCCTTG
>SKKV01000252.1 GCA_007123575.1 Wenzhouxiangella sp.
GCAGGGCCATCACAAAGCCGCCGGCAAGGGAAAGCGCGATCAGCGCGGAGGCTATTGTGGCCAGACGATGGCGTCGCACAAAGCAGCGTATTCGATACAGGCGACTGTCGGAGAAGGCGCGAACCGGGCGGTGTTCCAGCCAGGCCTGCAACTCCGATGCCAGGGCGGCGGCCGATTCCGGGCGCTCATCGGGGTCATCGGCCAGCGCCTTCAGGGCGATGGCGCGTAGCTCCTTCGGCGTTTTGCGCAAGGCTGCGCTGAAGGCTGTCACCTCCTCGTTAGACTTTGTCGCTTGACCGAGGCTTTGGGCCAGACCCATCTGGCGCTGCGTTCCGCTCAGGGTGGTGGTTTGTGGCCGGGTCGGCGAATGCCCCTTGATCATGAGCTCGGCGAGGATGGCGCCCAGTGCGTAGACATCGCAACGTGCGTCGATCCGCGCGCCCCTGGTCCGCTGCTCCGGCGCCATATAGGCGGGTGTGCCCATGCTTCTGACGGATTTGCCGTCAACCGCCGCTTGTGTCCCTGCGCTGGTGCTGGCTGCGACCGCGATCCCGAAGTCAATGATGCGCGGGCGCGGTTTGCCGTCGACTTCATGAACGAGGATATTCAGTGGCTTGAGATCGCGATGAATCAGCCCGCGCTGGTGGGCATGTTGCACACCGCGGCAGATCTCGATCATCAGGTTGGCGCAGGCGCGCGGACCAAGCTTGTGTTCGTGCACAAACTGGTCCAGCGGCACCCCGGGCACGAACTCCATGGCGAAGAACAAGGCCCCGTCGGGGAGCCGTCCGGCATCGTGGATCTGGGCAATGGCGCGGTGCGAAAGCTGTGCCAGGGCCTGACGCTCGACCTCGAAATAGGCCTCGGCCAGCGGGTCATCCCGATGCCCGGGCAAAAGCTTGATCGCCACTTCGCGCCTGAGGGGCTCAAGCTGTTCGGCCTGCCAGACCACGCCCATGCCGCCTTCTCCCAGCAGCCGAATCAGACGGTAGGCGCCGACTCGTTGACCCGGCTGCCAGCCGCTGCCGCTGGCCGGCAGTTCCGCGCCGGAAGCCGCCTGGGTATGGGCCTGGGTCAAGGCCGAGGTCAGATCGTCTGAGCCTGTCATCTTGCCTGCCGCAGGGGTTTGCGATTCATCCGTCCTGCTCCATCAAGGCTTGCCAGCCGTCCTTGCCCAGGCGTCGCAGCGTTTGGATATTGCGTTCGAAAATCTGGTCGGGGTCGGTGAGATTCTCAGTGGCCGCAGCGATGCTGGCTTCGCGCAGCAGGTGCAGCATGGGGTAAGGCGAGCGGTTGGTGCAGTTGGCCGGGTCGTCCGGGTCGCTGTCGGCAAACTGGTAGTCGGGGTGAAAGCTGGCGATCTGGATTGTGCCTTCCAGGCCTAGCGCTTCCAGCGCCTGGTCGGCCAGATCGAGAAAGTCGTTGTAGTCGAGAAAGTCGGTCAGCACATCGGGATGAATCAGTAATGTGGTTTCACGCTCGGTCGGCTCGCTGGCCTGCAGGGTCAGCAGTTCCTCGATCAGGTCCTCGGCCAGCTGCTGAGGGTCGGTTGCCTGGCAGACCTGGAACCGAATCCGCTTCTCCCGCCAGGGTGTTTTGGCAAACGGGCACAGGTTAAGACCAATAACGACCTTCTCCAGCCAGCGGCGGGTCCGTTCGAGCACAAGGTCGGATTGCGTGCGGTTCTGCATCGGACAGATTGTAGTCTGAACTGAGCTACTATCTTGATGGATACTGGGTAGGGGCTGAATCGAGGAGAGGCCTGTGAGTTTTGACAAGTCGGCGCTGCAGGCGGCCATGGCAGTATTCGATACCCTGTTCGAACTGCCCGAGCCGGAGCGTCGCAATCACGCTTTGCTACAGACCCTGGATGCCGAACAGCGGGCGCTGGTCGAGGGCATGCTTCAGTCGCTGGAGCAGGATGGGACCAACTGGCTGGATCAACCGGTATGGTCTCACCTACCTGATGATCTGGTTGACGCCGACGACAGTGGCGCCACCGAGATCGATTTTTCCGGTCGGCAGTTCGGCAACTGGGCGGTGGTCGAACCGGTCGGCCACGGCGGCATGTCGGTGGTATGGAAAGGCCAGCGGGCCGATGGCCTGTTCGAACGTGAAGTTGCGATCAAGCTGCTGCGCCTGCGCGCCGGCCGACCGCTGGAACCTGAGTATCTGTTGCGCGAGGTTCAAATCCTGGCCCGGCTGCAACATCCCAACATTGCCGGCCTGCTGGATGGTGGCGTGGACCAGGGGCAGCCCTGGCTGGTAATGGAATACGTTGACGGCCAGCCAATCACCGACCACTGCCGGGATCGCCAGCTTGCCATTGGTGACAGACTGGCTTTATTCGAGCAGGTGATCGACGCGGTCGCCCACGCCCACTCGCGCCTGGTGGTGCACTGCGATATCAAGCCGTCAAACGTGCTGGTGACGGGCGACGGCCAGGTCAAGCTGGTTGACTTCGGCATCTCGAATCTGCTCAGTCAGGCAGCGGCCAAAGACAGCCGGCCGCACCAGGGCGTGTTTTGCACGCCGGGCTATGCCGCGCCCGAGCAGTTGGCAGGCGAGGAAGCGTCGACTGCCCATGATGTCTTTGCTCTCGGCGCGTTGCTCTACGAGCTGTTGTGCGGACAGCGCATTCGGGACATGGGTGTGGCCACCTGCCTGATGCGCGGCCTGCGGCCGGATCAAACGATCTTGCCGCCGTCAGCTCATGCTCAGCGGCCTGAACTGCACGAGATTGGCCTTCGCAGCCGCGACCTGGATCGGGATCTCGACGCCATTTGTCTGCGCGGGCTTGCCGACAAGCCGGAGCAGCGTTACGGCGGCGCCGGATTGATGGGCGAGGATCTTCGGCGCTGGCGGCAGCATCAGCCGGTCAATGCGGTAGACGGTGGGCGTTTCTACCGGGCCGGCAAATGGAGCCGTCGCCACCGCTTGCCGGCAGCACTCAGCGCCCTGGTGGCACTATCGCTGCTGGCCGGCACGGTGGTGTCGATCAACCAGGCCCAGCGTGCCAATGCCGAGGCCGAACTGGCCCTGGCCGTCCAGGATTTCGTGCTCGAAATGTTTGATGAGGTCGATCCCTGGCGCAACCAGC
>SKKV01000043.1 GCA_007123575.1 Wenzhouxiangella sp.
ACGGTCTGTCCACTGAGCAGAAAAACCGGTTGGCGCGGACGGATCACCACCGGTCGGTCGGCCAGCAGCGGCTGTAGCACCAGCCGATTTGACTCGCCGGCGAAGACAAATCGCTCGTCGGCCTTTTCCGGCAGGCCCTTGCCTGGTTTGAAGCTGACCTGGGCCGAGCTGTCTTCGTCGGCAATCGCCTCGGTTGCCAGCGTCCATTCATCGTGGCCATGGCCAATGGTCAGGCGGAGGCTACCCAGCTTGATGTCGAGGTGGCCACCTTCGGGAACTTCCGCCGGGGTCCACCATTCACCGGGTTTTGTTTTCGCTTTGCGAGCCATGGCCGTCAGTCTAACCCGTTGTCGGGGCCTGATTGTTCCCGGATAGCAGCGCGCAACAGCTTGGCCAGGCGCCGGGCGGCTGGGCCGGCCGCGTCGCTGTCGGCGAAAACCAGGTACAAAGTTGCCCAGCGCTCGCCGCCTTCGGTCAGGGGCAGCGGCTTGAGCTCTCCGGAAGCCAGCTCGCGGCGGATGATGTCTTCGGCATACCAGGCAAACCCAAGGCCTAAACAGGCGGCGCGAATGGAGGTGGCCTTGGAAGTGACGGTCCAGCGGCGCTCGGTGACCCGCAGGGCCGCCTCGCCGCTCGGCTGGGCTCCGCTGTCGCGAACGATCAGGTGGCGATGGGGGCGCAGGTCGTCCATGGTCAGCTTTCTTCCCAGCTTGTGCAGCGGGTGGGAGGGCGCGGCTGCGGCGATAAAGCGCACCCGGGTCAAGGGGTCGCCGATGAATCCGGCTGGAATGGTGGATGCAATGGCGACATCGACCCGACCGGAGATCAACAGTTCGCTGGTGCCGCTGAGTACCGATTCGTGCAGCTGAATACGGAGGTGCGGCTGCTCGTCGGACAATCGACCCAGGCAATCGAGCAACAACCAGGTCGGAAAGATGATCTCGGCGGCAATTCGGAGCTCCGCCTCCCAGCCGGTTGCTACCCGGGCGGCGGCTCGTTCCAGTCGTCCGGCCTCGGCAAGCAGGGCGCGACCGCGTCGATACAGCATGTGGCCGGCCGGGGTCAGCTCGGCCTTGCGACCCTGCACTTCGAAAGCCTTTAGATCCAGCAGGGATTCAAGCTTGTGGACGGCATGGCTGATGGTTGACTGCGAGCGGTGCAGCTCGGCAGCAGCCTGGGCGTAGCCGCCGCACTCGACGACCGCAACCAGGGCGCGCCATTGGGCCAGAGTGATTCTCGGGTCATCCATCAGTCGTGGAGATAGTTCGATCCAATCGAAAGAAATACTCGATATTTTGCGCTTTTTTATCGATTAAACCAAGCGTATCTTGGTGTGCAGTCAATCAAATCCCGCTTACGGAGTTTCCCATGAAAACTTTGCTTGCCATCAAGTCCAGCCTGTTCAACGGATCCGGCCAATCCAGCAAGCTGGTCGATCGCTTTGCCGAGCAGTGGCTCAGTCAGCACTCCGGCGGCCGCGTTCTGGTGCGCGATCTGGCCTCCGATCCAGTCCCGCACTTGTCGGCCGACGCCTTTCAGGGATTCGGCCAAGCGGCTGAAAAACGAAGCCCGGCTCAGCAAGCAGCCGCGGCGATTTCAGACAGCTTGATCGCCGAGCTCAAGCAAGCCGATATCGTGGCCATTGGACTGCCAATGTACAACTTTACCGTACCGTCCACCTTCAAGGCCTGGATGGATCATGTGGCCCGGGCAGGTGTGACGTTCGAGTACACCGAAAGTGGCCCGCGCGGCTTGCTCGCGGCCAAGCCGGTCTACATCTTTGCCGCTCGCGGTGGCCAGTACCAGGGCACTGACGCCGATACGCAGACCGGGTTGGTGCGCAATTTTCTCGGCATGCTCGGTCTGGACGACGTGCAGTTCGTCTATGCAGAAGGTCTGGCGATGGGTGAGGAAACTGCGCAGCGCGCTCTCGCCGAGGCCGATGAGCAAATCAACCGCCTGGCGGCTTGAAGTGCTGGTTCAACCGGAGATATTCGCCATGAGTACACGCTCCCTGCAACGCATTATCCAGTCAGTGGCGACCGCCGACGGCGCCGGCGTCAAGCTTCGCCGGAGCCTGGGCTCCAGCCAGCATGCCCGGCTAGATCCATTCCTGATGCTCGATGAATTCTATTCCGACAATCCCGACGACTACATCGCCGGCTTCCCATCGCACCCGCATCGTGGCTTCGAGACCGTCACCTACATGCTCGATGGGCGCATGCAGCACAAGGACCATCTCGGAAACACGGGTGATCTCGGCCCGGGATCGGTGCAGTGGATGACGGCCGGACGTGGCGTTATCCATTCGGAAATGCCGCGCCAGACCGAAGGTCGCATGCGCGGCTTTCAGCTCTGGCTGAATCTGCCGCCGGCGGAAAAAATGAAGCCTGCCGGATATCGCGATATTCCGGCCAGTGCTATTCCGGAACTGGTTTTTGATGGCGGCCGGGTGCGGGTGATCGCGGGTGCGTTGCGCCTGAACGGTCAGCGTGTCAGCGGCCCTGTCAACGGCCCTGAATCATCCCTGTCCACCGAGCCGGTGTTCTGGGACCTGCATCTTGACCCGGCCCGCCAGGTCACCTTGCCGCTACCGAACGAACACAATGCTTTCGTCTACCTGTACGAAGGCCAGGCCAGTATTGGTGGGGAGATTCTGCTGCATCGTGCCGCCGGCGTGCTGGGAGAGGGTGATCGCCTGAACCTGGTCTCGGGCAGCGACGGTGCCCGGCTCCTGGTGCTGGCGGGCAAGCCGATCAACGAACCGGTGGTGCAATATGGCCCGTTCGTGATGAACACCCGCGAAGAGATAGAACAGGCGCTGGAAGACTACCGTCAGGGTCGTTTGACCGAGCCTGCCTGAGCCCGACCGGCCAGACCGGTCGGGCTCAAGCGCGGGTTTGTGGCGCGTCAGATCGGGTAGCGCAGAATAGCGGCGAGACTGGATTCGCCCGGAATGTCGGCCTTGCGCACGCCGACCAGCCGGCCCCCAGTTGACAGAGTGCGGCCGGCAATCTCGTCGACAACGCCATAGTTGTCGGCTCCGGCTTCATCGACCAAGGTCACCTCCCCGGTTTGCTCGTCAACGCGGCCGTGAATGACTTCGTCAATTGCAACCAGCAGCGTATCCACGGCGCCGAATGTCGCAGCGCGGGCAGCGTGAGCAAGGTCGGTGGTCGCGCGACTTTCTTTTTCACGGGCGCGGAAGGTTTCCCGGAACTGCTCGATAGACGCCGCATGAATCTGGTCGAGGATCGGCCGTGCCCGTTCTGCCAGTTCGTGCGGCGGGACGCGTACCGGGCTGGTTTCAATGACCTGGCTGGCGAATTCGGGGTAACTGTTCACCGAGCGATAGATCGACAGCAGCGGCTCGGTGGCGGCCAGAATCAACGGCTCATGACGGCCGGCCAGCAGCGGTCTGAGGGCAGCGTCGATCATCCGGCAATACTTGCGCAGGTGAACCTTCTGGCCCTCGCTGCCGTGCAGTCGGCCGGATGAGTGAGAGCGTGTGTTGACCGTGCTGGTGCCGACGGCCGAAGCAGCGTCCTTGGGCAGGTTGGCAATCTTCAGGGTTTCAGCCGGCATGTCACTGAATACCTCGACCACCCTGACCTCATTTTCCGCCAGCGCCAGAACGAAAGCGTGCTGCGGCATGCTGATGGCGCGGATAAGCGGCTTCAAGAAAAAGCGATCAGAGACTTCGACCACCGGTTCCAGATGCGTTGGTAGCCGGTAGCTGCGATGCGACTCGGGTGTGGCGAAAATGGCCAGACTGTTCGCCTGAAAGGCCCAGAAATCCTCATCTTCGGTGACTTCTTCGAGTTGCTCGGTGACAGCCCAGCGGGTGCGCTTGTCGACGCCGGCTTTTTCCAGCTGAGCATCGGCCTCCTTGATCAGGTTGGACAAGGTGATCGCAGCCTTGTCGATGTTCTGGGTCTGCGGCGTGGTTTTCAGGTAGATGGAGACACAGGCCGGGTTGCGCTGGGCGACCAGGGTTTGTAGTTCCGGTTGAGTGGGGATATCGACGTGCAACATGTTTTGGTTGGTCCTTGGTTACAAAAGTCTGTAGGGCGCTAGAGAGTGGCCGCCGGAGATCAAGGCCTAGGCAACCGCTGGGGTTTCCTAAATGAGATCACGCTTTGCGTAGGCCTCGCGCCAGTGCAATTCCTCGCGTCCGGCTACCTCGGTGTCAAAGTAATGACGGAAACGACGGCGATCTTCCGGCTGATCCTTCAGTGCCGAGCCAATAATGAAGTGTAACAGTTGGCCAATGTCGAGCTGACCTTCCGAGTAGTAAAAAGCATGTACGCTCAAGGCATGAGCCACGCCAACAGCCTCGGCGGTGGACATGGTGGCGCCGGCTAATCTGTCGGTGCTGCGCCCGTCCAGGGTCTGTCCATTGCGAAGTTCATGAAAGATGGTCACCAACACCTCGATAATCTGGCGGTTCAGGTCTACCTGGATGCCGGATTGTTCATTGGCGCGCGCGGCTTCTCTTTCAACCACCTTCACCTCTTCTTCCACCGAACGGATGGCCGGGATGATCTCGAAATTCATCCGTCGTTTCAGGGCAGAACTCATGCGGTTGACGCCCTCGTCGATGCTGTTGGATGTGGCAATGACGTTAAAGCCGGCGCGGGCATAGAGCACGCCGGCCTCGCCGCTGAGCTCGGGAATGGTAATAACGCGCTCTGAGAGGATGGATAGCAAGGCATCCTGCAGCGGCTGGGGGCAACGAGCCACTTCTTCAAAGCGGACGATTTTTCCGTCGCGCATGCCCCGGTAGATCGGGCTGGGAACCAGTGCTTCCATCACCGGCCCCTGGCTGGTGAGGATGGCTTCGTTCCAGCTATAGAGCAACTGGTTGACCTGGCTGACGGCGCCGCCCTGCACGGCCAGTGAAGAGTCACCCGAGATCGCCGCCGCGATAAGCTCGGACAGCCAGGACTTGGCGGTGCCCGGTTCGCCAACCAACAAACAACCGCGGTCGGTCAAAAGCCCGATCACGATGCGCGTGATCACCCCCGGGTCGGCCACGATCTTGGGCTGTACTTCTAGCGTTTCGTCACCGAGAACGAATTTTTCAACCGCAATGGGGGACAGATTCCAACCCGGGGGCACCCGGTGAGAGTCGGCTTTGGCCAATCGTTTGAGCTCGTCCCGATAATAGACTTCGGCCGGCAGGCGCTGCAGTTGGGGCTGTTTGCTCATGGATTGCTCCTGCGTCCGCCGCGTTGTTCCGGTGCCATGCGCTCCTGGTGCAGTATCCGGGGAAGTTCACTGAGTGGAATGGTGCCGGCAACGACATGATCCAATGCGCTGTCGCGCATGGTCATCAGGCCGGCGTCCAGGGCTTGCCACCTCAGTTCACCAACCGGCGGCTGACGAGAAATGACGTTGCGAATTTCATCGTTGACGCTCAAAAATTCAACCACGGCCACACGGCCTCTGGTGCCGCGTCCGTTGCACTCCGTGCAACCTTTTCCTTCGAAGCAGCGAAAGCCCGGGGGTATGCGCTCCGGAAACACTTCAGCCAGAATGGCCGGGTCGGCTTCGGCCGGCTGTCGGCAGTGGGGGCAGATGCGCTTGGCCAGGCGCTGGGCAATGACGGCCAGCAACTCGCCGGCAACCGAGTTGGCCAGGATATCGAGGTCGAACAGGCGCTGCAGGGCATCGACGGCATCGTTGCTGTGCAGGGTCGAAAGCACCAGGTGTCCGGTTTGCGAGGCGCGGATGGCCTCCAGCGCGGTTTCGGTATCGCGAATTTCGCCGACCAGGATCACGTCGGGATCCTGGCGGACAAAAGACCGCATGGCATCAGCAAAGTTGAAGCCGATTTCAGGACGAGCGCGAGTCTGCTGGATATTGTCGATCGAGTACTCGATCGGATCTTCCACAGTGATGACTTTGCGGCGGCCGTCATCGGCCAGGGATTGCAGTGCGGCATACAGCGTGGTTGATTTTCCCGACCCGGTCGGGCCTACGACCAGCACCAGTCCGGCAGGGTTATTGAGCAGGCGTTGGTAGAGTTGGGCGGTGCGCGGAGCCATGCCGAGTTCGTCCAGCCCCAGTACGCGGCCGGTCTGTGACAGCAGGCGAATAACGGCATGCTCGCCGTGCAGGGAAGGTTGGATCTGTATCCGCAGGTCGTAGTTGGTGCTACCGACGCGCATGTGAGAGCGACCACCTTGCGGCAATCTACGTTCGGCGATGTTGATTTCCGCCCGAACCTTGATGACGTTGATCAAACCGGCGTGATCGCGCGGGGTAAGCTTGTAGTGGGTCAGGTCATGCAGCTCACCGTCAGCGCGGATTCGGATACGAATCCTGTTTCCGTAGCGTTCGATATGCACATCACTGGCGTTGGCGCTGACCGCATCCAGAAGAATGGCTTCATAAATGGAAACCAGGTAGTGGCTGATCTCGCGGGTCTGCGAATCGATCAAGTCTTTTTCGCGCGGCTCGTCCTCTTCCACTGTCGCTGGCGCGGTCGGCTCTTCGCGCCAGCGCAGCATTTGCTTGCTGCGCTGGGTCAGCTCCAGCGCAGACCAAACCCGTTTGAAGCTGGTCGGCGTGACCAGCGCCATGCGCAGCCGACCGCTGCCGTGCATACGGGCCAGATCATCCAGGCTGGCATCGGGGTTGTCGGAGATCACCAGCAGGGCCTCGCCGTCGGCTCGAACCGGGATCAGCCGCTGGTTGTCCAGGAAAGTCTTTGAAAAGCTTCGAAAAAGTGATACGTCCAGATCGTTGAGCAGTTCGTCAGCCTGCATGAAGGTCAGGCCGCGCTGGGTTGCGATATTGCGATAGAATTCTGTGTCGTCTACCCGCAGGCGGCGGCGCAAAACGTTAATCACAGGTTCGCGCTTTTGAAGCGCCTCGTCACGAGCCTCCTGAAGCTGCGCCTGATCGATGTAGTCCAAGTCGATCAGGATCTCGCCAGTATCGCGAGAGAAGTTGACCGGCCCAAGCTGGGTGCGATTGCGTCCAGAGTCGCCGCCCGGTCGGTAGCTGACCAGGTTCGGCATCATCGGCTCGTCCCCTTCCAGTGTGTACAAACAGCCGTTCGGATCAAGTTGTTTGACCAGCTCGCTGATGTCGTCAATCTCACAGGCGCATACGATCAGATCGAAAGGCGCTTGCTCCGGGACACCTAGTTTGCCTTCGCCCACCGTGATCGCAATGGGTGCGGTGCGGGCTTTGCGCCAGTTCTCCCGGGCAATGTCGGCAATGCTCGCATCTTTCTCGATCACATCGAGCCGACCAACCAGTTGCCGCAGTACGGCGGGCAAGTAGCCGGAACCGCTGCCCACCACCAACGCACGTTTTTTCGGGCTGAGCGGGGATAGCCACTGCAAAATCTGGCGAACTGCCGCAGGCGATGGAATGCTGCGCCCCGACATTAACCGGCGCAGGTCTGCCGAGGCGATAAAGCTGGAACGTGGCACCGCCGATAAGGCTAGCTGCGGGCGCGGGTCATCGGCTTTCATGATTAACGCGACCGGGCTACCCCGAGAGTAGGTCGGCCTGCTCCCCCTTGGGTTTCGGCTGGTTGAACTCTTACATTAGCAAAAACTGTAGTGCCTGTGCGTTTTTTCAACGGCCAGGCAGGATGAGCGCGGCCAGTGCGCGTCGATTTTCGCTCATCAGAACGTTGAAGGTGCGACAGGCGGCTGCCAGGGTCATGCACTCAAGCCCGATGCCCTGTTCAAAGAAGCGCCGCTGGATCAGAGGCGATACAAACTGTTGGTGATTGCCGATGCCCAAAAGGACCAGCTCGGGCGACAAATCGAACAGCGGTTTCAGTGTTTTTTCATTGAGACAGGCCGGCGTATCGACCGGCCACCGGGGCTGCAAAAAACGGGCGCCAACAATGAGGCTGCGGTCGAAACACTCGTCGTCGATCCAGACTGCGCCTGGCGCGGCGCGGCGAATGACATAGTGATTGCCGGGCAAGTGCTCGGTGAGCTGCATGGAAATTTGTCAGGGAAGTGCAATCTTCGGCTTTTTTGGATGACGCCGATAGTAGCAAGCGACCTGGCCGATCTGGTGAACAAGCTCGGCACCGGTGTCATTGGCAATCTGTTCGATCCAGGCGCTGCGCTGCTCACGCTCGGCGCGCAGACGAACCTTGATCAGCTCATGATGCTCCAGTGCTTGCTCGATTTCAGCCCGTACGTTGTCGGTCAGGCCCTTGTCGGCAACCATGACAACCGGGTCAATATGGTGGGTGAGGCCGCGCAGGTATTTCTTCTGGGCGTTGGATAAGGCCATGGGTGGTCCGGCGATGGGAAGACCGGGTAGTTTAGCCCATCGCCGGATATTGCCAGGCTGTCTAGTCGAACTCTTCTTCCAGTTCTTCCAGGGCACCTTCGGCGTCTTCGCCCAATTCGTCCAGGGCATCCCTGGCGTCTTCCACGGCTTCATCAACCTCTCGGCCAGCCTCTTCGGCCGGGCCCGGATCACGACAGCCAGTCAGGCTCGCGCTGGCCAGAAAGGCCAGGGCCAGCCCGAGAAAAAGGGCGCGGATGGTCATTTTTCCAACGCTATTCATGCTCAGTCCTCCATCAGCTCGTTGAACTTCTTGGAGATGGCCTCCTTGCTGTCTCCGTATTTTTCCCGGATGCGGGCAATCAGTTCATCCTTGTTGCCTTCGGCCTGCTTGACCTCGTCATCGGTCAGCTTGCCCCACTCCTGCTTGACCTTGGCGGTGAACTTATCCCACGCTCCTTGGGCTTGATCTTCATTCATCTGCTGTTACTCCATTGGGGAAATTGCATCAATCCGTCCACCACCATAGTGATCTCAGGACGCAATCGCCATAACTTGGGTTAAGGCGCGGCCGGGGGCAAAAAGCTAGCCTGATGGCTCTCTAAAACAAGAAGGATGATCATCATGCTTTCATGGGCGCTGGTTTTCTTGATCGTAGCCATCATTGCCGGTGTGTTGGGCCTTAGCGGCATTGCCGGAGCTGCCACCAATATTGCCTGGATTCTGTTTGTGGTCGGCCTGATCGTGGCCCTGGTTTTCTTCCTGACCGGCCGTCGTCCACCGGTTTAGCGTTCGTAGTCTTTGACCTGCCGGTCGTATGGCTGGCAGGTCGTCTTTCACTGCCTTGGCAGCTGCGCCCAGCGCAAGTGGCAGTCAAGATAGCCACGCTCAAACTCGGCAAGTTCAATCAATTGATCGACATCGAGTAGCCGGATGGTTCCGTTTTCAGCGCTCACCAAGCCGCGTTTACGCAGGGTCGAGAGCGTGCGGCTAACGTGGACGGCCGACAGGCCCAGCGCATCGCCGATCACGGTTTGATTTAGCGGTAGCTCGAATTCGTCAGCTGAGCAGGCCAGCCGGACCTTGAACTCCAGGAGAAAGTGGGCAATGCGTTTCAGAGCAGGCCGTCTGCCAATGCTGATCATGCGCTCGGTCAACATCGCCTGCTCGCGGGCCATGACGATGAAAAACAGCTCTCCAAGATGGGGCGCTTCTTCTAGAAGTTCCCTCAGCCGAGTTCTAGGGAAAGGACAGGCCTCGACATCGGTCAGGGCCACGATTTCAGCGTGGGTTTTGTCGAACCCCATCTCCCGCAGGCCCATGACCTGGCCAGGCAGAAAAATGTCCAGCACCTGACGTTGGCCGTCGGCGAGCACTCGCACGCTGCAGGCCCAGCCGCTGTGCAGGGTAAAGAACTGGCTTGCCGGGTCGCCAATGGCTTGCAGCCGCTCGCCGGCCGGGTAGCTTTTCAGATCGCGCTCCAGGCTGGCGAGCAGGTCAATCTCTTTTGCGTCCAGCTCACGTAGCTCGGAGAAGCGTTCGACAATGCAGCTGTTCGTAGACACTGGCATGAACCCCACCGGATCGCGAGAGCTGATTCTAATCCAAGTTTGGCTTGGTCGCCTCAGCTTTTTCCAGCTTGTTCGGCCTGCCAGCGAGCGATGGTGGCGGTCGGTAGGGGAAAGTATCCGTTGACAATTTCTGGTGATCGGGCGTTCGAGTCTGCTTCCAGCCGCACATGCCAGGGCCCGACGCGATCGAGGCAAAGGCAGTCGTCAATCTCCAGCAGGTCATCCTTGTGGACCAGTTCATGTCCTTTCAGCAGGCTGGCCTTGGCCCGGGCCTTGACTTGGGCTTTGCCTTTGCCGGCGATGAAGGCATAGGCATGGCGCTCGGCAAACTCGTTTTTTCGATATCCGCCGATATTGATAAACCACAGTCGCTCCGGGCCCGGATTGGGCGTTTTGTCCAGATGAACGCGGTAGCCGTCGATTTGATCAAGCCGGGTCCAAGCGTCGACATGCAAACCTTTCGGCTCGCCAAACCAGGCATCAAGCAGCTGCTCGTGCAACGATTCCAGGCCGTTACCGACCGCAAAGACCACGTCATGCAGCTCGACATGGCAGCGCGCAGCACGTCCCCCCAGCAGCACGGCGTAGAGAGAGGCTCTTTTCGATGGCTCGGTCATTGCAGGTCCGACGATTGGCTTGATGTCATCATCGCATCTTTCGTTGTCATGCGGATTCGCGGCTTGGATGTTGGGGGTTGGAGGTGGTTGGAGGGGCATCGGGTGGTATCCGCCAGCTCTCGGCCTGGCAGATACCACCCGCTGCGAGAGCTGGGAGTAGGCTGATGGTCATGTTAAGTGTGCCTGTTTGCAAATCCGGCTTCAGCCGGTCAGCGATGAGAGACTCGGCTGAGCAGGATAGGACAACCAGCGGTTTCCTCTTTCCCTTCGCGTCCTTTGCGTCTTCGCGGTTAGTCAACCCACCTGAACGCCCCCTGCTGAAAGCGATCGCGGAAGACCCGATCGCGGACGCCGACCTGGCCATTGGCATCGCGGCCGTCGAGTTCGCGCAGATAGCGCATCAGGCGCTCGACATCATCGGCCTCAAGGCTCAGGGCCGCGCGGTGCGGCGCGGCCAGGGCCAGCTCGTCCGGCCGGCTGACGGTGATGTGATCGAGGGCAGGGCTTTGCCAACTGGTGGTGCTGACCCGGCGGACTTCGATAGTGTTGCTGGCGCCGGCTGTCAGCGGCACATCCTCGAAGCGCAGGCGGCGCCATTCGAAGTGGGTTTGCTGCTGGGCCATGCTGATGGTCTGGACATGGTCGCCGTTGACCGTGATCTGCACGGTTCCGCCGCTGTTGGGCAGGTAGCGCAGCTCGATGGCACCCGCACCCCCGCTGCCGCCGTCGACATTTTCGAAGGTCACGGAGTCGCCGTTCTGGCGCAGCTGGACCAGCCGGCCATGACTGGAAGAATCCCAGTTGATGTGGATGAAGTTCGGGACAATGGCATCGCCACCGAGCAGCCCATCCTCGGCCTCGTATACCTGGCCGCCGGCGACCCGGAATACGTCTTCCAGCTCGCCGGCAGAGCCGTCATGCAGGTAAGGCGCGGTATCCCAGATGCCGAGCAGGGTCTGGGTGGACATGCCGGTCAAGGGCTCGCCCAGACGGAAGCCTGAGCTGGTGCGCAGGGTGCCGACGTTGTGCAG
>SKKV01000039.1 GCA_007123575.1 Wenzhouxiangella sp.
ACAAAAACCTTTTTGGACGCAAAGCAGCGAAGCAGCCAAGACGCAAAAATTTTGATGAGCTTAATATTCTTGGTTTCTTGGCTGCTTTGCGTTCCCAAGGTTTTAGTCTTTTAGATTTCCAACCAGTCGAATGAAAACTGTTCTAAGAGAAATGCAAAAAAATATTGAAGCCTTAAAAGAGATTGTCGAACAGGCCTGGGAGCAACGCGCCGAGCTTGCTCCCGACCGAGCCAGCACCGAACTCAGGACCGCCGTGGACAACTGCCTGAAAGGCCTGGAAAGCGGCGAGTTCCGAGTGGCCGAACCCGGCCCTGACGGCTGGATCGTCAACGGCTGGCTGAAGCAGGCCATCCTGCTGCACTTCCGCATTACCGCCAATCGCGACATAGCCGGCGGCGCCAGCCACTACTACGACAAGGTCGCGCTGCGCTTTGCCGATAATGCCGATGCTGCGGCCGCCAGCGGCGCCCGCATCGTGCCCACCGCCACCGTGCGCCAGGGCGCGCACATCGGTCGCGACGTGGTTCTGATGCCCAGCTACGTCAACATCGGCGCCTTTGTCGGCGCCGGCAGCATGATCGACACCTGGGCCACGGTCGGCTCCTGCGCCCAGGTTGGCCGCAACGTGCATATCTCCGGCGGTGCCGGCATCGGCGGCGTGCTCGAGCCCCTGCAGGCCAACCCGACCATTATCGAAGACGGCTGCTTCATCGGCGCACGCTCGGAAGTGGTCGAGGGCGTGATCGTTGAGCGCGGCTCGGTGATCGGCATGGGCGTCTTTATCGGCCAGTCGACGCGCATCTATAACCGCGCCACCGGCGAAATCCTCCACGGCCGCGTCCCGGCCGGCTCGGTCGTGGTCTCCGGCACTTTGCCGGCCGCCGACGGCAGCCACAGCCTATATGCCGCCGTCATCGTCAAGCAGGTCGATGAAAAAACCCGGGCCAAAACCTCGGTCAACGAGCTGCTGCGCGCCGGAGATCAGGCATGAAGGTGTTCGGTATCAAGTCCTGCGACACCTGCCGTAAAGCCCGGCGCTGGCTTGACGAGCAGGGCAAGGAACACCAATGGCACGACCTGCGCGAAGACGGCCTGAATGAAGAAACCCTCCAGCGCTGGCTGAAAGCCGTCGGCCCCGACACCCTGGTCAACCGGCGCTCCACCACCTGGCGCGGCCTGGATGAAAACGAGCGCGAACAGGCCATGGACCCAAAGCAGTCCATTCCCATCCTGCTGGCCGCGCCAACCCTGATCAAGCGCCCGATTTTTGAAACAGCGGCTGGGATTCTGGTTGGCTTTAACGCCGATGTCAGGGACAAGCTGTAAACTGCAAGAAGTCGAGAGAGGCCTCTCAACCCTCAGCCCACAAGCCGTCCTCGGTTGGGGGCTTGCGCTGAAGGCCTCGCCACCGCGTCGAACTGAAGCGTAAGCCCCCAACCGAGGGCGGCGCCCCAAGCCGAACGAAGCCGTTTAAGAATCATCCGAGGCAAGACGAGATTGACATGAGCGAAGTAGCCGAACAAGTCATCAGACTCAAGCCCGTCAGCCGCCAGCAACGCGAGCTCAGGGAGCAGGACCTGTCGCCGCTGGCCACCCGTTCGGTCAACTCGCGCGGCCGCGCCAGGCCCGAAGATCCCGACCCCTACCGCACCGAATTCGAGCGCGATCGCGACCGGGTCCTGCATTCCAAGGCCTTTCGCCGCCTCAAGCACAAGACCCAGGTCTTCATCAACCCGGAAGGCGACCATTTTGTCACCCGCATGAGCCACACCTTGCAGGTGACCCAGATCGCCCGTGCCATTGCCGTGGCCTTGGGCCTCAACGAGGTGCTCACCGAAGCCATCTGCCTGGCCCACGACTGCGGCCACACCCCTTTCGGTCATACCGGCGAGGCCGCCCTGTCGGAATACATCGATGGCGGTGAATGGCTGCACTCGGAACAGGGCGTGCGCATCTTCGAAGTGCTCGAGCCCCGCAACCTGAGCTGGGAAGTGCTCGACGGCATCCGCGCCCACACCTGGCGGGTCAAACCGCCGCCGCACACCGCCGAAGGCTGGACCTGCCGCTTTGCCGATCGCATCGCCTACCTCAACCATGATCTCAAGGACGCGCTGCGCGCCGGCGTGATCACTGTCGAAGATGTGCCGGCCGATATCGTCGAGATACTGGGACCAATCGGCGAAAGAAGCTGGATCAACGCCATGGTCGAGGCAGTGATCGATGAATCCTGCAAGCGTGGCCGCCTGGCCATGGATGCCGACATCATGCTGGCGATGAAGCGTTTTCGCGAATTCATGTTCGAGCGCGTCTACCTGCGCCCGGAAGCCGAGGCCCAGGCCGAACGCGCCCGCGGGGTTATCCATCAGCTGGTCGAACACCTGCTCGCCCACCCGGACGAAATCCCGGACAGCTACCGCATTGCCGAGGCCGAGCCGCTGACCCAGGTGCTGGACTACGTTGCCGGCATGACCGACCGCTACGCGCTCAGCCTGCACGACCGCCTGTTCCGCCCGCGCGGCCTGGTTTGAAAAAAGCCGTCATTCATTACCTGGCCTACGGGTCCAACCTGCATCCCGCACGCCTGGAAGCCCGCTTGGGCCCCGTCAAGAGCCTCGGCAAGGTTGCACTCCCCGGCTGGCGCCTGTGCTTCGACAAACGCGGCTCCGATGGCTCGGCCAAAGCCAACCTCCGCGCCGCCCCCGGCAGTCAGCACCAGGCCTGGGGCGCGCTGTTCGAACTGGACCGAACCCAATACATCGCCCTCGACCAATTCGAAGGCGTCGGCCGAGGCTACGAGACCTTCTGGCTGGACCTGACTCTCAACGACCGCGAACAACCCGCCCTGACCTACCTAAGCCCCAGCCACTGGCGCGCCACCGAGGCCAAACCTTACGCCTGGTACCGAGACCTGGTCCTCGCCGGCGCCCGCTACCACGGCTTCCCCGAGGCGTACTGCGCAGCCATTGCGGCGGTTCCCGCCGAGGCGGACCCTGATCGGAAACGGGCGCGACGGCAGCAAGCGTTACTCGGCAGCATGGCTGCGCGGGGAGAGGGGTAGAGGAGGTAAAAAGTACCCGGAAACCCGTAGCCCGGCCCAACGTGGCCGGGGACCACGCTCAATCCATCTCCTCCACCCCGTTCCTACCGCAACCTCGGCAGCGGCCCCAAAATCCCCCTCCCAGACTCGCGCAGCAGTCAAATAAAGAACATCAACAAAACAATCCCCAAAATCACCCGATACGCCACAAACGGCTGCATGCCCACCTTGCGGATAAACGCCAGAAAATAATGAATGCACGCATAGGTACTGATCGTCGCCACCACGAACCCCACCAGCAACGGCCCCAACTCCGTCTCCGTACCATTGCGGACCAGATCACGAGTCCCCAGCAAGCCCGCTGCGGCAATAATCGGCACCGATAACAAAAACGAAAACCGCGCCGCCGCCTCCCGGCTCAGGCCCAGAAACAGCGCCGCCGTCATCGTGATGCCCGACCGCGAAGTCCCGGGGATCAGCGCCAGCGCCTGCGCAAACCCAATCACCAGCACGTCTTTCAAAGTCAGATTGTGTTCGTCACGCTCGCCACGCCAGCGCCAGTCGGCCCAGCCCAGTAGCAGCCCAAAAAAGATCAGCGCCGAGCCCATGATCAGCGGGCTGCGCAGCGCCACCTCGGCATAGTCTTTGAACAGCAGGCCCAGGATGCCGGCCGGAATCGTACCGATGATGATCCACCAGGCCAGGCGCGAATCCGCCGTTTTCTCACTTCCGGTCAAGGCCTTGAGCCAATCGTTGCCCATGGCCCAGAGCTCGCGCCGAAAGTAAGTCACCACCGCCACCAGCGAGCCGGCGTGCAGGATGATGTCGAAATCCAGCCCTTGATACTCGGTGCCGGTAAACAGCGAGTACAGCACCAGGTGAGCCTGACTGGAAACAGGGAGAAATTCGGTCAGCCCCTGAATCAGGGCCAGAATTGCGGCTTGGACGGCATCCATGGCGCGCAAGTCTAACCGATCCTCGTTTTCGCTTTCCCGTTTCCGACACCACCGTTAGACTTGTCCTTTGAATCTTGCTCCTTGATCCTCCTTTAGCCCGTCTTCTGACCGTTCGTCATGCCTTCTGCCAGCCGCTCACCGCCGGTCCATGTTGATGTCGTGATTATCGGCGCGGGCGCGGCCGGCTTGATGTGCGCGATTACCGCCGGCCAGCGCGGCCGCAAGGTTTTGGTGTTGGACCACGCCAACAAGGTTGGCAAGAAAATCCTGATGTCAGGCGGTGGGCGCTGCAACTTCACCAACATGTACAGCGAGCCGGAGAATTTCCTCTCGGCCAACCCGCATTTCTGCAAATCGGCGCTGAGCCGCTACACGCCGTGGGATTTTATTGCCCTGGTTGAAAAACACGGCATTCCTTACCACGAAAAGAAGCTCGGCCAGCTGTTCTGCGACCGCTCATCAAAAGATATTGTTGGCCTCTTGCTAAGCGAGTGCCGAGCCGCCGGGGCCGAGGTCAGAACGCATACGCCGGTCGAGATTGAGCAGCTCGGGCCACCACACAGACTGCATGCCGGCGGCCAGCATCTCAGGTGTGATTCGCTGGTCATTGCTACCGGCGGCTACTCGATCCCCCGCATGGGCGCGACCGGTTTCGGCTTCGATTTCGCTAGCAGTCTGGACATGAAAATCCAGCCCACTCGCGCCGCCCTGGTGCCCTTCGTGCTCGAAGACCGCAAGCTCAAGCAATTCGATGGGCTGGCCGGGGTGGCCGTGGACACGCTCAGCCAGGCCGGTGGCCCCGCTTTTCGCGAGAACATCCTGTTTACCCACCGTGGCCTCAGCGGACCGGCGATTTTGCAAGTATCTTCTTACTGGCAGCCGGGCCAACCTGTAGCGATCGACCTGCTGCCGACGCTGGATCTGGGCGAGCATTTGCGCAAGCTGCGCCGGGACCGGCCGCGAACACAGCTTCGCACGGCGCTCGGCGAGCTGCTACCCAAAAGCCTGGTGCAACGTTGGTGCGAGCTGTGGCTGGAGGACAGGCCATTGGCAGAAATTTCCGACCAGGCCATCGCCGATTGTGTGGCCGCCCTCAAGCATTGGCAAGTCTGGCCATCCGATACCGAGGGTTACCGGACTGCAGAGGTGACGCTGGGCGGGGTTGATACCTCGGCGCTGTCTTCGCGGACCATGGAGGCGAGGGCGCATCCCGGCGTCTTTTTCATCGGCGAGGTAGTCGATGTCACCGGCCACCTGGGCGGCCACAACTTCCAGTGGGCCTGGGCATCGGGCCATGCGGCCGGCGGTACTGTCTGAATTCGCAGGCGTCGATGCGCCGTCTGGCGACTTGCCGTTACAATGGACAGACAGGCAAGAACAGCAAAGGTGGGACGCTGGCGATTTTCAGGGCATGCGGGTTGGCTTTAGGCTGGAGGGCAGGGCGCGCCTTGCTGCCGGTGACAATCCTGTTCGTCCTGCTGATTGGCCTGGCGCCACGGCCTGTTTTCTCTCTCGACCCGCAGCTTGGCATTGACCAGTACACGGTCCAGGCCTGGTCTCTTGACCATGGCTTGCCGCAGTCCACGGTCAATGCCATGGTTCAGTCGCCTTTGGGCTACGTGTATATCGCCACCTTCGGCGGGCTGGCGCGCTTCGACGGTGTACGCATGGAACTGATTCCTGAAGAATCGGCCTGCGGGCGCCGCTACACCAGCCTGGCAGTAGACCAGGGAGGCGTGGTCTGGGTCGGCGCGGAGCGTGGCTCGATCTGTCGCTTGACCGACGGCAAGCTGAGCCAGCCGGTTTCTGAAGAGGCGGCAGCGATTGACCGGGTCAATACCATTCATGCCGGACTTGACGGACGGCTATGGATTGGCGCGCAATACGGCCTGTTCGAGCTGGCCGGTGAGAGCGTGCGATCGATTGACTTGGGGCATCTGGCCGACCCAAATGTGCATACACTGGCCCAGCATCCGGATGATGGCGTGCTCTGGGTCGGTACCGTCCAGGGGCTGTGTTTGTATTCCGACGCCACCTGCGAGCAGCCAGCGTGGGCCAGTCGCTTCGACGATGACATCATTCGCGTCATTCACCATGCCGACGATGGCACGACCTGGATAGGCACTGAATTCGAGCTGTTCCGATACCGATCGGGGGATGTTGGGCGAATCGATCTGCCCGAAGGGCTGGGCTGGATTTATTCGCTGACCGATGATCAGCACGGCAACGTCTGGATAGCGACGAGTATTGCCGGCTTGACCCGGGTTGCGCCAAGGCTGGAGCAGCCATCCGAAGACAGCCCTTTGCGCGCCGGCGGCGCCGTATCCTTGTTGAGCGATCGCGAGGGTAATCTTTGGACTGGCTTTATTGGCCGCGGAATCAAGAAGCTGGCCGAAGGTCGCGCCTACGGCGTGCGCCTGTCCAGATTTTCATCGGTCCAACCATTTCTGCCTGTCACCGTTGATCCATCGGGAGAAATCTGGGCAGGCCTGCCCTGTCGAGGCCTGGTCCACTTTGGCGAGCACGGTACTCGCCTGTTTGACGGCGACAATGGCTTCACCAATACCTGTGTCTGGTCACTGCTGCCCATGGCCAGCGGAGAGGTTTGGGTCGGCACCCACGGCGGCGGTCTATATCGCCTGGATGCGGAGGGAACAGTCCACCCGGTGCCCGAACCAGGCACCCGGGAGAATATTGTCCGCGCCCTGTATGAGGACCGCGCCGGCCATATTCTGATCGGAACCGATCAAGGCGTGTTTCGATTGCAGCCTGCGAACTCGAGCGTGGAGCTGGTGCCCGGCACAGAAGGTGAAGACGTATTTTTTTTGACCGAGGGCGCTGATGGCGCGCTGTGGGTTGGCACTCGGGCGGGCGCACTTCGAATCAATGGAAACGAGCAGCATCGCTTCGACGAGGCCAATGGGCTTGCCGGGCGCCAGGTCAGGGTCATTCATTCCGATGCTGACGGAGTTATCTGGATTGGCACCTATGGCGGCGGTCTCAATCGCATTGACGGCGACCAGGTGTTCGTTTTTGATCGCAGCAACGGCATGCCCGATGACATTGTGTCTTCCCTGTTCGAAGATGAATCAGGCCGTTTCTGGATGAGCGCCAATCGAGGCGTGATGCGGGTCAGTCGCGCCAGTTTGAATGCGTTTGCCGCAGGCGAAGTGGATGCCATCGAAGTCATGCTGCTTGATCGAAATGACGGCATGCCGGCCAGCGAAACCAACGGCGGTGCCCAGCCGGCAGGTGTTTTGCTCGACGATGGCCGGCTGTGGATACCGACTGTGGATGGCCTTGCCGTGTTCGATACGCGCAGCGACCAGGTCAATGCGCTGCCGCCGCCGGTACTGATCGAGCAGGTGCTGCTTGATGGCGAACCGATTGATTTCCGGTCGGGCATTTCCCTACCAGCCGGGGCCCGCAACCTGGAAATTCACTACACCGCGCTGTCATTCAGGGCACCCGAGCGGGTCAATTTCCGCTACCGATTGGAAGGCTTCGATCAGCGCTGGGTGGAGGCAGGCACCCGGCGCGTTGCCTATTTTCCCGTGATTCCATCCGGGCGCCTGCGATTCCAGGTTATTGCTGCCAACCACGACGGGCTCTGGAGCGAAATCGGCGACGGCTTCGAATTCGAGGTCCGGCCGGGCTGGGCGCAGCGGCCGGAGCTGTATCTGGGTCTGCTCCTTGCAGCGCTGCTGGCCAGCCTGATTTTGGCCCGCCTGCGCAGTCGCTGGGTGCAGCAACGCGAGCGTGAGCTGCAGTCAGAAGTGAATCAGCGCACCGCCGAGTTGGCCAAGCTGGCCGAGCTGACCGAGTACATCAACCGCGCGGTCAAGCTGCAGCAGGTGCTGGACCATACCTACGAAACCCTGCATGAGTTTGTTCCCTACGATCACATGATTCTGGCCCTGGTCGACAGCGAGCGCCTGGCCATACGGACGCTGTGGTCACGCCGCGGCGAGCTGCGAGGAGTGCAGGGGCGGGAATTTGGCGGTGGGTTTCGCAGCCGTGGGCTGACCGAAGTCCTGCAAACCGGTCAGCCGCGCATTATTGACGACCTGGCCGATTATCTGGCCGCCCACCCCGATTCACGCTCCACTCGCCGCCTGATGGACGAAGGCATCAAATCGAGCATGATTTGTCCGCTGCGCGTGGGTGATCAAGCGGAAGGATTTTTGCTGCTGGCCAGCGGTCAGGCGGGCGCCTATCGTGATACCCATGTCGACTTCCTCAAGCAGCTCGCCAGTCAGCTTGCCTTGGCGGTCAGCAAATCACGCCTGTATGACGAGTTGCTCGAGGCCAAGCGCGAACTCGAATCACGTAATCAGCAGCTCGCCGCGCTGGCCAGTCGAGACGAGCTCACCGGCATCGCCAATCGTCGGGCGTTCGAGCACGCCCTGGATGCAGCCTGGTTTACAGCCGTCAAAGAGCGCGCCTTGATATCCATCCTGATGGTCGATGTTGATTGGTTCAAGGCATTCAACGACGCCCTGGGCCACCAGGCCGGCGATGACTGTCTGCGCGACATCGCCAGCGCGCTTTGCGAAACTGTCGATCATGAACAGGCCACCGTTGCGCGTGTTGGCGGCGAGGAGTTTGCCGTCATTCTGCCCGAGACCAACGCCAGCCAGGCCCTGAAACTCGGTCAGCGACTATGCGACAGCATTGCCGAGCTAAGTATTCATCACCCCGCCGCAGCAGACCAAAGCCATGTCACGATCAGTGCCGGCGCGGCGACACTGGAGGCAACGCCCGATCGAAGCCGCGGTGAACTGATGCGTCTGGCTGATCAAGCCTTGTATGCGGCCAAGGCCGGAGGACGCAACCAGGTGGTACGGGCTGGCTGAGACCAAGTAAGGCTTTGGTCTAGTTTTTTGGCTGCCGGCAATCAGGCATAGTCAGCAGCCAGCAAAAGAAACGGGCAAGCCGCACCATGGAGACGACGCTCACTACCCCGGCAGTCTCTTCTGCCTATCAAGACGCCTACCGGCGCGCCCAACAAGCGCCTGGCGACTACTGGCTGGAACAGGCCAAGCGGATTGAATGGATTCGTCCGCCGGTAACAGGTGTGTCGACGGCTGAGGACGGCAGCCATCGCTGGTTTGCCGATGGTCAGCTCAATACCTCCTGGCTGGCCCTGGATGCCCATATCGAGGCTGGGCGTGGCGAGCAGATCGCCCTGATTTACGACTCGCCGGTGACTGACACCATAGAGCGCTACACCTACGTGGAATTGACCGAGCAGGTTGCCCGTACGGCCGGCGCCCTGGCCACGCTCGGCGTGGAAAAAGGCGATCGGATAGTGCTTTATATGCCCATGGTGCCGGCCGCTGTCATCGGCATGCTGGCCTGCGCCCGCTTAGGCGCAATTCACTCCGTGGTCTTCGGCGGCTTTGCCGCCCGCGAACTGGCCATTCGTATTGATGATGCCAAGCCGCGCGTCGTCCTGTCTGCCTCGTGCGGTATAGAGGTTGACCGGCTTATCCCCTACAAACCGTTGCTAGATGATGCGCTCAGCCAGGCCAGCCACCAGCCCGACGCCTGCCTGATCTTGCAGCGGCCGCAGGTCGAAGCCAAGCTGCAATCAGGGCGAGATCACGACTGGCAGGCAGCCGTTGCGGCGTCTGAGCCGGCCGCAGCGGTGCCGGTGCAGGCTACTGACCCGCTCTACATCCTCTACACCTCCGGCACGACCGGCAAACCGAAAGGAATTGTGCGCGACAATGGCGGCCACGCCGTGGCCATGCACTACAGCATGGAAGTCGTTTATGGAATGAAGCCAGGCGAGGTGTTCTGGGCGGCCTCGGACGTGGGCTGGGTGGTTGGCCACTCCTACATCGTTTATGCGCCCTTGATTTACGGCTGTAGCACGGTCTTGTATGAAGGCAAGCCGGTGCGCACGCCCGATGCCGGCGCGTTTTGGCGGGTGATCGAATCGCACCAGGTCAATGCCTTGTTTACCGCGCCCACCGCCTTCCGCGCCATTCGCAAGGAAGACCCGGAAGGCAAGCTGCTGGCCAAATATGACCTGGGCTCGCTCAAGCGCCTGTTTCTGGCCGGCGAGCGTTTGGACCCGCCGACTTACCACTGGCTGAAGGAGTTGACCGGTCTGCCGGTGCTAGACCACTGGTGGCAGACTGAGACCGGCTGGGCCATTGCCTGTAACCCCGTCGGCATAGCTATGATGGCCGAACAACCTGGCTCGGCAACTTGCCCGACGCCGGGGTTTCAGGTCGAGATCCTGGATCAAAGCGGGCAGCCTTGCCCGGCCGGTGTTCAAGGCGCGGTCTGTATTCACCAGCCCCTGCCGCCAGGCTGTCTGGCCGGCATCTGGGGCGATCCGGAACGCTTCCATCGGTCCTACTTCGCCTGCCATGAAGGCTACTACCTGAGCGGCGACGGCGGCTATATCGATGAGCAGGGTTACCTGTTCATCATGGGCCGGACCGATGATGTCATCAACGTCGCTGGTCACCGACTCTCAACGGGCGAGATGGAAGAAATCGTCGCCAGCCATCCGCAGGTGGCCGAATGCGCCGTCTTTGGCGTCGACGATGAACTCAAGGGGCAGCTGCCGCTGGGGCTGGTTGTCCTCAAGGATGGATCAACTCAGTCTCCCGATGCCATTGTCGAGGACTTGATCAGCATGGTCCGGGCGCAGGTTGGCGCTGTCGCCTGTTTTCGGCGCGCGGTAATCGTCCATCGCTTACCCAAGACACGTTCGGGAAAAATTCTGCGGCGGGTACTTCGCCAGATTGCCAATGGCGAAGACTACGTGATGCCGTCTACCATCGATGATCCAAAGATTCTGGAGGAAATTGCCCAGCATCTGACGTTGTATTGAAAGCCATTCGCCCCTATGCTTGGCAAATGGGGAGTGAGCAGAAAAAAGCAAAAACCGTACAGGGCGAGATCAACCGTCAGAATCAGATCAGACAACGCAATCTGATTCTGATTGGTCTACCTATCCTGGTCTATGTGGTGACTGGAGAGTGGTCGCACCTGCAGATGTCGGTGGCAGAGCTTCAGGTGCGGTTCGGCAGTGAAACGGTCACGCCCGAGTTATTCGAAAACGTTCTCTGGATGCGGGGGCTGCTGCTACTTCTGATGCTCGTTCTGGGTTTTTGGGGTTGGTGGCTGCGCGACAGGCCGGAAAAGCTCTACTGGCCGACGACGTTGTTCACTCTATTGACCGGCGGTATGCTCAGTGCCATCGCGGCTCTTGCACTTCAGATCAACTTGTCATTGGACATATTCCTGATCGGGCTGTTCGTTTACTGCGCACTGTTCTTTATGCCGCCCGTCATTGCTGCCCTGTTTTGTTTTGGGAGTTTGGCGATTTACCTGATCGGCGCCTCTCAGATCCTGCCTGACGTTGCGCCAGCATTCCGCGCCAGTCTGTTTGTCAACGG
>SKKV01000143.1 GCA_007123575.1 Wenzhouxiangella sp.
TCAATGCCGCCTTTCTGGCCTTCCCCTTGAGCGACAAGCAAACCGAAATAGCACGCGGGCAGGCCTTTATCGAAGCCGCCGTTCAGGCTCGCCTGCCCTACCTGCTGTTCTCGGCCGCGCTCGACGCCAATCATCCAACCGGCGTCGATCACTTCGACAGCAAGCATCTCCTGGTCGGTCAACTGAGCAGCAGCGGCCTGCATCACAACGTGCTGGGTCCGGGCGGGTTCATGGAAAACCTGCTGTTCCCCCAAACCTGGAACGGCCTGGCCAAGGGCAAGCTGACGACCCCATTTGCGATTGACGTACCGCAGGCGCTGGTGGCGGTGGACGATATTGGCCGCTACGCCGCCATTCACCTGGCGCAGCCGCCGGCGCAGTCCGGGCAGTTCATCCCGCTGTATGCCGAGTGTTTAAGCAGCCGCCAGCAAGCCGCTGTCATCGGCGAGGTGTTCGGACGCCAGACCCGCGCAACCAAGCTGCCCTGGCTGCTGACGCGCCTGTTCCTGGGCCGTCAGCTCACCGGCATGTTCGATTACTTCAACTGCGGCCAGGCACCCTCCCCGCCTGCCAACCAGGCCTTTGCCGAGGCTCTGGACCCACCGACCAGCTTCCGCGACTGGCTTGGCCAACAAACGCCACCGGCATGAGTACTCAAGCTGATCTGACCGTCCAGCTCCAACGCCTGGCCGACGCCGAGGAAGAGACGGTATCGACCAGCGATATCGAGACCGCCATCATCACGCGTGACCAGCCCACCAGCCCCCAGTCGCAAGATCTGGTTCCCGGCCAGTGGCTGGGACACTACCGTGTCGATGCCCGTATTGGCCAGGGTGGCGGCGGCACCGTCTACAAGGCCCACGACAGCGCGCTGGAGCGCAGCGTGGCGATCAAGCGCATCCACCAGCAGCTTTGCACCGAAGACTGGGATCATCTCAAGCGCGAAGCAACCGCCCTGATGCGCCTGCAGCATCCCAATATCGCCACCTTCTTCGATCTGGAAGAGCGCGACAACGTTGCCTGGCTGGCTATGGAGTTCGTCGACGGTGTGCCTTTGTCAGAACATCTGTACCAGCATGGCCGCCTGAACCTGACCGAACTGCTCAAGCTGGCCGAAGGCGTGTTGTGCGCGCTCGGACATGCCCACTCCGCCGGCGTCGTTCATGCCGACATCAAGCCCGAAAACATCATGCTGACGGCAGATGGCCGAATCAAAGTCCTGGATTTCGGCATTGCCCGCCTGGTTCACGACATGGATCTGCCCGACGATCAGCAATTCACCCGCCATGACACCATTAGCGGCTCGCCCGGCTTCATGTCGCCCGAACAGCTGCGCGCCGCCAAGCTCGATGCCCGCAGCGATCTGTTCGCAGTGGCTGCCGTCCTGTTCCAGGCCGCGACCGGCGAGCCTGCGTTTGGCGGCAGCAGCGCCGCCGACCGGATCCATTCGGTATTCAGCCACCGCCCCGGAGACATCGTGCGCCGGTTGCCCGGCGCACTCGGCGAGCTGCTCGACTCGGCCCTGGATCCGAATCCGTCCAAGCGCCCGGCAAACGCCGCCGAGATGCTCTACGCGTTGCGGCAGTTGGCCGCCGGCGAAGACCAGGACGAGCTATCCCGATCGCTGCTTTTGCTCCCGGCCGAAGCCAGCAGCGATGCCGCCGACCTGGCCTGGCTGGGACGCGCCCTGCACAATGCCCTGCGCCCCATGCTGGAACAAACCGGACGCTTCAAACTGGTCCCGGATGCTCAAGCCACCGAACTGGCCACAACCGGAGACAATGCCATTGCGCTGGGTCAGAAGCTGGCCGCGCAGCGCGTGGTACACGGCAAGCTGGATCGTCATGGCGACGAGGTCGAGCTGACCATCCACATCAGTGACGTTCCAACAGCCAGGACCCTGGCCGAGCGCAAAGTCAGCACCCCACTGGACCAGGTATTCTCACTTCAAGGCGAGCTGGCCAACTGGGCGGCCGAGCAGTTGGCCGTCAACAATCAAGCCGATCAGCAAGCACCCCGCTGGGACGCGGTGGCGCTGTGCGCAAAAGCCGAAACCGCCTTCGCCCGCGGCGGCAAAGACGGCCTGCGCGAAGCCGCTGAGTACTACAGCCAGGCCCTGGCCAGTCAGTCCGATTCCATCGACGCGCTGTCGGGCCTGACCGGCGTGTATGCTATGCGCTACGCCTTCACCTCCGATCCGGCCGACATCGCCCGCGCCCGGGAGCTGGCCGAGCGAGCCTTGAGCCTGGATCCCGATGCCCACGCCGCCCGCCAGTGGCTGGTCTACATCCTGATGCGCCAGTACCGCCCCGATGAGGCCATGCGCGAAACCGACATCATCATGCAGCGCTCCAGCGACCCGCACATGGCCTGCTACTTTGCCGCCTGCTGCCTGGCCGCCGAAGCCCGCTACGAGGATGCCCTGCGCTACTACCAGACATCTCTACGGTTCAACACCAGTCGCAGCTGGACCTGGTTCGGCGCCGGCAACTGTCACGCCCGCCTGAACCGTCACGAAAGCGCGCGCTGGTGTCTGCAGCGCGCCATCGACGCCGAAGCCAGCGGCAGCCACTTCAACACCGCCGGCTGCGGCGCTTTCCTTGCCGAACTGCTGCGCAACGAAGGCCAGCTTGAACAAGCCTGGGAAACTGCCAAGCAAGCGCTGAACCGCGTCGAAAGCTCCGACTTCATCTACCGCGACTCCTTCCGCACCCTGGCCCTGATCACCTTGGGGCACATCGCCCTGGACCGAAACCAGCGCCAGACCGCGGAAACCGCCTTCCACCAGGCCGAGCTCGGCATCCGCGGTCGCCCCCGGGCCCTGGGCGCCGGCCACCTGCTCACCCAGGCCCTGGCCGGCAAAGCAGCCGCCAGCAACGATCCCGCCCTGCTAAAGCTCGCCAAGGCAACCCTGGGCGACGAAGCCAACTGGAACTTCGACTGGCTATGGGGCTGTCATCAAGATGACAGCCAGCAGGCTATTGATCAGGCCAGCCAATATCTGCGAAGCAACAGCCAAGTAGAATGACGATATGAACAGCTCAAGGCA
>SKKV01000302.1 GCA_007123575.1 Wenzhouxiangella sp.
GACAGTTCGATGGGTGCGGCACTGCTCATGCGGCTTGCTCCTGGTTCAAGTTCACGATCGCCTCGACGATCTCGCTGGCGCGAAAGTTCAGCGGGCCGGGTCGGGCCAGGCCCTGCAGGCGGCCGGGCTGGTCGACCCGGCTTTTCAGGTAGTACAAAAGCTGTGCTGAATGATTCTGCTCGATGACCAGGGCCTGATCAACGCCGTCCAGGGCCGCGTTCAGCGCATCGACCTGGAGTGGCGAGAGCAGGCGCAGGGCAATCAGGCGCACCGGCTGTCCGGCCTCGGCCAGTCGTGCCATCGCCTCGCGACAAGCGCCGGTGACCGAACCAAAGCAGATCATGGCGATCCTGCCTTCGCCCTCCAGATCGGCCCAGCGCGGGCCGTAATCGAAGGCATCGAGCTTGTGTTGGCGTCGGGCCAGCTGTGCCAGGTGATCGGCAGCGACCGTGGACGGACGGCCGCTGATGCTGTGGCTCAAGCCCGTGGCCGTGTAACCACCCCCCGGGGTGCCCGGAATGGCCATCTCGGCAATGCCGTCAGCGCTGGCGGCAAAGCGCTGGTAGCCGCTGAGCGGTTCGCTCGCCCGTCGGCGCTCGGTTGCCGCGCCGTGCAGTGCCGGCGAGTCAATGATCCCCCGGGCCTGGCCGAGAAACTGGTCGCTTAGCAAGATGGCAGGGCACTGCAGCTGCTCGGCCAGCGACACCGCCCAGTGGGCGCTGGGGGCGCAGTCGCCAAGGTCAGTAGGTGCGATCACCAGCCGGGGTGCATCGCCGTGGGCGCCATGTAGCGCCAGGTTCAGGTCGGACTGCTCTGATTTGGTCGGGATACCGGTGGATGGCCCGCCGCGCATGACGTTGGCAACCAGCAGCGGAATCTCGGCGGCCGTGGCCAGGCCCAGGGCTTCGACCATCAACGACAGACCAGGTCCGGAAGTGGCCGTCATCGCCGGCACGCCGCCAAAGGAGGCACCGATGCACATGTTGATCGAGGCCAGCTCGTCCTCGGCCTGGACCAGGGTGCCGCCGACCTGGGGCAGGGCGCCAGCCAACCATTCCTGAATCTCGGTCGAGGGGGTAATCGGGTAGGCCGCGCAAAAGCGGATGCCACCGGCCAGCGCACCAAAGCCGGTGGCTTCATTGCCGGTCACCAGCCAGCGCTTCCCAGCCGGCGCGCTGTCCAATTCAAGCCCGTCAATGGCCAGGCCTGCGGCCGCAGCCCGGCCCAGGTCCAGCCCCTTGCCAGCCGCCTCGATCAGGCGCGAGCCCTTGGCCGCGAACAAGGACTCCAGCACGGCCCGTGTCGGCTCTGCCGCCAGGCCAAGCAAGGCGCCGACCAGGCCAATCGCAATGGTATTGACCCGCACGCCGCGCTCGGCTTTGGCCAGCTCGGCCATCGGCACCTCGACCAGCCGGGCACCGCTCTCTTTTATCCACGCTGGCACTTCGCCTTCGGCCGGGTCGGCAATTACCCAGCTGCAATCGTTCAGCACCAGTTCGCTGGAAAAACGGTCAGCCTGGTTGAAGTCGATGGCAAGCAATACATCCAGGCTGTCGGCCTGGCAGCTCACCTGCCGAGTCGCCAGGCGCAGAATCGCCGCCGCCTCGCCACCGCGAATCTGCGGCCCGGTCGAGCGGGTCATCAAGCCATACAGCCCGCAGCGTGCCGCCGTATCCAGCAGCACCTGGCCGGCTGTCATCACGCCAGCACCACCGCTGCCAATCAGGGCCAGGGAAAGAGATTGTCTGGGATTAGTCATGGTTATGCAGTGTGCATGATGCGAGAGCCCGGATGATTGATCGGTGTCAAAAGGGCAGGAAAAGGAAAGAGGGAAAGAGGGAAAGAGGGGAACTGTAGCCCGGCCCAACGTGGCCGGGGACCATGTAGAGGAAATCGTCATTTGCTTGCCATTGGCCAATGATCAAGGGGGCTTGAAATGCCTTCCCCGCCCAGAATATATGTCGCAATTCACGGCCCACTGAACGCGCATCGAAAAATCCATCGCCATTTCCTGCGGTTCAACGCGCATTGCTCTAGGATGAAAACATGACCGCTAAGGGAACAATCCGTGGAAGTTGAACAACTGGAAATCCGCGAGCAACTGCGCCGCCATCCGCCGTTCAGTTTCCTGAACGAGGAACTGCTGAACCGGGTCTCCGGCCAGGTCGAGATCGCCTACTTTCGCGCCGGCAGCGATATCGTCAGGATAGATCAGGAAATCGATGCGCTCGGCTTTATTCGCAAGGGCGCGGTCGAGTTGTTTCGGCGCAGCGGCGCATTCTACAACCGTCTGGACGAAGGCGAGATATTCGGCCAGTTCAGCCTGCTGACCAGGCAGCCGGCGCGCTTCCCGGCTCGCGCCGCCGAAGATACGCTGGTCTACTTCATCCCGGCCGAGGTCTTCAAGCGCCTGTACGACGAAGTCGAGGCCTTTGCCGAGTTTGTCGAAGTCGAGGACCGCACCCGGCTGCGCCAGGCCGGGGTGCGGCTGCGCGCCGGTAACGACATGCTCACCACCCGGGTCAAGCGCATGCTCAGCCGCGAGCCGGTCAGCGTGGCGCGCGGCCAGACGGTGCGCGAGGCGGCCCGGCTGATGACTGAGCAAGGGGTGTCTTCGGTGCTGGTCGACGCCGGCCCGGACGACGGGCTGGGGATCATTACCGACAGCGATCTTCGGCAGCGGGTCGTGGCTGAAGGGCTGGGCAGCGACACGCCCGTCGAGGCGGTGATGTCCCCGGCCGAGGTGACCATTGGCCCCGACCAGTTCCTGTTTGATGCATTGCTGACCATGATGCGCAGCAACGTTCACCACTTGCCGGTGCTGGATCGTGGCCAGGTGCTTGGCGTGATCGACCTGTCCGATGTGGTGGGCCAGGAGACGCAAAACAGTCTGTTCGTGGTCCGCAACATCCTTGACCAACGCGATCTCGATGGCCTGAAGAATCTGCTGCCCGACGTGCGCGGCAGTTTCCTGCGCATGGTTGAAGAGGGTGCAACGGCGCAGATGATCGGCAGCGCCGTGGCCACCATCGGGCGCAGTTTCA
>SKKV01000101.1 GCA_007123575.1 Wenzhouxiangella sp.
CCAACCACGCTGGCCGTGCCCGAAATCATCAGCAGCATCTGGCCATCCGGCTGTGGCAGCGCCGTGGCACGGGCAAAGGACGGGCTGCGCGGTCCATAGATGCGCGGGTAACGGTAGGCGCTGACCTGGCGCGGATTTTCGATATTCACACCGGGACGGCTGCCCACTAACAGAAAGATGCGCAAGTTTGGGTCGCGACCACCAATAGCCGTGCCGGCACATAGCTCAGGCAGATTGATGCCCACCCGCTCCAGGGTGCGCGCCCGGCCTAAGCAAAAGCGCCGATAACGCTCCTGGTCACCCTGGCCCTGGTTGATGTCCGGCATAAAGTTCCAGGCTCGCAGCAGGCAGGGATGCTGCAGACGTTGGGCCAGATTAAGCAAGCGCGTATAGCCCTCGTCGGCCAACGTGCATGGATCAACCGAACCGTCGTCGCTCGCCTGCCAGGACAGAAACAGCAGATCGCCTGCCTGACGCCAGCTGACCCCGTCTTCGACCCCGGTGTTGTCTAGCGCGTCAACCTGCCAACACTCGGCATCAAAATCACCGCCGAGGAAAGGCAGGCCCAGCGCCAGGGTATTCGGCTCGGAACCCGGGAAGTGGAAGGTGGCCAGCGCCCGATCGGCATCGCTCGGCCCCGGCTGCACCTTGAGCTCGACGCCGTCCAGGCGCGGCCCGTAGCGCGGATCACTGGCCATAGGCAGCCTTCAGCAAAGCTAGCTGCAACCGCTTCATGCTGCCGACCTCGCTCGAAAAGCGGACACTCTCCGGCAAGCGCCCGGTTGCGCAGTTTCGATCGAGGAATCGTCTCGCTGCTCGGTGATCATGTCAGTCGGTGTGAAATTTATGTTCATATTATAATGTCGCATGCGGCCAAGCCGTTGGCGTGGTCGCCTTCGTTTTTACGTAATCATCGTAGGGATTCTGCCGGCCATAATCCGTCGCAGGAAGTGAGCCCGGACAGCACTTCAGTTGCTCGGGCCAGGGAAACCAGGGTCGCCAGAAGGCGGCGAAAGCCTTCAACCAACACAATTATTCCTTGGAGGAACCGCAATGAGCGCAGAACAAACCGCCAGTGAACGCAAGCTGGCCGAGCTGATTATCGAATCACTCAATCTAGAAGACCTGGAACCGGCTGACATTGAGCCGGAAAAACAGCTGTTCGGCGGCGAGTATGGGCTGGATTCCATCGATGCACTGGAACTGGCCCTGGCCATTTCCAAAACCTACGGCGTCCAACTCAAGGCCGACGACGAAAAAAACCGCCACGTGTTCGCCAACCTGCGAGCCCTGAACGACCACATCGAGTCACTTCGCGCCTGATTGCCCGTGACCGCGGCCAGCCTTCCGCGCAACCCGTCCGGCAGCCTGAGACTGGCGGCCTTGCTTGCCTACCCCAGCCTGATTTGCCTGGCCCTGCTGCTGGAGCGGCCCGAACTGCGTTCGCTTGGACTGCCGGTGCTGGCCATTGCCCTGGTCGGCCCCTTGCCGCGCGCCCGCGCCGGCCAGGTGCTGCTGATTGGCAGCCTGGTCCTGATGCTGCTGGTGGTCAATTTTCCCAGTCTGGCGCTATGGCCACCAGGCCTGATCTGTCTGGCGGTCGCGGTCTATTTCGGCGCTACCCTGCGGCGCGGTCAAACGCCGCTGATTGAGCGTATTGCCACCCTGGTGCACGAACAGCAAGGCCGTGACATCGAACCGGAATCGCGACCCTGGATGCGTGGCTGGACCATCGCCTGGACGCTGCTGTTAACCCTGATTGGCGGCATGGCCACGACCCTGGCCGCGCTCGACCTGGCCGGCTGGTGGCTTTTCTGGATCACCTTGGCAACCCCGAGCATCTTCATCACAACCCTGATCGCGGAATATCTGCTTAGGCGGCGCCGCTTCCCCGATCACGATCACTGGCCGCTGCGCCGCTTCCTCGGCTTGCTGGCCAGTATTCGCCCCGAGCAGGTGGCCCGATGAGCCGACTACCACTGATGAGGCGCAGGCTTTCCGATCCGGTCGCCCTCCACCAGGGCCAGCCGGTCACCGCCGCGCGCTTCATTGCCCAGGCCAAGGCCCTGGCCGCGACCCTGCCCGGCGAGGATGCCGTAGTCAACCTGTGCCAGGACCGCTATGCCTTCGCGCTGGCCCTGGGCGCTTCCCTGCTGGCTGGTCGCACTACCTTGCTGCCGGCCAATCGTCTGCCGGCCACCATCGACGATCTGCTGCGCCAACACCCGGCCAGCCTGGCGATCAGCGATCAGCTCATCGAGGGCCTGAACCATCGCCAGATCGACATTCAGTCAGCCCTTGCCATTACCGAGCAAGCCGACGAGGTCCCGCAGATCCCTGCCGACCTGCTGGCCACCGTCGTGTTCACCTCGGGCAGCACCGGCCCCTCGTCCAGGGTATTCAAACCCTGGCGTACCCTGCACGACAGCGCCCTGATCAATGCCCATGAATATGGGCCCGGTCCGGCACTGACCCACCTGGTGGCCACGGTGCCGCCACAGCATATGTGGGGCCTGGAAACCACCGTTCTGATGCCCTGGTTTGCCCCCGTGGTCATCGTCAGCGGACAGCCGTTCTTCGCCGCCGACATACTGCGCCTGATCGACAAGCTACCGCGCCCCCGGGCCCTGGTCAGCACCCCCGTGCATCTGCGCAACCTGGCCGAATGCCCGCAGGACCTGGTGCCCATCGACCGCATTTATTCCGCCACCGCGCCCCTCAGCGCTGCCCTGGCCAGGCGGCTGGAATCAGAGTGCCCGGGGCAGGTCACCGAAGTGTATGGCTGTTCGGAGGCTGGCTGTCTGGCCTGGCGCGAACCGGTGCGCGAGCAGCGCTGGCACCTGTTCGAGGCCTTCCAACTGACGCAGGCCGGGCCCCATCATCGCGTCGAGGCCGACCACCTGCCCGAAGCCGTGACCCTGCTGGACCGGCTCGAAGTCGATGCCGATGGCCGCTTTACCCTGGCCGGTCGCGACAACGACCTGGTCAACATCGCCGGCAAGCGCGCCTCGCTGGCCGATCTGACCCAAACCCTTTTGGAG
>SKKV01000115.1 GCA_007123575.1 Wenzhouxiangella sp.
CTTCCAGCTCCAGGCCCCAGGTCTCGGCTGCACCTTGGTTGGTGGCTACCGAGGTAATCGCGCTTCCGTCCTGAGAGGGTAAGGCGGTGGTGAGCTGAACGTCCTCAGCATCAATGTAGTACAGAGCCGCGTTGATCAGTAGCCGACCGTCCAGCCAAGTGCTCTTCAAGCCCAGTTCGAAATTGTCTGAGGTTTCCTGCTTGTAAGTCGGGAATCCAATCGGCTCGCCAATGGAACCATTCAGTCCGCCGGGCTTGGCACCGCGCGCATAGGTGAAATAGACCATGCGCTCGGCGTCGATTTGGTAGTCAAGGGTCAGGCGCGGTGTGGTCGCAGTGTAGCTTTCCTTGCCGAAAAACAGCTCGGCGCCGGTCTGCGGGTTCAAATCCCGTCGTGACTTCTCCTCGTCCTGGTAGCGCAGCTCACCGGTAAAGGTCAGTTGATCATTGATGTCGTAGCTGACCAGGCCAAAGATCGCCTGGTTGGTGATTTCGTCAGTGTTGCCAAAAGGGTTGCCGCTGACCGGGCTGGCGAAGGACAGGGCGCGCTGCTCGAACTCGTAGTCGTAGTAGAAAACGCCAGCCAGGAAACGTACACGGCGATCAGACGGTGAAGCAATACGGAATTCCTGCGACCATTCGCTGATCTCGCTGACCGTGGTGTTCATGAACAGCGGCCCTGTACCCGGTGGCACGGGAACGCCAGCCGGAATAAAGACGACAAACGCGTCAGAAAAGTCGGAGTCCGACCCAAAGCGGCGCTTTTCGTCGCGCCAGCCAGTCTGCGATGACAGCGTCCAGCCGTCCAGGTCCCAGTCCAGATTCAGGCCGGCAAAATATTGTCTTGAGAAGATGCCGTCGAAAGCCGTGCCATCGGGCGTGCCGTCCGGCAACGCTTCGGTGTTGGCTTGCAGCAGCTCCGGGAATGCTTCGATGGCTCCGCAGTAGTACTGAAACGGATTGTTGCTGACGATGGGGCCACCACCGCGAATCGGCGGGAAGAAAGCCCTTCTGTTGGCGGCCGATCGGAAGCCCGGCGAGCAGTTGTTGAACGTGGTCGGATGTAGGAAAATCGGCAGCGGGCCATCGTTATCCTGCTTGTACATCATGTTCAGGCGGGCGCGGAAGTTTTCCCCCGGCGTCCACAGCAAGGCCGCATTCAAGCCCTTGGTTTCTTCAGAGCCCATTTTGCGACCGGTCAGCGTATTGACGTGCTCACCACCATATTCGAAGTAGCGGGCACCGACCCGGAAGAACAGCTGGTCTTCAACAATCGGCCCGGAGAAACTGCCCGAGAACTCGCGCTCATTGTGTTGAGCGACAACGACCTTGGCATTGCCCTGGTAGTCGTTGGTGGGGTCGCGGGTAATGAAATTGATGGCGCCGGCATAGGCGTTTCGACCATACAAAGCACTCTGGGGGCCGCGAATGACTTCGACCCGGTCCAGGGAATTGAAGTCGATCGACTGGATATCACCGTTGTAGTAGATGCCGTCGATGAAGTAGGCAGTCCCGGACTCAACGCCGAACTGGACGCCAGCCAACACGTTCGACTGGCCGCGCATGACCGGTCGGTCGCCTGAACGACCAAAGGTTTGAGAGAACGACAGGCCGGGTGCGAATCGGGCCAGATCATCAATATTGTTAAGCCCCTGCCTGGCAATTTCCTGCGAGCTGAAGGCAGAAACTGCGACCGGGGCATCCTGCAGCGTTTCTTCCTGGCGACGGGCGGTGACCACAATCCGCTCCAGACGTGCGGAATCTGCTTCAGCCTCGTCTGTCTCGCCAGCGGGCTGTTGAGCAACGGCCAGCGACGCACCACCCAGGGCCATGGCAATGGCAAGCGCCAACGCGCTGGGACGAAGAGGCTGGCGCCGTTTTTCAAGATAGTGGCTGGACGCCTGGGAATGCTGATCGGTCATGGTAGTTCTCCCTGATTGAGTCGTGAAACCCATATAATGATTTATATGTCCGGACAAATTTTAGGATGATTTGTCCGGACAGGTCAATAGCAATGTCATAAATGAGCAATCACTGATTTTCAGGAGTTTTGAACATGTCGTCTTGCCGCTGGATCGTGTCTGTCTGCATTCTGCTATCCACAATCGTCCCTGCAGCGACTGCATTCGCGGTGAACGAGGAAGCTTCCGCCCTGTCCGCGCCGTGGCGAGAGGCGCTGATTAGCGTCCGCGATCTCGATGCCTCTGGCCGGTTCTTTATCGAGGTGGGGGGATTTGAAGAACTGGCGCGGGGAAACCTAGCTGCCGACGAGATTGCCTACTGGCAGCTTAAGGCAGGTGCCAGCGGCGAGTTTCTGCTGCTGGCCGCGCCCGGCACCGATCACGGCTTCGTGCGCCTGGTGCGCTTCGATGGTGTCGACCAGCAGCCGATTCGCGTCGGCGCCCGGGCCTGGGACAGCGGCGGCTACTTCAGCCTGATGATGCGCGCCCACAATCTGGACGGCGTCTATGACGACGCTCTGGCCTTGGGTTGGGCCAGCGAGAGCGAGCCCGTGCGCTTCGACTTCGGCTCCTCTGTGCTGGCCAATGTTGTCCTGAAAGGGCCCGACGGTATCAATATCGCCCTGTACGAGCGTCTGGAACCGCCGCTGGATGACTTCTGGCAGTTCGAGCGGCTCAGCCAGCCGTTCAACGCCATGCAGATGGTTGCCGATATCGATACGGCCGATGCCTTTTTTACCCGCATCCTGGGCATGCAGCATTTCTGGGCAGGCGACTACCTTGACCCAGCACCCGGGCCAAACAACTTCGGCCTGCCGCAGAACCTGACCATCGAGATTCCGCGCCGCACCCGGATCCTGGAGCCCCGGCCCAGCGAAACCGGCCGCCTGGAACTGATGCAGTTTGTCGGGCTTGACGGTCGCGATCTGGCCGACCGCGCTCAGCCGCCCAACCTGGGCATACTGTCAGTGCGCTATCCGGTTGATGATGCTGATCTGGCGCTGAAGCAGATCGAGAGCGCCGGAGGCGAGGCCTGGCGCGGTCCGGCCATAGTCAAGCTGCCGCCCTATGGCCAGGTTC
>SKKV01000053.1 GCA_007123575.1 Wenzhouxiangella sp.
GCCTCCAGGCTGGAGACGATGGGCACGCTGGACAGCGGTGTCTTGTCTTGCGCCAGGCCCACGGGCGAATGCCCACCGAATAATTTCTCGGCGTTCCAGCCGCTGATCATCTGCACGCCGTGACTGACCCCAATGGCAAACACCAGGAAGGGCGTCAGGATATTCATCGGATCAATACCAAAGCCCAGCAGACTGAGCAGCCCTAACTGCCAGATCACGGCAGTCACCGAGCAGACCAGTGGCAATATAGTCAGCCACACCGAGCCTGAGTACATGAAAAGCAGGACAGCCGTTATCAGGAAAGCAACCCCGAAGTACGCCACCACCCCGCGAGCGCCATCAGCGATATCACCGACAATCTTGGCAAAACCAATGATGTGCACGGTGTAATCACCATCTTCGAATTCCACCCTGATCGCTTCTAACCGGTCGGCGACGTCCTGGTAATTCAGCGTCTCGCCGGTCGACGGGTCGCGCTCCAGCAGGTTCGCTGACACCAGCGCGCCCGAGAAATCGGATGCTACCAAGCGCCCGACTTCGCCAGAGGCAACGATATTGGAGCGAACCCTTTCAAAGGCTTCGGCCGACGGCGAGAAGTCGGCAGGTATCACGTTGCCTCCCGCAAAACCGTCCTCTACGATCTCGACGAAGCGCACGTTAGGCGTAAAAATCGAGCGCACGCTCGCCCTGTCGACACCGGGAATGAAAAACACCTGATTGGTGATGCGCTCGAGCCTTTCGAAGAATTCCGGCGTGAACATCTCACCGTCTTCAGCCATCAGGGCAACCATGACCCGATTGGCGCCCCCGAACTCGCGCTCATACTCCATGAAAGTCTGCATGTACTCATGGTCTAACGGCAGCTGCTTCAGAAATCCCGCATCAACCCTCAGCTGAGACATGAAAAACACCATTGCCACGGTGCCGGCAAGGAATAGCAGCAGAATCAGCGGTCGAATGCCGAAAACCGCATTGGCGACCCGTGCCGTGAATGTGGTCGTTTCACTCATAGCCAAGCCCCCGATCTCCCGCCAAAATCTTGCGACCGCTATCGTCGAAGATCACGCTAACGAACGCCCCACCAAGGCGGTCTTCCTGCAGATCGAAGCTTCCATCTGTGGGGTTGAAGCGAAGTCGGGCAGCACCCGATCCGACCATGAATGGCCGGCCGTTTGGATCGATCGTTCCACCTTTCAAGGTCGAAGACAGACCGCTATCAAGCACTTCCCAGGTATCACCAAAATTGTTCGAATATTGAACGTGCCCACGCAGGCCGAAGGCCAAAATGGAACCGTCACCGATGCCCAGAAGGCCGAACATTGATCCCCCATAAGGGAAGCGAAAACTTTCCCAGGTTTCACCGCCGTCGGTACTGCGGAAACCATAACCGCGTTCCGCTGCAATCATTTGCCGGCCGTTGCCCAGATTGAGGAAGGCGTTGAGGTGGCATTCCATGAATTCGTAGCAGCCACGGTCGAAATCCATTGCAGCATCGTAGAAGTCGTCGTCATCATCCATGAATCCGAAATCATCGAACTCATCGAAATCGTCATCTTCGGTTGCTGCGAAAGCAGCCGATTCCCAGTCAATTGCCTCTGATGTCACCAGGTCGGCCATGTCCAGCACTTCCCAGTTGCGTCCGGCATCTTCGGTTCGCATGAACAGACCGTAGGCGCCAATCGCAATGCCCTCATTGGCATTGAAGAAATGCACATCAAGGAGCGGCTTTTCCCACTCCGGCTCAAAATGCTGCAATGACCAAGTGCGGCCCAGATCACGGCTATGGACGATCGTGCTGTCATGACCTACGGCCCACAAGCGGCCGCCAGCGAAAGCCACCCGAGTCAACGTAGCCTGAACCGGCACAAACTCGGCCTGCTCCCAGCTAAGACCATCGCTGGAGCGAAGCACATGCCCACGCTCACCAACGGCTATGAATCGTTGACCGGCTCGCGTCACGTCCAGGACGAGCGCCTGGGCTGCCAGGCGAGCCTTGTCTGCCGGCCTGGGTTCATGATTTTGCGCTTCTGCCAGGCCGGCAAGCGAAAACAACGCGAATGCCAGAGAGCATAAACCCCGATGCATGCCCATTCTCCTTGGAAATTACTTCGTTTTATGAACCAAGAGGGCGGCACGTGGCCGCCCTCCAAGCTTTGCTTTTATCGGCGACCCCGAGTACGCAGCGCCTGGGGCGTGTAATTTGACGGGCTTAAAGTCTCCTGAAAGGTTGCCACTGGATCCTGGTTGTCTAGGCCATTGACGATATAACGACCAGACTGCAGGTCCAAAGAAGATTCAAGTGTTGCCCACAGCGTCGGAATGTCATAAAAGTTGATCGTATGAGCTTCCGACAGACGCCACAGATTGCCGCGCTGATCGTAGTGATCAATAACGGAAATCTGATAGCTGTCTGCTTCAATGTACATGGTCCGACGTGGATTGATGTGGCGGGTCCCCTCTCTGAGAGTGGCCTCCACAACCCACACGCGGTGCAATTCGTAACGCAACAAATCCGAATTCATGTGGCCCGGCTGAACCAAATCGTCTGCTGTGATGTCGCCACTGTGTGCCCTGTAGGAGTTGTATGGGATATACATTTCCTTGAGGGCGACGATTTCCCAGTCAAAGCGGTCCATGGCACCGTTGAACATGTCGGTCATGTCGTTGGTGCGCAGACCATCAGAGGCCGTGCCAGGGTTGTCGTAGGCAACGTTCGGTGCTCGGCGAACACGGCGCTGCCCAGGGTTGTAGATCCAGGCCTGGCGCGGTTGCGCGATCTGGTTGAGTGATTCATGAACCAGCAGAATATTGCCGGCCAGTCGTGCCGGCGACTCCACTTCCTGGAAGAAGTACAACAGGATGTTGTTGGTATCCTCGATCGTGTTGCCTTCAATGTAATACAACCCAAGGAACTCCTCACGCAACCGAATGAGTTGATAGGAACCGCGCGCCGTGGGAACCGCCTGATTCCAGAACCGAATGCCGCCAGTGCCCTTGTATTTCATCTTGTGGTTCCAGACCAGCTCATAGGCGTTTTGCGGCAGCGGGAAGGGAAAACCTTCGGCCACATCAGCCACGCCCTCGCCTTCAGCGACCAGGCGTCCAGTCGAGGCATTGCGCTTGGTCATTTCATAAATACGCTCAGAAAAGGCGGCACTGCGACGAGTGGGATACACGCGCATCCGGAACGTATCCGGATAGCGCTCGAAAGCAGCCTTGTGGCCTGCGGTCAACTTGTCCGCATGGTCGCGATAGTTTTGTGCAGTGATCACGAACAGCGGCTCATCATCGGCAAACGGGTCCGGGTGGCGATCGCCAGGCTGAAAGCCAGCCGGCCAGTTGTTCGGGGTAAGACCACCGGTCCACTCCGGGATCGTGCCGTCAGCATTGCCTGCACGTAGTGACCCCATGGGCGTCAGATCTTCACCCAGCCGGGCAATGTTTTCTTCAGTGCGAGGCAGGATAAAGTCGGCCACCTGCGGCGGCGGCGCATTGTCGCTGGCCAACGCCGATGCCGACCAGCCCAGTACCACGCCGCCCGAGACCAATCCGGCCCCAAGCATTAGGCTTGCTGTGAACCCTGCACAAAAATTCCTGTTGTTCAAAAGCATTGATTTCTACCCCGGCTTTCTAGCCTGATTTTGGTCAGTTGTATTGAAGCAAATTGAAAGAAGCCGACCGAATTTAACGGCCGGCCTCCACTCGCAGCGCACGGTCGGGTCAACGGCGACCGCGCGTACGAAGAGCCTGTGGCGTGTAGGCACTCGGACTCAGTGGCACATTGAAGGTGTTGACCGGATCCTGGTTATCAAGTCCATTGGCGATATAGCGCCCGGACTGCAGATCCATATGTACCTCGATGGTCGCCCAATAGGTCGGCACATCGTAGTAATTGATGGTGTGCGCCTCCGAAGCACGCCACAGCTCACCACGCGCGTCGTAGTGGTCGGCCAGGGCGATCTGGTAAGAGTCTTCGTCGAAATAGAAGGTACGGCGCGGGTTGATATGACGAAACTCGGAACGAAGGTGCGCATCCACCACCCAGACCCGGTGCAGTTGATAACGAGTGAGCTCCGGGTTGACATGACCTGGCTGGACAATATCCTCGGGCGAAAATTCCCCGCTGTGAATGCGGTAGGAATTGTACGGAATATACATTTCGCGCTTGTCCACGATTTCCCAGGTAAAGCGGTCCATTGCTCCGTTGAACATGTCGGTCATATCATTGGTGCGCAATCCATCAGAAGCCGTCCCCGGGTTATCGTAGGCAACGTTCGGGGCACGCCGTACTCGGCGCTGACCAGGATTGTAGATCCAGGCCTGGCGCGGTGTTTCGATCTGGTTCAGCGATTCGTGGACCAGGAGAATATTGCCTGCCAAACGCGCCGGCGACTCAACTTCCTGGAAGAAATACAAAAGGATATTGTTGGTGTCTTCAATCGTATTGCCTTCGATGTAATACAGACCCAACAACTCCTCACGCAACCGGACCAACTGGAATGACCCGCGCGCAGTCGGTGCGGCCTGGTTACTGTATCGAGTGCCGCCGGTACCCTTGAATTTGAGCTTGTGATTCCACATCACCTCGTAGGCATTCTGAGGCAACGGAAACGGAAACCCCTCTGCGACATCGGCAACGCCTTCGCCGTTGGCCACCAGGCGACCGGTGCGGGCATTCTGGATCGTCATGTCGTAAATGCGCTGTGGAAAAGCGGTACTCCGGCGAGTTGGATAAACTCGCATCTGGTAGGTGTCCGGGTAGCGCTCGAATGTCGCAATCTGGCCGACAGACAGGCGATCTGCGTATTCACGGAAGTTTTGACCCGTGATCACGTACAGCGGCTGATCGTCGGCGAACGGATCGATATGGCGATCGCCGGGCTGGTAGCCAGCAGGCCAGTCATTCCTGGTCAGTCCACCCGTCCACGCCGGAATTCGACCGTCTGCACTGCCGGCGCGAATCGAGCCCATCGGCGTCAGGTCATTTCCCAGACGGGCGATATTCTCCGGCGTGCGAGGAATGATGAAATCGGCTGCGGTAGTCGCAAGCGCTGTCTCGCCAGTGGCCTGTTCAGCGGCTGCAGCCCGAGCCGCTTCTTCGGCGGCTCGACGCTCGGCCTCGGCCCGTTCGGCGGTAACGCGAGCAGCTTCCTCGGCGGCACGACGCTCTTGTTCGGCCAGCCGAGCCGCTTGTTCCTCAGCGGCGCGGCGCTCAGCCTCAGCCTGTTCAGCGGCAAGACGCTCAGCCTCTTGCGCTGCTCGACGCTCCTGTTCGGCTAAACGCCGTGCTTCTGCTTCAGCGGCGCGGCGCTCAGCCTCAGCCTGCTCAACGGCGAGGCGCTCGGCCTCTTCGGCCGCTGCACGTCGTTCCTCCGCCGCGATCCGTTCTGCCTCGGCTTGCTCCTCGGCCAGACGACGCGCTTCTTCCTCAGCGGCGCGCCTTGCGCGCTCCTGTTCAGCTCGACGCTCAGCCTCTGCGGTTTCGAAACGATCCGTCATCGCCGGCTGTTCGGCCTCGGGTGGCTCATCGTCAGCGGGTCGCGTTGGCGCGCAGCCGGCGAGGATCAGCGGAATGCTGACCACGACGCAAGCAGCTAGGGTGCGGAAATGTATTGCCTTCATGATCACTACCTCCCCGTTCTAGAACGAGTAACTGACAGAGCCCGAGACGAAATCACGGTCACCTAACAGGTTGTTGGCACCAGCGCCGAAGAAGGTCGTGTAGCCGAAGTCAACGCGCCATCGCGCCTGATAGTCGAATGCGACGCCCGCCGTCAATTGTTTCCGGCCCTTGATGAAGTTGCCACCGGGCCCCGGGGTCACGCCTTGCACATCGTGGTTGAACGCCAGTCGCGGCGTCATATTCCATGGGGTGCCAAAGACCGCGTTATAGGTCGGAGCGACCACCAGCCGATAACCCCAGCTGAAGGCCGTGGCAAAGCCATCCTCGGTACGCACCGGGTTGCGCGAGTTGCCACCTTCAAAGCGGTTCGGGCCGCCTCCGGTATCCGTACCCGGGCCTTCGAAGCGCAGTTCATCACGGCTAGGTAAATCCCAGAAATGAGTTGCCCCGAATTCACCGACCAGGGCAACCTGGCTGGCGCCAATCCAGTTGTTCGGGCCAATCAGGTTAGTAAATGTCACCTGAGCCTGAGAGGATTCGCGGCGCTCGTAGCCAGGAATGAATTCGCCGGGGCCATACTCACCAAGCTGGCTACGGAAACGCTCATACTCGGCCGGCAAAACCGCGTTCAGCGGCGAAAGACCGGCGAACAGGAGCTCTACGTCATCAATCTGAATGGGCACGTTATCTCGGTAGCTGACCTCACCGCCAATTGACCAGCCACCGAAGGTCGTATTGAAACTCAGGCCGAACAGGTTGATATCTTCGGGATACTCAACGATCACGCGACCGGTGGTGATGTCCGGACTGGTCACGGCCTGGCCAGACAACAGTGGTATACGGCTGTGGTAACGCAGATAGAACAACCCAAACTCAGTATCGTTCAACGCTGGGGAGAAGTAGCGGAATGCCAAGCCCCACTGACCGCCGTTGCGGGCTTCGTTATCTCGCGCACGGGGAAAGGCGGCAGAACAGCCGACAGCCACTAGCTGGGGCGGCAAGGGTGCGCCTCCCGCAATGGTGGCATCAGAGGCTCCGAAGTTGCCGTTGATGCAAACCTCGTCATACAGATCGGCATTGCGCACCGGCTGAGGCACCAAACCGAAGTTCAACATCGCGTAGCGACCGCCAGCCGTGGCAAAGTCGTTGGTCGCGAAGAAAGTGCCCGAAGGCTCGGCCTCGACCGCATCCCACTCAAACAATGCCACCCCTTCCACCGATAAATTAGGGGTCAGATCAATACTTCCCCAGAGCATGTTCAGCGGTAGGAAGGCGTCTCGCAATTCAGCGCCAGCCGTGCGCAAGGCGGTGATATCGACTGGGTTGATAGTGTTGATGCCACCGGCCAGGAAGGTGCTCTCACCCCAGCTGACTACCTGCCTCCCCAAACGCAGGGAAAGCACTCGATCACCGACATCGAAGTCGCCATAAACGAAGGCGTCTAGCAGACGCGCCCGCTGACCCACCTGATCCTTGGCGTCGTCTGACAACTCATCCATGTCATTCAAAGTGAAATCATGGAAGAAGTTGCCGCGAACAAAGGCACCGTAGCGGCCATAAGTCAGATCCACTTCAGAAGTAATCCGAGCCGCATTGAAAATAGGGTCCCACTTATCGAAGTTCAGGTTGCCGTCATCTGAGTTGGCAGAGAATCGTCCCGGCGCTGCAATCTGTTGCTCCAGCGGAGCACCACCGATAGTCGGGTTGAAGTGCGACTTGGCGACCAGATCGTCATCCCGACTCTGGGCGCGGAATCCGATGCCGTAAGACAGCGTGGTATCGATATTGATATTGAGGTCGCCCCGGCTGATGTTGAGCGCGTGAGCCTGGTTTGCAGTCAATGCAAGACCGATGGCGCAGGCCAGCAGGCAGGGGCGCACGGTACGGGCCTTGCCGCGATTAAGAATCTTGTTCCGTGTCATTTTCTTGTCTCTCCCTGTCAGTCGGTCTGGATCAATGAGGTATCGCCAATCTGGACGGCAGCGCCGCCACTGGACACCATGCTAGCGGCCTGGCCTTGCATCTCGGCCGTGGCCGCTGGTGATGCTGCCGGGCTGAGCAACGACCCATGGTCGCCGACAATCATTCTCACCGCACCGCGAATTCCCATGGGATCTAGGGTTGACTCGGTAATCGCATCCAACCCCATGACCCGGATCAGCGGCTCGGTGCCGGACAAAGGCGCGCCCTGAACAGCGTTCGGGACAACGGCATCGCCGGCTACCTGCTGCAGCAGAATCGAATTGGTGGCCGTGGCACGTGCACCCCAGTTGATCGGATCGGCGGAGTCGATCACGGTCTGGGCAATCAACAAGAACTGGAAGTAGTCCGGAGAGAAGGGCTCAACGCCGGCTGCCGCCAATCCGGCTCGGATGACAGGACCAAATGTTTCGGAACCGGCCAACAGATTGGCGATGCCACCGCCGGGCACCGAAAGGACGCCGTTATTCACGGTAGGCTCTACCGACAGGAACGGGACGCCGGACATGGCACCGAGCGAAAGACCGACGAAGTTAATGTCCGAACCATCAAGATCACCCAGACCGTCTCCGTTCAGGTCGATGAAGGGAATGTTTAAAGCCAGGATCGACAGGTCGGCCTGGGCCTGGCGCAGGTTATCGCGCGCAGTGAGCAAGCTCTGCAGGTTGACAAAGTACGTACCCGAAGGGTCGGGACCGTCTTCACTTTCGAGCTGCAGGTCAAAGGTCCGCTCGGAGGTGTTGGGAAGCGCTGCGAACGGTGTATTACCGACATACAGCGGGCTGGTCTGATCGGTAATGCCGTGCAGCGGCAGATCGATGGCGATGACCGCGAAGCCGATCGAGGCCATGGTGTCGGCCAGGGCCAGCATCTGGCTGCGGTTGCCGGTAATGCCGTGCTGGAAGATAGCCACCGGCCAACCGGCACCCGGACGGGTCTGACCCGACATGGCGTTCGGCACGGTCATCAGCACCGGAACATTAAGGCGAGCCGTTTCAACCGGCATTGGGTTGGCCACGGTGATGTTGGTCGAGTTCGGGTTCAGGCCAAGCCCATCAAACGGCGGCATGTAAGCGCCTGGGGCTGCGCGCCAGAAATCGGTCAGGGGTGCAACCGGATTGGTTTCTGACGGCACACCGAGGTAGTAGGGAACTTCCATGACGCCGAGGTAGAGGTCGGCAATGCCCGGAGAAGCGCCGGGCGGTAGCACGTCGGCGGTGGTCAGGCAGAAGCCGGGCGCCAGGCAGGCCTGGGCGATGTTGGTTGAGGTCGGCTGCGCGGCGGAGCGAACGACGCTCAACACCGGCGAAATCGCCTGCGTGGTCGCCGTGAACGACAGTACGATGTCATCGCGGTTGATGCCCTGGGTGGTTGCTGCCGTTTCCTGGGCGCTGATCAACTGGCGCACCGGTTCCAGGGCTGCCGCAGAGGCATTATCGAGCAGCGGCTCGGTGGAAATGCCACCCTGGGTGACCAGCGGCTCGGTGCGCTTGGCCAGGAAGTAGGTCTGGGCCGGCGTCGCCGGGTTGCCCTCGGTGTCGAGAATGCCGTTGGTAACCACCGCCATGTAGCCGGTCATTTCCTGCAACGGCCGCAGCGGCACGATGGCAACGGTTCGACCGGTGGGGTCGGACGGAGCGACCGTGGCAATGTAGTCCTGGCCTGGTACCAGCTCGCGGTTGATGCCCTGCACGGCGATGGTGCCGAAAGCGAACTGAACTTCAAAAAATCGCACCGTGCTGCCCGGCACAACCGAGCTGGGATTGACTGGACCGGAAAAGCTGAAACTCCACGGAGCAGAGGTGGAGAACCCATCCAGCGTGCTGAGTGCAACAGCCGGGTCACCAAAATCTGTCGGATCGGCGACCGGCGGGTTCAGCGTCAGATCAGTGGAACCCGACAGCAGCAGATTGTTCGGAAACGGCAACACGCCAGCGGCCGGATCGAACTGGGCGGTCATCAAGGCGGTTTGTGGTGAACCATCGGGATTGCGGGCGGGCTCCTGCGGCGTGGATCGATCCACGCTGGAACTGCCGCCACAGCCAACCAGCCATAGCAACGACAGTACAAGGGCCAAGGACAGGCGTAACTTCATTGTGTTTTCTCCCCGAAGCTTGAGCTTTGTGGTTTAGATACTGTCGGGTATGGTCAAGGACAATCCCGACGCTTTTCGTATGATATGAACAACTTCTCAAGATTTGCAAGCACCGTCTTGAAAAGTCCGTCCGAAATTCGGTCTGTCGAGGCGGCACCGTTCATCGAAGAACGGAGAATTCTCGCCGGCTCCATTCCCCCATCGCAACGCACTGCAGGTTTGCCGCTTGGTTTCGGTTAATCTGTGCATTCAGAAACCACGACGATAGTGGTCAACTCAGGACTGATCAATGGACGCACGACAACATCCGCTGCGCGCCGCGCTCGGACCTGGTCTGCTGATGGCAGGGGCCGCGGTCGGCGTATCGCACCTGGTCCAATCCACCCGCGCCGGTGCCGAGTATGGCCTGACACTGGTCGCGCTGGTAGTGCTGGCCTGTGCGCTGAAATATCCATTTCTCGAATTCGGCCCGCGCTATGCTGCCGCCACCGGCGAAAGCATGATTCGCGGCTACAAGCGCATGGGCGACTGGGCGCTGGGCCTGTTTGCCCTGCTCACGCTAGGTACGGCCTTCATCATCCAGGCCAGCGTCACCCTGGTCACGGCCGGACTGGCCGGTTTGGTGTTCGGGCTCGATGTGTCTGTCACCATGTTGTCGTTGGGCGTGCTGATCGCCTGCATCGCGGTGTTGACCATAGGCCACTATCGCGGCCTGGATTTGCTGATGAAGGTCATCATGGGCGCGCTGGTGGTTTCCACCGTCGCCGCCGTCGCCCTGGCCTTTGGCAGCCAGCCGGACTGGAGCGGAATGAGCCCGGTCGCCAATATAGACCAGCTCTGGACCGCGGCTGGTTTCGCTTTCGTCCTGGCCCTGCTGGGGTGGATGCCGATTCCGCTGGAGGTGACCGCATGGCATTCGCTGTGGACCCTGGAACGCGCCCGCCAGGCCGGACAGCCGCCCAGTGTTCGCCACGCTGTGATCGACTTCCGCATCGGCTACATCGGCGCGGCCGTGCTGGCAGTGATGTTCGTGGTACTCGGCGCGTTGCTGCTGTACGGCTCGGGAGAACCGCTACCGGCCTCGGCGGTCGCGTTCTCGGCCACCTTGGTCGAGCTGTACGTGGCCAGCCTCGGCGAGTGGGCCCGGCCACTGATTGCGGTGGCGGCGCTGACGACCATGTTTTCGACCACCCTGGCCGTGACCGATGCCTACCCTCGCGTCATTCGCGCGCTGATCGAAATCGGCGGCGTGGCCGATGAGAAAGACAAGCTGGGCAATCTGCACCGGGCGCGCTACATCAGCGCCCTGCTCGTGGTCACCATCGGCGCCCTGGTAATCATCAATTACTTCGGCGAGCGCTTCACGGCGATGATCGACTTCGCCACCACGGCTTCCTTCCTGGCCGCGCCCCTGTTGGCGTGGCTCAGCCTGAAACTGGTCACGGGCGAGCAGATGCCAGAGCAACACCGTCCCGGCAGGGGCCTGCTGATGCTGGCCCGGTCCGGCCTGGTCTTTCTGATCGTTTTCTGCCTGATCTGGGTCGGCTGGCGCTTGTTCAGCTA
>SKKV01000092.1 GCA_007123575.1 Wenzhouxiangella sp.
ACGGCCTCGTCTGCGCTGCCAACCTGGGTCATCATCGGCACATCAACAGGCCTTGCACCGAATGCGCGCAGGCTGCCGCCGATCAGCGGCCAGTACGGGGCAACCAGCAGCACTTCATCTCCCGGCGAGACCAGTGCGGCCACGGCAGCGGCCAGCCCGGCGGTCGCGCCCGCGGTGACGATCACCTGCTCGGCATCGGTGGTGATACCGGTGCGCTGGCCGTGGAACTCGGCGATGCGGGCCCTCAAGGCCGGCAGCCCGGGTACGGCCGAGTAGCGGTGCATGCCGGGGTGGGCCTCGACCGTCAGATCCTGCATGCGGCAGCCGGCGGCCGGCTCCATCCAGGTATCACCTACATGCAGCGGCACCGGCGGCTGGCCCGAGCGTGGGCGCCGGCTCATGCCGGAGTAGACGGCATCGTTGACTGCACCGGCGGCGGCGGAAAGTTCAGGGAAAGGCGGCATGGGAAACACCCTGCTTGAAGTTCGAAGGCTACATTACAACATCGCGCGGCGGCAAAAGCAGCGATGTGCCCGGCACCAAGGTGTCGAGATCCACCCAAGGCATGATACTTTCAGCGCTCACCGAACCAATCTGCCGATCGACATCTTGGCAACGCCAATCAACGCAAAGACACATAGTGGCGAAGGGATTGCCGACGATCATCCAACCGATTCATGGCGCTACGCAAGGGTCCTGATTTGACTGAAATACATCGCCCTGGCGGCGTACCTCCGGCCGGTCGCTTTGCTCTCGCTGCCGCCCTTTGCTCCAGCCTGGGCCAAACCTTTTTCATTGGTCTGTTCGGCGCTGAGTTTCGGCTTGAATTCGGCCTGGGTGAGTCGGCACTGGGTCTGCTCTACGGAGCTGCCACGCTGGCCAGCGGGCTGCTGATGTTCTGGCTCGGCGCCATCGCCGATCATCTGGCCATGCGCCGGGCCATCGCTATCGCCATGCTCGGTCTGGCTATCGGTGCAGGGCTGATCGCGACGGCGGCAAATATCGGCTGGCTGGTCATGGGGCTGTTCCTGATTCGGCTATCCGGGCAAGGACTAGCCGGCCACCTGGCCGTGGTGGCAGCCGCACGTTATGCGCTGCGCCGACGCGGACGCGCGGTGGCCATGGCGACCTATGGTTTCATTTTCGGCGAAGCGCTGTTCCCGCTCGGCGTGGCGCTGGCCATGGGCTGGCTGGACTGGCGCGGCGTCTGGACGCTGGCAGCCGGCTTTGCACTGGTGCTCGCCCTGCCGATGCTATGGCTGCTGGCTCGACCGCTTCAGCATCCGAAAGCCCCAGCCGCGGACCGGGCGTCGACACAACCCTTACTCAAGCGCGGCCGGTTGATGCGCCACGGCGGTTTCCTGCGCGTCCTGGGCGTGGTGCTGGTGCCACCTGTCGTCGTCACGGCAGTATTTCTTCATCAGGGTACGCTCGCTGAAAAGCTGGACTGGGCGCTGACTGACGTGGCTTCCGGTTTCGTTCTGTTTGCCGCCATCCAGGGCGTGTTTGCCTTTGCTGGCGGACGACTGATCGATCGTTTCAGCGCTCGTGCTCTGCTTCGATTCTCCCTGTTGCCGGCCGGACTTGGTCTACTGTCGCTATCCATCACACCGCCGGACTTTGCCCTGTGGCTGCTGTTCGCCGGTCTGGGCATGACTGCCGGCCTCAATGGCGTGATCAGCGGTGCGGTCTGGGTGGAATTGTTTGGCACCGCGCAGCTGGGCATGATTCGCGGCGTTTATGCCGCGCTGATGGTCATCAGCACCGCGTTGGGACCCGTCGGCCTGGGCCTACTGTTCGACCTCGATGTCCCGCTCCGTGCGATGGCCCTGGGCTACCTGGCTTACGCTATCGTGTTGCCGCCCATCCTGGTGCCGGGCATGCGCGGATTTCCCTCAAACAACTGAAGCGCGCCGAACAAATCAGCCAGTGTTCTGCAGCCCCTGGGCAATGCCATGGACGGTGGCGATCAAGGCCTGTTCCAGGCCCTCATCCTCGCGATTGCCGTCGCGCCAGCGGGCGAGCAGGTCGACCTGGGTAAAGCTCATCGGGTCGACATAGGGGTTACGCAGCAGAATCGAGCGCCGCAGGGTGGGATCGCGTTCGAGAAGGTTGTCCTGGCCTTTGAGGCGACAGATCCATTCCTCGGTGCGCTTGAACTCGCGATGAATCTGCGGGAAGTAGCGCCGGCCGAGCTCGCCAGCCAGGGCAGCGTAGCGATGGGCGATGCTCATGTCGGACTTGGCCATGGCCATTTCGGCATCTTCGAGCAGGTTGGACAAGAACAACCAGTCTCGCGCCATTTCGGCGAGCCTGTCCTCACCGATTTCACTGGCCAGCTTTTCCAGGCCCGAACCCAGGCCGAACCAGCCTGGCAGGGCGTGACGTGACTGGCCCCAGGCAAACACCCAGGGAATGGCGCGCAGGCCGTCGATGCCGGTCTTCTTCGCCCGAGAGGCCGGCCGCGAGCCAATCCGCATGCGCTGGATTACATCAATCGGCGTGGCCTGCTGGAAATATTCCGAAAAGCTGTCGTCGCCGTAGACCATGTCGCGATAGGCCTGACGCGAGAAACCGGCCAGGCGGGCCATGGCCTTGTGCCAGTCAGTGCGCGAAGAGCGCTCTCCCGGCTGGCCGAGGGTGGCCATCAGCACCGCACCGGCCGTTTGCTCCAGGTTGCGCACGGCAATCGCCCTTAGCGCGTATTTGCGGTGGATCACTTCGCCCTGCTCGGTCAGGCGCAGGTGGCCGGCGACCGCGCCTGCGGGTGCGGCCATCACGGCCCGGTGAGTCTTGCCGCCGCCGCGGCCAACCGTGCCGCCGCGGCCATGAAAAAAGCTCACCCCCACCCCCTGCTCGGCAAACAGGCCGACCAGCTTGCGCTGGGCATCCTGCAGCGACCAGCGCGAGGCAACCATGCCACCGTCCTTGTTGCTGTCGGAATAGCCGAGCATGATGACCTGGCGATTGCCGCGCTGGCGCAGCAGTTCGCGCCAGG
>SKKV01000064.1 GCA_007123575.1 Wenzhouxiangella sp.
CCGGGTTCAGTCAGGCGATATTCCACGGCGCGTTTGTCGGTTGCCGATGGCTGGCGCTGCATCAGGCCGGCTTCCACCAGTTTCTTCAAACGATCGGACAGGATGTTGCGGGCAATGCCCAGCTGGCGCTCGAAGTCGTTGAAGTGTCGGGTGCCCAGAAAGGCCTCGCGCAGCACCATCAGGGTCCAGGCCTCGCCGATCACGGCGGTGACGCGGGCAATGGGACAGTTGGTCTGGAATACGTTGGTTCGGCTCATGTGTTGATTGTGACGAAATAGGTTGCAAGTTGCAACTTTTCGAACTAAGCTGTCAATCAAGGTTGCAATTCGCAACCGGTATTGATCAGCAACTTAGTTTTTGTATGGAGAAAAGGAGACCAATCTTATGCTTATTCCCGGTCATGACCCCGAACTCACCCCGCGCCGCTTTATCGCGCTGATTGTCATTTTCGCCGGCTTTACCCTGTTGGCCATGATGGCCTAGAAGCACTACGCGATAATGTTAGGCAGTGGAGTAGCGCCTCAAGCGACGCTGGATGAACCTACCGATGAGCCAATGTAATGAATGATGCAGGCCAGTTTCCAAGCCCGTTAAACAGGGTCGCTTAGCGATGAAAAAGCTGGTAAGTCAGTGCGGGTGTGCCATGCATCAGTCGGTGGTAACCAAATGAGGCGATTCTGCCCGTGTTGGGTGGCCAGGGATCGTAGATTCGCAGCGTAGTGCCGATTGCGGTGCCGTCACCGCGCAGTCCGGCAATGACGGCGAAATGGCCCGAACTCCCTGCTCCGCTGACATAGCCAGAGACATTCCAAAGTATATGCGTCGCCACTGGCCCTTTTCGCAGCACACTAGCCAGACCTGATACGGTCCATGACTGCGGGTAATGCATGCGTAGATTGAAGTGCCGAGCAAACGCTTGCGTATTCTGAGCGTCATTTAATGCGCTGTCGTTCAACAACCCGCCGCCTTCACCGATCAGTTCCGAGGGGGCATCAGCCCTTGAGAGGCTCCTATTCAAAATCATGGAGGCGGATGCGAGCCAGCAGGCAGAGTTATCTTTCTGAGGAACCAGGGTGACGCGGTGGTGAATCCGATACTTCTCCGTCTCCTTTAGCGCCGCCCAGGTAGCCGGTCCGACACAGGCGTCCTCAACCAGCCACCGGGACCGTTGAAAGTCCAGCACACTCCGGCGAGTCTTCGGGCCGAACATTCCATCAGTTGTCAGCCCCGGCGAGGGTTGCAGCTGCTGGTTTAGAAGGCCTTGTAGCTCCGAAACAGCTTTCCCCCGAGCGCCTGATCGTAACAGTTGTGTAGACATTGCAACTTACCTCTGGCTGGCCTTTGCAAATTGCCTTTCTCTCACTCAGATCCTTGAAACGATAGCGCATTCACCAATGCGCTCGTTTGAAGTATACGCACACAATTTCCGCGATTCCAGTAGTAGCCGAAGTTCGCAGTTCGACTGGGTACGCCCCCCTAGCTCGCGCGGCTGATGGAAGCGTGAGCCCTTGTGCCTGACCGCGGGCGCTTCACTTGCCGACAGCTGGCTCGATGTCGATAATGGAGATCGATCTGATGGAGGGTCTGGAGATGAAACACGTTCTATTTATGTTGTTCCTGGTGTTGTTGGTGGGGTGTCAACCGGCTGACCAGCCGGCCGAGGTTACAGAAGCGCCTGACGAGACGGCGCAAGAACAAGCCCCCGAGCCGGTTGCGTCGGAGCCCGAGCCCGAGCCGGAGGAGAACCGCCTGGCCCGGGTGCTGGAGCAGCAGTCGGAGGAAGTCCAGGCGCGCTTCCGTTTTCGCAACCCCTACGAAACCCTGAATTTTTTCGGCATTGAGCCCGGCATGACCGTGGTTGAAGCCTTGCCAGGGGGTGGCTGGTACACGCGAATTCTCCTGCCCTATCTGGGGGAAGAGGGTAAGCTGATTGCGGCCAATTACCCGGTTTCTCTGTTCCAGCAGTTTCCCTGGGCCAGCGAGGAGTTTCTGGAAAACCTGCCAGCCTGGCCGGACACCTTTGCTGAAAATGCCCAGGCGATGTGCGCTGGTGACTGTGCATCAGTAGGGGCATTTTGGCTGGGAGAGCTTCCCGAAGACATGCGGGGGCAAGCCGATGCGGTGTTGTTCATTCGCGTGCTGCAAAACCTGGCCCGCTTCCAGAATGAGGGTGTGGACGATTTTCTCGACCAGGCCTTTTCCGATGCCTACGCGGTTCTCAAGCCCGGCGGTGTGCTGGGGGTGGTGCAGCACGAGGCGCGCGAAGATATGCCGGATGACTGGGCCAGCGGTGCGCATGGTTACCTGAAAAAATCTTTCGTCATTGCCCAGGCCGAGGCAGCGGGTTTCGAGTTTTCGGGTGAAAGTGCGATCAATGAAAATCCGGATGATCAGCCCACGGTCGACAAGGTGGTCTGGCGGCTGCCACCGACCCTGATGGTGCATGAGAATGGTGATCCGGATGAGCAGCGCGCCCGGCACGAGGTCATCGGTGAGTCGCATCGGATGACGCTGAAATTCGTCAAGCCGGAGCCCTGAGGTGGTGCCGCGCTGGTATTGGGCAGTTGCGGTAGTCGCCTTGCTGTGGATGCTGTTCGGCGTGCTGGCCTTTGTGATGGACCCGCTGACCAGCGACGAGACTCTGGCGGCGATGAGCGAAGCCGAGCGTGAGTTGTTCCTGGCTCGCCCGACCTGGCTGTTCGTGATCTATGGAGCGGCCGTTTTCGCCGGGCTGGCCGGGGCCATCGGCCTGGTCCTTCGCCGGGCCTGGGCGGTTCACGCATTTCTGGTGTCGTTGGCGTTCGTGATCGTGCAGTTTGTCTATGTGCTGTTCGTGATGAATGCCATCGGCCGCATTGGTGCGGCGGCTGCCTTGCCGTTTCCGCTGGTGATTTTTTCCGTTGGCATCGGGCTGCTTTGGTTTTCTTACCTGGCGCGCGGCCGCGGCTGGCTTCG
>SKKV01000225.1 GCA_007123575.1 Wenzhouxiangella sp.
ATCGTCGTTCCCTGCCACCGAGTCACGGGCAGCAGCGGCCAGTTGACCGGCTATGCCGGTGGTCTGGATCGCAAACGATGGTTGCTTGCGCTTGAGTCCGGTAAACAGTGACCCGGTGGGTACGGTCACTTGATGAAAATGGCGCACAAAGTCTTGAGGCAGAGTCGCTTTTCGACTGCTGCCAGGATCAATCAGGATCGCTTGGTTGCGGCACAAGGAGCTGGTCCAGCTGATGCCGCCTTACCAACCCGGTCTTGCGAAAGATGCGCTGCATGTAGGTTTTCACCGACGACTCCGATATCTCCATGGCTTCTCCGATCTGCCGGTAAGTCATGTCGTTCAGGGCCAGCTCGAGGACTCGCTGCTCACGACCCGACAGCCGAGCGCTTACTTCCGGATCCAATCGATCGGAACGCTCAACCATCCCCTCGGGCGAGTACGCCTGTCGCCGGGACGGGCTGCGGGTTGACAGGCTAGACCAGGGCAGAAACAGGCAAATCACAGCGATATTGAGCAGGATCAAACCGGAAAAGCCGATCATTCCGGCGTTATCGCCCAACAGGAGGCCTAGCAAGCGACCTGCGACGATACCGGCACAGAGAACCCCAAATCCGTAGCCGTAGGCCCGTATTTGTCCGGGCAGGGACACGATCAGCGCTAGCAGGAACAAATCAATCACCCCCGCAGCCACCAGCATCAGCATCATGGCCAGATAGATGCTGAGGGGTTCGGCCAGGATCAGCCACAGCGCGAATCCAGAAAGAGCGCTGACCACGCCGATTAACAGAGTAAGGCCCTGGCTTTGCCGAAACAGCCAGACGGCACCCATGGTGCCAGCGACATAGGCAAACAACTCAAGGCCCGGCCAGGTGGCCTGGATGGCATAGGCGGGCATCAGGCTGCCGTACATCAGCCCGCTGACCATCTGGAAGCCGAAGATGAAAGGCAGGAAAACGCGTAATATCGTTATCGCTCCAGCGGTTCTGCGCAAACCCGCGCCCGGCAGTGTCAAGGCCAAAAAGAGGCTTAGTGACAGTAAGGGGTAAACAAGCTCGCTACCCAGTGTGCTGAACGCGATTAGCACGGCCAGGATATTCCCCCCGGCCAATCCTACGGCGGCGGTCAAGGTGCGAGAGCGGGCGGCTCGCAGCAGTACCCCCATCTGGATCGATACCGGTGCGGACAGCAGTCCGAGTAGCACCAGCATGGCCGACGCTGCCGAATCAGCCATCGGCACGAAAACGATCCCGACAATTACGCAGCCGACTGCGCCGATCCGGCGCGCCATGTGAAACCCGCGATGATCAAGCGTGGCGGCCAGAAGCAGCAGCCCGACCGCGTGTGGCACCAGAAACCACAGCATGTCGCCAGCCTGACCGCTAAGCGGAAAAACTGTCAACCAGCACACGAAGCCGCTCAGGACTCCTGCTCGAAGCCAGTCCTGACTCATTTAATGCTGCCTCTTGACGAGATTGACTCAAAGTCTACACGACGGTCGACAGTCGCGCAGCCCGGTCGACAGGTGGATGACTTGGCGCATTGTGGCGATTTTGTCAGCGTAATAGATGCGCGGCTACAGGTCATGACAACCCTTGAAAAGGAGACAACCCATCGTGCAGCGATCAGGATCGAAACCAATATTGGCTGGCAGCCTGGTGCTGAGTCTCGTCTTTGCCGTACTACAGATTTCACCGGTTGAGGCTGGGCAGGCTGTGTCGCCCGAGGGCGCCACTGCACTGGGTTTCTTTTCGGTAGACCCAGTCAGTCCCGGGAGCTTGAGCCAATGGGAGCCATTCCTGGATCCCAGGAACCCGGAATTCACTTACGAGGAAATCGCGGGAGAGTACATAGAAGGCGCCGCCATAAGAACCAGCGTTGTTGGTAACACTGTTTCTCAATGCCGCACCCAGCATATAGCGCGGCAGTTTGAGCTTTCGGGGAACGCACTTGAGGCCAGGCTGAAAGCTTATTTGGAATTCGAGTTTTCAGGTAGTTACTACAATTTGCCCATGATCCGAATCTATTTGTACGATCAAGACGGGGAGGAGATTGGTAGCCGAATCTACTACGGCAAAGACATCATCGGGGGCTACCACCTGAATGTCATATTCCCGAACGACAACTATATCGAGTTGCCCGATGATAAAGGCGACATGATCATCGATTTGTCGCATTTCGGAGACGTTGACTTCAGTTCTGTTGAAATCAACCTGCGCAATTACACGTGCATTGGCACCAACTCCCTGGTCTTCGACAATTTGAGAGCCGCTAACGTGGAAAGCATCATCTTCCAGGATCGATTCAACGTGTCAGATTGAGCTGAATATTCTTGAGCAAGGGCTTTTTTTTTGTGATCTTCGTTCAGTCATCACGGCCAGTAGCCGCGCTGTGCCACAAACTAAAGGTTGATTGATTTCCAAGGATGCGCTCGATGTTTGGTTTTCTGAAGTCCGATCCGGCCAAGAAATTACGCAAGCAGTACGACGCCAAGCTGGCGCAGGCACAACAAGCCCAGCGAAATGGTGATATCAAGGGTTTCGCTGAGCTTTCCAGCGAAGCCGATGCGATCTGGAAAAAGCTCCAGCCCCTGGAACAAGGGCAGCGCAGGACCTGATTGCGAGAGGGCTGGGTAAACCCCTGTCAATCCTGGTCCGAAACGTGACGGCCGCCATCCCAGCCGCCCTGGGATAGCAGTTTGTCGCCCAGCTCGCGCGGGGCTTCCTCAAGATCGGTGGCCATGGAATCGTTCCAGCGGTTGAGGAAGCCGTACAGGCAGATCGCGGCCAGCAGTTCAACGATCTGCTCGTCGGTCCAGTGCGCGCGCAAGCGTTCCATCAGCGGCTCGTCGACCTCGTTCGGCACAGCGCCGGCCGCCAGGGCGTAGTCCAGCGCTACCCGCTCGGCTTCGCTGTAGTGTTCGCTGGAGCGATATTCCCACACGGCGGCC
>SKKV01000208.1 GCA_007123575.1 Wenzhouxiangella sp.
GAAATCGAACGTCAGCGCGAGATAGAGCGGCGGGAGCGTGAACTGGCCGAACGCCGCGCGGAACAGGAACGACGTGAGGCCGAGGCTCAGCGCCAGGCCGAGCTGGAGCGCCAGCGCCGGCGCGACGAAGAACGCCAGAGAATTGAACAGGAGCGCCGCGAGGCCGAACAAGAGCGGCAGCGGGAACTCGAGGAGCTGCGCCGCCAGCGCGAGGAAGCGCAGCGCCGCCGCGAGGAAGAAGAACGCCGCATGGCGGAACTGGCCGAGCGTCGCGCTGCAGACGAGGCCGAGCGCCGAGCCCGTGAAGAGGCTGAACGCTTGCGCTTGGCCGCCGAGCAGGCAGCCGAAGAGGGGCGCCGCGCAACCCTGCGCGAAGAATACATTAGCACCATCCGCGAACTGGTCCGGCGCAACTGGAACCGGCCGCCGACCACCCGCCCCGGCGTAATGTGCCGGGTGCGCGTGGTCCAGATTCCGGGCGGGGAAATAATCGCCGCCGAAATTGTCCGACCCTGCAACGCCGACGAAGCGACCCGCCGTTCCATCGTTTCGGCCGTGATGCGGGTCGGCGAACTTCCCTACCGAGGTTATGAGGATGTATTTGCCAGAGAAATTGATTTCGACTTCCGCTTCGACGGGTAAGCGCGTGGCCCGGCGCCTGATCCTGCTGGGCTTTGTGCTGGCCTTGCTGCCGGCCTCCGCCTGGTCCCAGCTTCGCATCGAAATCGTCGACGGCGTTGAAGGGGCCATGCCGATCGCCGTGGTGCCGTTTGCCTGGGACTCGTCCGCGCCCGAGCCAGCCACCGGCGTGGCCGAGATCATCAGTGCCAACCTGCGCCGCTCGGGCTTGTTCGATCCGATGGCCGAGCGCGACATGATTGATCGGCCGACGCGGCCGCCGGAAGTGCGCTTTGGTACCTGGCGCCTGCTGCGCGTCGATCACGTGGTGATCGGCCGCGTCACCGACGATGAAGAGGGCTGGGGCCAGGAAATCGAATACCACCTGCTCGATGTGCACACCGGCCGCATTCTGTTGTCCCAGGCCCTGCCGGTCGCGCCGGGCGACCTGCGCTTCGCTGCCCACCGGGTCAGCGATGCCGTCTACGAGGCGCTGATCGGCATTCCCGGTGCCTTTGCGACCCGAATCGCCTACGTGGTCGTGACCGGAACCGGCACCGGCGAGGAAGTCTTCGAGTTGGTGGTGGCCGATGCCGATGGTCACAACCCGCAGACCATCGTGCGCAACACCCAGCCGATCCTGTCGCCGGCCTGGTCGCCGGACGGCCGCCGCCTGGCCTACGTGTCTTTCGCCACCGGGCGCTCCAATATCATCGTCCAGGATTTGTTTACCGGCCAGATGCGCACGGTCAGCTCAGAGCGCGGCATCAACGGTGCGCCGGCCTGGTCGCAGGAGGGCCGTGAATTGGCTGTCAGTCTATCGCGCGGCGGCAGCCCGGATATCTGGGTGATTGATGTCGACGGCGAAGCCCGGCCGCGCCAGTTGACCCATCACTGGTCAATCAATACCGAGGCGGCCTGGTCGCACGATGGACGCCATATATATTTCACCTCGGACCGAGCCGGGCGACCGCAAATCTATCGTATGGATCGCAGGGGCGACAATGTGACGCGGATCACGAACGAGGGGCGTTACAACGCCCGTCCCACGCTGGCCAACCAGGATCGGTTCCTTGCTGTGGTCTACAGCGACGGCGATAACGACTTCCGCATTGCAATCCATGATCGCGAAACGGAGCGTTTGCGTGTATTATCTGACGGCCGGCTGGACGAGTCGCCCAGTTTCGCGCCGAATGGCAGCATGGTGCTTTATGCTGCACGCCAGGAGGGACGCGGCGTCTTGGCCGCCGTTTCCGCGGATGGCCGGGTTAGGCAGCGACTCGTGGTTAGTGAAGGCGATGTACGGGAGCCGGCCTGGTCGCCAATAATTCGATAGATGCCCCTTAATAACCATTGTGAAATCGTGGAGGTTTCATGAAAACTGTAATGCGTTTTGCTGCCCTTGTGATGATGGCTGCCCTGGTTGCCGCCTGCGCAAGGGAAGTGACCCCGGAACCGGCCCCGCCGGAGCCGACCCCGCCGCCGGCACCAGAGCGTCCGGTTGAAACCGACCGTCTGGACCCGCGTGACTTTACCGACGCGCGCAACCTGGACAACCCGGACAGCCTGCTGAGCCAGCGCGTGATCTATTTTGAATTTGATCGCTCCAATGTGCGCGCGCAGTTCCGTCCGATCGTCGATGCCCATGCCGCCTACCTGCGGGCCAACCCGACGGCGCGAGTCATTCTCGAAGGGCATACCGACGAGCGCGGTTCGCGCGAGTACAACTTGGGGCTGGGCGAGCGTCGTGGTACGTCAGTCTACGAAATCATGCGTGCCTCCAACGTGCCCTCGCGCCAGATCGAGGTGGTGAGCTACGGCGAGGAGCGCCCGGTTTGTCGCGAAAGCAACGAAGATTGCTGGCAGCGCAACCGACGCACGGAGATTGTCTACACCGCGCGCTGATATGGCTGGACTCGCAAACCACCGATTGCTTCTGCCCGGCATGGCGGCACTAATGTTGGCCGCCATGTCGTTTTCTGCTCCGGCCCAGGATGGCGGCGACGCCATGCTGGTGGTGCGGGTGCAGGAGCTGCTGGAAGAAATCCGCGAACTGCGCGGCATGGTGGAAAGCCAGGCCCGCGAAATTGAAAACCTGCGTCGTCGCCAGCGCGACCAGTACCTTGACCTGGATCAGCGCTTGCAGCAGCTGGCGCGCGACAGTGCTGCAGCCAGCGCTGCGCCGGCGGCAGTTGCTGAAACCCGCGAATTGGTCGAGGAGGTCAGGCCTATTCCACCGGTGGCCGACGCCCCCCGTGCTGATGTGCCTGAGGTCCGCGCGCCGATCGAGGCCGATTTTGAAGTGACTACTTTGCCGGCACCGGCTGCTGGTGGCCCGCGCGATCTGGGCACGCCCACGGCCGAAGAGCAGGCAGCCTATGATCGCGCTTTCCGAGCCCTGCGCGAAACCCGATATGCCGACGCCGCCGAGGCGTTTTCGGCGTTTCTCGACCAGTATCCTGACTCGGCCTATGCGCCGAATGCGCAGTACTGGCTGGCCGAGACCTACTACGTCACCCGCGACTTCGCTACCGCGCTGCGGCTGTTCAACCAGCTACTGGATCGCTATCCGGGCAGCAACAAGGAAGGCGATGCCCTGTTGAAGATCGGCTTCAGCCACTTCGAGCTTCGCCAGTGGAGCGAGGCACGGGCCGCGCTCGAGCAGGTCAGGGCCCAGCATCCGAATACGACCCTGGCTCGCCTGGCCGAGGGACGACTGCGGGATATGCGGTTGGCGGGACACTTCTGAAGCGCTTCGGCGCTTCGGAAAGTGGGGAGAGGGAAGACGGCAGTTCGTCGCTTTTTCTTTTTTCCGGGTAAGTGTGCATGTCTGACGACCGTCTGAAAATCACTGAGATTTTTGCTTCCATTCAGGGCGAGTCGGACCTGGTGGGTTGGCCGACGGTGTTTGTACGCCTGACGGGGTGTCCGCTGCGCTGTCGCTGGTGTGATACGCCGTACTCCTTTCATGGCGGCCAGTGGTGGGAGTTTGACCGGATTGTCGACGAGGTGCGCCGTCTGGGGCCGGAGCGGGTTTGCGTTACCGGTGGTGAACCGCTGGCGCAGAAGCGCTGCCTGGGGCTGCTGGAGCGTCTTTGCGACGAAGGCTTCACCGTATCGCTGGAAACCAGCGGCGCCATTTCGGTCGCCGAGGTCGATCCGCGCGTGATCAAGGTGGTTGACTTCAAGGCGCCGGGCTCGGCCGAGATGGAACGCAACCTGTGGGCCAACCTGGACCATCTTCAGCAGCCGGACCAGATCAAGATCGTGATCGCCGACCGGGCCGATTTCGATTGGGCAGTGTCGGAACTCGAGGCGCGGCGTCTGGATCGCTGGCAGGTGCTGTTTTCACCGGTCTGGAACGAACTGAAGCCCGAGACGCTGGCCGAGTGGATACTTCAAGCCCGCGTCCCGGCGCGCCTGCAGGTCCAGCTACACAAGTACCTGTGGGGTGAGGCCCCGGGCCGCTAACCGGTTACAATGAGAGGTTACCCTTGGATGGAGAAGTCAGGATAATGGATTTGAGCAGGACGCTGGAACAGGTAAAGAAGGCCGTCGCCGAAGCCGGTGCAAAAATACTCGAGATCTACGCCGATCCCAGCCGTTTCGATACCGAGACCAAGGCTGACGACAGCCCCTTGACCGCTGCCGACGTGGCCGCCAACAACATGCTGGTTGCCCGGCTGCGCGAGATTGCACCCGAGATTCCCATTTTGTCCGAAGAGTCCAAGCAGGCCGCCTGGTCAGAGCGCAAACACTGGCAGCAGTGCTGGGTGGTTGACCCGCTCGACGGCACCAAGGAGTTTCTCAAGCGCAACGACGAGTTCACCGTCAACGTGGCCCTGATTCGCGACAACAAGCCGATTCTGGGCGTGGTGTACGCGCCGGCACTGCAGCGCTGGTATTTTGCTGCCCGCCACGAAGGTGCCTGGCGCCAGCATGGCGGCAAGGTGGTCGAGCAGATTCACGTCGCCGAAAAAATCCATGATCGGCCCTGGCGGGTGGTCGGCAGTCGCTCGCACAACACGGCCGCCGTCGACGCCTTTCTTGATGCGCTGGGCGATGCCGAAATGCTGGCCATGGGTTCATCGCTGAAGCTGTGCCTGGTCGCTGACGGCAGCGCCGATGTCTACCCGCGCCTGGGGCCAACCAGTGAATGGGATACCGCGGCAGCTCACGCCGTGGTCGTTGAGGCCGGCGGGCACGTGCTTGATGCCGAGACCGGTGAAGAGCTGACCTACAACGCGCGCGAGTCCATCCTCAATCCGCACTTCATCGTTTGTGCCGAACCCGACCCGGCCTGGTTCAAACCCGGTTCGCGCGACTGAATCGAACACTATGAATAAGCTTGAACCGCCCGGTTCTAACGCCGGGCCCGGTCTGACTTAGTCTTGAAAATCTCCCGAAAGAAGGGGCAACGAATGAGCGTTTCACAAGCCGCGAGCAAGGCTCACGACATGAGCCACCTGGCCATGCTCGAAGCCGAGTCCATCCACATCATGCGCGAGGTCGCAGCCGAGTTCACTCGTCCGGTGATGCTTTACTCGGTCGGCAAGGACTCCTCGGTCATGCTGCACCTGGCGCGCAAGGCCTTCTACCCAGCGCCGCCGCCGTTTCCGCTGCTGCATGTCGATACCACGTGGAAGTTCAAGGCCATGTACGAGTTTCGCGACCGGGTGGCGGCTGAGGCCGGCATGGAGCTGCTGATCCATATCAACCAGGATGGTGTCAATCAGGGCGTGGGGCCATTCAGCCACGGCTCCAAGGTCCACACCGACATCATGAAAACCCAGGCCTTGAAACAGGCCCTGGACAAGTACGGTTTTGACGCCGCCTTCGGCGGCGCGCGCCGAGACGAGGAGCGCTCGCGGGCCAAGGAACGCGTGTTTTCATTCCGCGACCGCAACCACGCCTGGGATCCGAAGAACCAGCGCCCCGAGCTGTGGAACCTGTACAACGGCCGCGTCCACAAGGGCGAATCCATCCGCGTCTTTCCGCTGTCGAACTGGACCGAACTGGATATCTGGCAGTACATCTACCAGGAAGACATCCCCATGGTGCCGCTGTACTTCGCCGCCGAGCGGCCGGTGGTCGAACGCGATGGCATGCTGCTGATGGTCGACGACGACCGCATTCCCCTGGGCGCGGGCGAACAGCCCGAGCCGCGCATGATCCGTTTCCGTACCCTGGGCTGCTGGCCCCTGACCGGCGCGGTCGAGTCCAGCGCGACCACGCTTTTGGAAGTGATCGAAGAAACCATTCAGGTGAAAAACTCCGAGCGCCAGGGTCGCGCCATCGACCAGGATGCCGGCGCCTCGATGGAAGAGAAGAAGCGCCAAGGATATTTTTGATATGTCTATCGAAACCCTGCTCAAACAACATGCCGAGAAAGACCTGCTCCGCTTTATCACCTGCGGTTCCGTGGATGACGGCAAGTCAACGCTGATTGGGCGTTTGCTGTTTGATTCGCGCCAGGTCTATGAAGACCAGCTCTCGGCGGTACAGCGTGATTCGCGCAAATGGGGTACCCAGGGCGAGACGGCTGATCTGGCCTTGCTGGTGGATGGCCTGCAGTCGGAGCGCGAGCAGGGCATTACCATCGATGTGGCCTATCGCTATTTTTCCACGCCGTCGCGCAAGTTCATCATTGCCGATACGCCCGGACATGAGCAGTACACCCGTAACATGGCCACGGGTGCCTCTACCGCCGATGCTGCAGTCATCCTGGTCGACGCGCGCAAGGGTTTGCAGACCCAGACTCGCCGGCACAGCTTTATTGTCTCGCTGCTGGGGATCGAGCAGGTGATTGTGGCGATCAACAAGATGGACCTGGTCGACTACGATCAAAAGCGCTTCGAGGAGATTGCCAGCGACTACCAGCGCTTTGCCGACAAGCTTGACTTCAAGGCCGTCCACTGCCTGCCGGTGGTTGCACTGAACGGCGACAACGTGCTTGAGCCGTCTGCCAACCTGAGCTGGTTCGACGGCAAGCCGCTGCTGAACCTGCTCGAAAGCCTGCCCAGCCGGCAGGCCAATAGTCAGGGCGAGTTCCGCTTCCCGGTCCAGTATGTCAATCGCCACAGCTCTGAATTTCGCGGCTTCGCCGGCACCGTGGCCGGCGGTCAGATTAAGCGCGGCGAGCGCATCATGGTGATGCCGTCCGGGCGCCAGAGCGAGGTGGCCAGCATCGTCTGCTTCGACGGCGAGCGTGAACAGGCGCACTCGGGTGAAGCGGTCACCCTGACCCTGAAAGACGAAATCGATATCAGCCGAGGCGATATGCTGGTCCGGTCGGAGCAGCGCCCGCGGGTGGCCGAAGCGCTGGACGCGCGCGTGGTCTGGATGGCGGATCAGCCTTTGCTGCCTGGGCGCCAGTACGACATCAAGCTGGGCGTGCGGACAGTGTCTGCCACCCCTGAACTGATTCACCACCGGATTGATGTCAACACGCTGGAACACCAGCATGTCGATGAGCTATCGCTCAACGAAATCGCCCTGGTGCGCTGGCGCCTGAGCGCGCCGGCGGCGTTCGACAGCTATCAGCGCAATCCGGCCACCGGCGCGTTCGTGGTTATCGATCGGATCAGCAACCTAACCGTGGGTGCCGGCATGGTGGTGCGCCCGGTGACCGACAGCCTGGCCGACAAGTCGAAAAACGTGGTCTGGCACGAGCATCGCATTGCCAAGAGCCAGCGCGCCGGTCAGAAATCGCAGCGCCCGGCCGTGCTCTGGTTTACCGGCTTGTCGGGCGCCGGCAAGTCGTCGGTTGCCAACGCACTGGAAATGGCCTTGTTCCAGCGCGGTTACCATTCCTACCTGCTCGACGGCGACAACGTCCGCCACGGCCTGAACCGTGACCTGGGTTTCACCGATGAAGACCGGGTCGAGAACATCCGCCGCATCGGCGAGGTAGCCAAGCTGATGGCCGATGCCGGCCTGGTGGTGTTGAGCGCCTTCATCTCGCCGTTTCGCGCTGACCGGGCCATGGTCCGTGAACTGATGGAGTCCGGCGAGTTCGTCGAAATCCACGTCCAGGCCAGCCTCGCAACCTGCGAAAGCCGCGATCCCAAGGGCCTTTATGCCCGCGCCCGCGCCGGCGCCATCCGCAACTTCACCGGCATCGACTCGCCCTACGAAGCCCCGGAAAAGCCCGAAGTCACCCTGGATACCGAGACCCTGTCCATCGAAGAATGCGTCGACACCTTGCTCGACTACCTGAAAAGCCGCCGCATCCTGGTCTAGGCCTTTTCCCTTTTGTGCAAAAACCGTAGCCCGGCCCAACGCGGCCGGGGCCCATGCATAATCCATCGACGCGGGCTACCATAGCCCCATGATCGACAACCGCCCATTCTGGAAACGCCCGCTGTTCGTCACGCTGCTGGTATTGCTGGCAGCGGGGGCGGGCGCCTGGCTGGCCCTGGACCGGCCCATGCCGGCCGGCTGGGGAGAGGATGAGAATGGCTTGCCCGAGATCCGGCTGCCAGAGTTCATGCGCTCGCATGAGCCGGAACGCATCTACTGCGCCGAATCTCCCGAAACCGGCCGCTGCAGCTGCATCACCTCAACCGGCGAGCGCCCGGACATCGGCGACGAAGAATGCCGCCGCCGCGCCCGAGAATCCGCCACCGACTAACTCGCTGCCTCAACACGATTGAGACTGAGTCAGGCTTGTGGGCTGTAACCGGTCAGAGGGCCTTGTGCATCAGGCCGTTAGGTGCAGCCGAAGCGCGCAGGGCCAGGCGGAAAAAGGGCCGCCGCCTGTTTGAGCGGAGCGCCCTTTAGGGCGTGGAGCGAGTTCGGCGGACCCCGCCTGGATCGAGCACTGCAGGGCATCGGCCGCCTGTCAAGGCGGTCGACAAACCGTCGGCCTGATGCACAAGGCCCTCTGACCTTTCCTTCTACCCTTCCTCGCTATCCGCGAAGTCACCGGCAACCGCGGTACTGATCTGGGCCGGATCAAAATGACGGCGCAACGCCGCATTCACGTCATCGGCGGTCAGTGCCTGAATACGTTCCTCGTAGCGGGCCTGGTGGAACACGTCTCTACCCAGAAACAGGTTGCCGTTGAGCATGCTGTTGAGGCGTCCGTCGTCAGCCAGCTGCACGTTGATTTGCTGCAGGTAGCCGCGGCGCCCGGTGTCCAGTTCCTCCTCGGTGACGCCTTCCTCGACGAACTTGTTCAACTCATCGAACATGACCTCAATCAGGCGCTCGCGATTTTCCGGGGCGTACATGGCAAAACTGAAGAAATTGCCGATTTCGTCGATGGCGCTGATATCGAAGCCGCCGCCAACCGAATAGCTCAAGCCTTCGTCATCGCGGATCCGGTTGGCCAGGCGTGAGCTCAAGAAACCGCCACCGAGCAGGTGGCCAGCCATGGTCATGGCCGGATAGTCGGGGTGATCCTGGTTCATCCGGAAGCGCATATTGGCCAGGAAGACGGCGTTGGCCTTGTCGTCAAGCTGCTCGACCAGGTGGGCCGGTTCGCTGGCCACGAACTCGGTATCGAGGCGCTGATACTCGGTGGCGCTGGTCCAGTCATTGAAATGCGCTTCCAGGGCCGCGCGCAGCTCGTCAGGATCGAAGTCGCCAACAAAGCTGATTGTCGTGGCCGGGGTAAAGCCGTGGTGGCTGCGATGAAAATCAACAAGCTGGTGGCGTTCAATGGCGCGCACGCGTTCCTCAACTTCATCCCAGTCGGGCGTATGGTCGGGATGACCGGGTGGGTGAATGTTGAGATGCCGGTTCAGCGCGCGCCTGGCCACAGAACCCGGATCATCGCGCTGCTGGTCCAGGCCAGTGAGCTGCTGGCGACGAAGTTCGGCAAGTTCACTGTCGGGAAACGCCGGGTTCTTCAACACGTCGGCGACCAGGTCAAGCAGCGGCAGCAGATGCTCGCGCCGGGTCTGCAGGCCGGTGGACACCAGGCGTGACCCGGAAATGTTCAGGCTGGACTGGAGCGCGTCAACGCGGTCGCGAATTTCCTGGCGGCTGTGGTTTTCGCTGCCGCGCATCAGCATCGCCGAAGTGGTGCTGGGAATATTGCCCAGGCCGCTCAGACTGTCCAGGTTGCCGACCCGCATCGTGATCCGGCCGTGGACGCGGTTGCCGCGGGTGGACTTGGGCAGCAGCGCAACCTTGGCGCCGTTGGCCAGTTCAAATTCGACTAGGCGGGCCTCGATATTTTCCGGGGTGGGCTCGAAGGCCTCGCCGGCGGCGCGGTCGTCGCGACCGGTAAACTCGGCCAGGAGTTCGGAAAGGTCGGGCGCGTCCGGAATCTCCGCGCGTTCGGGTGAACTGTCTGGAATGAAGCGGCCGATAGTGCGGTTATCGCGCCGAAAATAACGTTCGGCCACCCGCTGCACATCTTCCGGGGTGACCGCTTCGATGCGGTCGCGATGCAGAAACATCAGTCGCCAGTCACCGGCGGCGGCCCATTCGCTGAGCTGGATGCCGACCCGGTTCGAGTCGTTGAGCATGCGTTCGATGCTGTTGGAAAGCGCGTTGATCGAGCGCCGGACTGCCGTTTCGTCGGCAGGCTCTTCGATCAGCGAATCGACAGCGGCCAGCATCTCGTCGCGCACTTCGTCGAGATCGGCGTCTGGCGGTGACTGGGCAAACATCATCAACAGGCCGGGCTCCGGCAGCGGCATGGCAAAGGCGGCGACCTGGCTGGCCAGCTCGGATTCAACCAGGCGGCGGTGCAGACGCCCGGAAGGCATGTCGCCGAGCAGGTGGGTGAGTACGCTGATGGCGGCGAAGTCTTCGTGGGCGGCGGCCGGGATGTGATAGGCGGCCATAGTGGCGCGAACGTTGCCGGAGCGGCGGACGGTGACGGTGCGCTCCCCGTCCTGCACCGGATCGCGGGTGTAAGTGGGCCAGAGGATCATGTCGCCGGTGCGCTCGGGCGCAGGGATGGCACCGAAGTGACGTTCAATCAGGCCCAAGGCGCGATCGCTGTCAAAGTTGCCTGACAGAATCAGGATGGCGTTGTCGGGCTGGTAATACTTGCGATAAAAAGCTTGCAGGCGCTCGATTGGCACGTTCTCGATATCCGACCGAGCACCGATGGTGGAGCGGCCGTAGCCGTGCCACAGGTAGGCGGTGGCCATCACCCTTTGAATTAACACGCCAATCGGATTGTTTTCGCCAATCTCGAACTCGTTGCGAACCACGGTCATTTCCGAGGCCAGGTCGTCTTCGTCGATCAGCGAGTTGATCATGCGGTCAGCTTCCATCCGAATCGCCCATTCCAGGTTTTCCTCGCCCGAGGGCAGGGTCTGGAAGTAGTTGGTGCGCTCGTACCAGGTGGTGCCGTTGGCCATGCCGCCGCGTTCGGAGATTTCGGCCTTGATGTCCTGATGGTCGGGCGTGCCGTAGAACAGCATATGCTCAAGCAGATGGGCCATGCCGGTTTCGCCGTAACTTTCATGCTTGGAGCCGACGA
>SKKV01000240.1 GCA_007123575.1 Wenzhouxiangella sp.
CCAGGGTCAGGCCATCCTCGGTTTGGAGCTGGATATCTTCGTAGGCCAGGTCGAAATCACCTGGTGAAACCCGAGAAACCGTGCTGGGCGGATTCAAGTGGCTCCAAAAGGCCAGCAGCGACAGCAGGCCGATGGCGACGACAACGGTAACCAGGATCAAGAGGGCTTTTCTGAGCATTTATTGCGCGGTGGAGTGGCGGGGTTCATTACAGAATAGTAATCTCAATCTCTCGCTTGAATAAATCACCGTTTTTGGCTTAAGCTTCTCGCTGGTGATTTTGAAGGCAGGTGGTGATGTTTGCTAAGGCTGTGGTTGGAGTGATCGTGTTGGGTTTGAGCCTGTCTCTGCAGGCGGAAAGTTCTTTGTCTCGTTACTGTCCAGAAGCCGACGCTGAACACATGCCGCTCTATCGCGACCCGCCGGCATGGCCGCACTCGGCGGTGTTGATGTGTCTGGAAGGCTCAGTTGTACTTGAGTTTACCGTCGGCGAAAACGGCCAGGTACGCGATGCCAGCGTTATCGAATCGACCCATCCCGGCATTTTTGATCGCGCTGCAATCACGGCTACCGAAAGTTGGTATTACCGACCGAGCTGTGAAGGCGGCGAGCCGGTGGCCGTGCAGCAGCGTACGGCGCTGGATTTTGTTTTTGACGAAGCTGGGCGGTCCAATTGCTTGCCCGGTACTAGGCTGCTGGACGGGGAAGCTCTCGACCTGGTCGCTTCGCTAGGGATTCTTTACTCGAAGCTGGCTGAAGCGCAGCTCCGTCCTTCTGAGTCCGATTGGTTGGCCGAGATTGAGAGGTCGCTGGAAACGAGTTTTGGCGGTGAGCTCGGTCAGGTTGAGCAGTTTCACCACGAGGTGATCGGCAACCTATTGGCCATGGTGCGAGAGCCAAGTTTTAACATACACTACGTAACGCCAGTCTTGCTTGGTAAGTTGACGGTGCCCGGTTCCTCACCCGTTCCGCTGTCGGCAGAGGTGATGGCCAAGATGCGCCAACATACCTGGGCCTGGACCCAAGATGTTCTCTCTCGCAGCGAATGGACTGCCGAACGCTATGCCAGGCTGCGGCGCGAGTCGAGTATTGAACCGGAACTGTTGGATGTCCTGGTTCATGGATTTATCGGCGACCCGAACGAAGCGAGACAGTCACAGCTGCAGCAAGTCACCGAGATTTACGACCTTACCGAACAGTTGTTGGATTTGCTGGAAAACCCGGCCAGCGAGTGGACGGAAGAAATCTATGCAATCCAGTTTGCCGATGAAGATGACCAGGCTCAGTATACGGCAGTGATCCATGAGTTGATCACGCTCGTAACCAGCGCAGAAGAGCAGCGCAAGTTTTTCTGGTCGCTGTTCATGGACTATCGCCTTTAATCCATCGCTCGATGACCGCTAAACCACGTTTCTGTCGATCACCACACCGCCAGGAATGACCACAGCTGGTCGGGTGAGGAGGTCAGGGTCAAGATGCGGTGGGATGCTTTCTGACCAGCCTGGACGTAACCCGAGAAGGCGGCAAACAAGCACGGAGACAGAACGACCATGTATCCATTCATTGTCTGGGCGGCCCTGGCCGTTGCCTCAGTGCATTCAGCCGAGCAATGCACGGATAAGCTTGTCGGTCGCGAGCCAAGCTCACTGGAGCTTTCAGCCGTAGTCGAAGCAGCCGCCAGCGTTGCCGATTATCAAGGCCTGGTTTTTCACCAACTTGATGATGAACGAATGATCGTACTTGCTGGTGATCTGGAAGCCAGCGAGCTGATGCTAAATGGCAGTCAGCAGCGCTTTGGCTTGCACCGGGTTGAGGATCGGCCGGTGTTGATTCTGCAGCACTGCGAGCTTTCGCAAACGGCATTGTCGATGGTCGCCGGTACGGCTTTTGGCGAGTGGGCCGGGCCGGATTTTCATCAGGCGCGACCAGCCGTGGGCAATGAGGCCAACAGTTTGCAAACGAGAGCACTGGAAAGCGAGGCGCTTGGCGGTAGTCGCGAGATCTACTTGGTCGTTGGCGCCGGCTGGGACGGCGCAGCCGGTGATCCGCTGCTTGTGTCGGGAGATGGCCTGGCCGGTGGCCCATTCGGCGCCATAGTTGAAGCACTCTCAGAGCTTGATGAAATGCGCCCCATGGCCTTTGCCTCGGTACGGTTCGGAGAAGGGCAGGTAGACGGCACATCTATCTCGCTGCGAGCAGCCGAGTACCACCAGCCGGATCAGTCGGCAGACGATCTCAGGCGAGCGGCATACCTCGCCCATGAGCAGTTCTTCTTTGAGGAATTCATTCCGCACGTGATCGCAGAACTGGGCGGCGAGGTAGGGCAGATCGTCAGCTTCGGGATATCGTCATCGGCGTCCTTTGCCCTGGAGCAGGGCTTGAAGCGACCTGAGCAAATTGCTGCCGTCATCGCTGCCTCCCCGCCTGTTTCTGCCGTGACGCGTTCCCTTGCAGCGCAGGCCGAACATCGCCCGCTGATTCGCCTATGGTGCGGCACGCTCGAAGACATCTTCTGCAACTCGATTACCCAGCTAGCCGAGCAGCATGATTTCCCGCTAGAGACCCGCCCGGCCGGCCACGCTTCGGCCCTCTGGGAAGAGGCCTTCTCCGCTTCGCTGCGGGAGATGTTCACCACACGAGACTGACATGACCATCAGGCGCATTTCAATCGTGGATAGCTGAACCGCGCTACTAAATGTTAATAAAAATTGACAAATGACCATAAAAGGCAAGTATTATTGGCTTTATGGTCCAAGAATCCACCATAGAAGAAGCGCTGGCGCAAATCGGCAAGCAGCTGCGTGCGGGTCGTAGGGCGCGCTTTCCCGGAGACACCCAGGGTGATTTTGCCAGGCGGGTGGGCGTGTCGCGCTACACCTGGCAGAAGGTGGAGCGCGGCCATTCCGGGGTGGCCATTTCCACATACATACAAGC
>SKKV01000165.1 GCA_007123575.1 Wenzhouxiangella sp.
CGCAGTCGGCGCCATGGGCCGCGACCACGATCAAGTCAGCATGCTCGTGTTTCGCGATCTCGATGATCGCTCGCCGTTGGTTTGCGTTCCGCACGACGACGGTTCGCACGACGCAACCATCGCGCTCCAACCCGGCACGGAGTTCTCCGAGATAGCTCTTCGCACTGACTTCCAGGTGAGAAGCCAGCTCGCGTGCGAGCTCCAGATCCTCAGTGGCGTGGAGCACCGATGTCGGAATTTGTTCCCGGATGACATGAACAAGGATCAGCTCGGCTCCGCGGGCGCGCGCAATACGCGTGGCGGTCGGCAAAACGCATTCGGTGCGTTGGGAGCCATCGAGCGGCACGATGATCCGTTTTGGAGATGTGGCGCTGGGATTTTCCGAGTCGGCGTGAGCGATGAAAACTGACCCGCGCAAGATTGCCAGTACCTGATACACCGTGCTACCGAGGCCCCATGCGCTAACGCCACTCGCGCCGTGACTCGCGAGCACCGTGAGATCGGCATGAATCTCTCTCTTGACCTCGACAATGCGCTCCGCCGGATGACCTTGTTCGAGCCTGACGTCGATGGAGCGCCCGAGGGCTTGAGCCGCTTCTTCTTCTAGCTGCTCAAGGTGGGTCCGCGCTTGCTGTCGGGCGATTTCCCAGTCCAGAGCATCGGTGTACGGCCCTGCATGCACTTGGCGTGGCTGCATCACGTGGAGCAGCGTTAGATCGCTTTGCAGCGCTCGTGCCAACGATATCGCGTAGGAAAAGCACACATCGGTGAACGGCGAAAGGTCTAGACACGCCAGGATCTGGTGTCGTCCGGTCTGAAGCTCCCTGGTCTGAGTGGTGGAGGAAACCATTTCCCTATTGTAAGCTTCTGATAAGTTGGACAGCCGCATCTGCCGCGGGCGAAAAGCCTCCAGCTAACTGTAGGCTCAGTACAGTGTTGCAGCTCCCTACGGTACTGCACTTTTTGGGGAGTGCCAGTTGAGCTTGCGGGCAAACTCCAATGCCGTCTGTGCGGAATCGAACGGTGTCGTTCAGTCTGCGTATTGAACGACAATTACTTTGGCCGGCAGGATATCTAGCAATCCGGCCTGGCCTGATGCGAACATCTCGGGAACACCTCCAACGGAATTCGGGCGAAGCCCATCAGGACTCACGATCCGAAGCCGGCCCGGACGCTCTGTGACTAGCATTATGCCATCCGGCAGAAAAGCGATCGACCAAGGGTGCTCCAGCGGTTCGTCCAGCACCTCGAATTGGTAGTCCGGGGCCTGCGCTGCCACCATTAGTGGGATGGCGATGGCAACAATAAATATAAACAAGTTGCGCATAGCAAACGCACCAATAAGTGATTGGGGAATCACAACCTAAGCGGCTTGGTATTGTACGGTACCGTACATACTCAAACGTCTTATTATGTTTTCATCATCGTCATTCATCAACAATGAAATTGGATTGACCGTTAAAGTTTGCTGATACCCGCTGGGTCTGCCACTTTCCCGCAAGCAATTGCGCCCGAGAACGCCCGATGCCGTCCAGAATCATGAGTGGAAATTTAGCCGAGCGTGCACTGCCGTCACTATATGGCGATAGTTCTTTCCAGGGCCTTGCTGAAGCTGCACTGGAAGCTAGCTACGACTCGATCTTGATAACGGACAACAATCTCAACCACCCTGAAATCGTTTACGTTAATCCGGCTTTCTGCGAGATGACAGGCTGGAGTCGCGACGAAGTCATCGGCCACACTCCAGCCATCCTGCAAGGAGAGGAGACAGACCGGAACGTTACAGATCGGCTGCGACGCGCCCTGAAAGCTGGCCGCGACTTTGAAGGCCGCACCATCAACTATCGCAAGAACGGTCGGCCATTCCACATCGAATGGCGCACCTCGCCTGTTCTCAATGAAAATGACGAGGTCACCCATTTTCTCGCTATTCAGCGCGACGTCACTGCACAAGTCCGCTTGATGCAACGCCTTCGCCAGCAAGCCGAATCGGATGGCCTGACCGAGTTACTCAATCACAAAGCTGGCGAGAACGAACTTAAGTTAGCGATCGCAAGGGCGCAGAAGGAAAAAAGACCATTGAGCGTGTCTCTATTCGACATCGATCACTTCAAGACCGTCAATGACGATCACGGGCACGCTACAGGCGATCTGGTGATCGAGCGCATTGGCCGCCTGATCAACCAGCACCTCAACCGACAGGATATCGGCGTTCGCTGGGGTGGCGAAGAATTCCTTCTCATCTTCCTGGAAACTGACCGGGAGGCCGCGCAACAGGCTGCGGAGGCATTCCGGAGACTGATCGCCAACATGCGCTTTCACGATGAGATCAGCGTGACGGCCAGTTTCGGCGTGGCACAATACCGATCAGGAGAAGATAGCGTAGCACTGTTCCAGCGCGCCGACGATGCCCTTTACAAAGCCAAGAAGGAAGGCCGCAACCGGGTGTGTGCATCCAAGCCGTAAGGTGAACACTGATCAAGCAGGTTAGCGCCCGGCTCAGGCTTGGGTTCCAACGCAGCCTTGTTACGAATGATCTCGCTTTGAGGGCAGGGTGCTGCTTCGGCGGCGGTAATTTCCTCCGCCGACTCCTGCGCGGGTCTCGCCGCCACCTACTCCAGGACCCGGCGCTGCCAGGCCTGTATCGCTTTGCCCGCTTCCATCAGCACGTTTTTTTGCTGTTGCGCGTAGCCCAGCGTAGCAGCTCCACGACAAGTACGCCGAGGTGCCAGGCCAGCGTCAGAGTGAACAGACTGAACAAGACATAAGGCAGACTTGCAAGGACCCCTCTTTCGAGCTGACTCAGGCCACCTATTGCCCCTGCTCAGATCCCAGATCGAGGGCTCTATGAACTGGAGATGATTGACCACCGCAACCACTTCCTGCGTAATGCGAGCCAGAGTGCCAGCCC
>SKKV01000077.1 GCA_007123575.1 Wenzhouxiangella sp.
AACTACCGGCCCATTCAACTGCCGCCCGAGGGGCTTTTCCTGACCCGCTTCCTGGCCGAGGATCTGGGGCTGGCGGTAGGCGATACGGTCGTCCTGGAGGTCATGGAAGGTCAGCGCCGCACCATCGAGCTGCCCCTGGCCGGCGTGGTCGATGAGCCGATGGGCTTGAGCGCCTACATGAAAATCGATGCGCTCAACCGCCTGATGCGTGAAGGCCCGGCGATCAGCGGCGCCTGGCTGCTGACCGACCCGGCCGGGCGACCGGCGCTGTACGAGCGGCTGTGGGAGGCACCCAGGGTGGCCGGCATCGGACTGATCAGCGAAGCCGAGGATGGACTGCGCGGCTACATGGAAGACACCGTGCTGGCGATGATGGCCATTTTGCTGCTGCTGGCCGGCTCGATCACTTTCGCCCTGGTTTACAACAATGCCCGCATTGCCTTTGCCGAGCGCGCGCGCGAGCTGGCCACGCTGCGCGTGCTTGGCTTCAGCCGGGCCCAGGTTGGCTGGGTGCTGATCGGCGAGATTGCGCTATTGACTCTGCTGGCCATTCCGCCGGGCTGGCTGCTCGGCACCTTGTTTTCCTGGCTGCTCAGCCTGGCCTTCGATATGGACATGATCCGCGTGCCGTTTCACATCACCCACCAGAGCTATGCCTTTGCCGCGGCCGGGGTGATCGCGGCCTCATCGCTGTCGGTGGTGCTGATAGCCGGCCGCCTGAAGCGCCTGGACATGGTTGAAGCACTCAAGGGGGTGGAGTGAATTCATGAATCAGAAATCAGTCAAAAATGCTTGGGGCGCGAGGCCAATCGGCAGCGCGCCTTGTGCAAGGATGGAGACCGGATGAAAATGAAAAGAGGTTGGATGCTGCCGCTGGCCGGCCTATTGGTGGTGGCCGTTCTGGTACTGGCGCTCAGGCCCTCGCCGCTGCCGGTCAGCGTGGCCGAGGTCAAGCTGGGTCCGTTTGTCGAGTCGGTTGACGAAGAGGGCCGCACTCGACTGCGCGACACTTACACGGTGTCAGCACCAATCGCCGGCTATCTGCTGCGGGTGCAGCCGGAACCGGGCGATGCGGTCGAGCTGGGGCAGGTCCTGTTCCGGATGGAGCCGCTTCCGGCACCGGCCCTGGATGCGCGCAGCCTTGAGCAGGCACGCGAGAATCTGGCCGCGGCCCGCGCCCGGCAGGAGAGTGCCAGGGCCAACCTTGATACGGTCGCGGCCGATGCGCGCTATGCCGAAGGCGAGTACGAGCGTTACCGGGAACTGCACGAGCGGGGCCTGGTATCGACAGCCGACATGGACCGGACTCGCTCGCAGCGCGATCGGCAACGGGCGGCCGAGCGCGCGGCCCGGCATGCGGTGGAAGTGGCCGGCTTTGAAATTGAAAGCGCTCGCGCCGTGCTCGACATTGCCAGCGGCCAGCGGCCGCCCGAAGACCAGCCGGAACTGGAGGTGCGCGCTCCAGTGGCAGGCCTGGTGCTGCGCCGGCACCGCTGCTGCGAAGGTGCGGTGGGCGCCGGCGAGCCGGTGCTGGACGTGGGCAGCCTGGCTGACCTGGAAGTTCAGGTCGACCTGCTCAGCATGGCGGCGGTTCGGGTGCGGTCGGGCATGCCGGTACGCCTGACCGGCTTCGGCGGTGCCGAAGCGCTTGAAGGCACGGTCCGGCGGGTGGAGCCAGCCGGCTTTACCCGCGTCTCGGCCTTGGGTGTCGAGGAGCAGCGTGTGCCGGTGATTGTCGACTTCGATAGCCCGGCCGAAGCCTGGGAAACGCTGGGCGTTGGCTATCGGGTCGAGGCTGAGTTCATGCTGTGGCAATCAGACGAAGTGCTGCAGGCGCCGATTTCTGCCCTGTTTCGAGCCGATGACCGCTGGCAGGTGTTCGTGGTCGAGAATGGACAGGCCCGGCGACGCGAGGTCGAGCCGGGCCGTCGCAGTGGCCTGGTCGTGCAGATCCTTTCCGGCCTTGAGGCCGGAGAACGGATCATCACTCATCCGGGAGACCGTCTGGCAGACGGGGTCCGGGTGACAGCTGTTGATTGAGCCCTATTGGCTGCCGCCAGAGTTGGTGAATGCTGGCGGGGTGAAGAAGGGCGCCAGCATTTCGTTGGAAAGCTTGCGGGCGTCGTGCTCGCGCTGGGTCATGCACTCCTGCTGACGAATCCGGCTGCCGGTGCGCCGGCGGGTGGTGCAGACGATGCGATCACCTGGATCGTCTTGTTGGAGCAACGCCTTCAGCTCGTTGTGCAGGGTTTGCAGTTCCAGGCGGCGCTCATCTTCCAGGTTGTCGACATGATCGACGTTTCTGAGCTTGCGTTGAAACTGTGACTCAATGCGTTCGAAGTCGCGCCACTCGCGGCGGGTCAAGGCCCGGGGATTGTCTTGTTCCAGGTCGCTGCGTACCATGGCCAGCAGGTTGAGGAAGTTTTCCCCGGTAAATTCCTGGGTTGTTTCGTAATCAATGTCCTCGGCCGCAACCATCGGGGCGTAAACTGCAAACGTGCAGATCAGCGCCAAGGTCATCAGGAAGCGAAGTTTCATCGGTGGTTCTCCTTGGGGTAAATAAAAGACGAAATGCATCGTACTAACTATTTCGTCTTCCGTCAAGGAAAGACTTTGTTCAGGCCTTGAGCTTGGTTCGGGTTAGCATATCCGGCTTGCCCGACCTACCGATACTGCACGCAATGCGCATCATCTCGCTGAACGCCAACGGCATCCGCGCTGCCGCCCGCAAGGGTTTTTTCGACTGGCTGCCCGCGCAAAAGGCCGATTTCGTCTGCATCCAGGAAACCAAGGCCCAGCTGCCGCAGCTGGTTGACCGTGATTTCTTTCCGGTCGGATACCACTGTTTCTATCACGACGCCGAAAAGAAGGGCTATTCCGGCGTGGCCCTGTACTCACGCCTGCAGCCGGA
>SKKV01000060.1 GCA_007123575.1 Wenzhouxiangella sp.
CCCAGGCTGGCAAAGCCGTCACGCCAGGATAGCCAGGTGACTGCCGGTTTGGGCTGCTCGAACAGTTCGGCGCAGGCGCCGATCAGCGAACAGACTTCCTCGGCCAGGTCACGCCAGTGCCAGTTCAGCCGGTACCATTCCAGCAGGCAGAATTCCAGGCGGTGATGGTGGCCGCGCTCACCGCCTCGAAACACCGGCCCCAGCTCGTACAAGTCGCCCATCCCTGCCGCCAGCAGGCGCTTGTGGAAATACTCGGGCGAGGTGCGCAGAAAACCGGCCTGGCCAGCAATCGAGAGACTTTCGATATGCGGGTCGGTCACCCCAGCCGGGGTCAGCAGCGGGGTCTGCACCTCGACGACATCTCGCTGCCTGAAGAAATCCCTGATCAGGGCAAGGCAAGCGGCTCGTTGGCGAAGCATGCCAAGGCTGGATGAAGGCTTCCAGTCGGTCATTGTGCGGCCGGCGAATCGTCGAGTTCTCTGAGCTTCAGTTTGATGTCTATTCGGTCCAGTTGCTGCTGCTCTGATTCGAGATCCTGACGGGTCAGCGGGTGAGCCTGCAGCCAGCCCGACGGCAGTGCAAGCTCCAATCTGCTTCCTTCGGCGCACAGGCCGAAATCACCCATGATCCGGTCTGAGCGCGCCCGGCCCATGGCCAGGCCGAGCCGCAACAAGGTCAGCAGGCGGCGCGCTGGCTGCTGCAGGCGCGCCGGCAGGGTGCTTAATTGGTCGGGTTGTATGCGCTGCCGCTGCAGGCGCGCCAGGCAGGCCAGAAGCTGCTGTTCCTGGCGCCCGAAGCCCGGCATGTCGGCGTGTTCCAGCACGTAGGCGGTGTGAAGATGGTCGTTGTCATGTGCGATCGTCAGGCCGATCTCGTGAAGCTGGCTGATCCAGAAAAGCATGTCGGCATGGGCCGCCCCCATTTCCCAGTCGTCGGCGACTTGGTCGAAAGCCGCCCGTGTCCAATCGGCGATGCGGTTGGCCTGCTGGGTATCGACCTGGTAGCGCTCGACCATGGCGCGGACCGTCTGATCACGGGGGTCGCGATCTTCCAGACGGCCAAGCAGATCATGCAACAGGCCTTCTCGCAGGGCGAATTCCGAGACCTGCAAATGGTCAATGGCCAGCGTGTCCATGACCGTTTCCAACACCAGCAGTCCGCCGGCTATCACCGGTTGGCGGCGCTCTGACAGACCTTCAAAATCGATCTTTTCAAGTCGACCGGCTGTCAGCATGCGATCTCGAAGTTCAGGCAGGGCGGCTCGATGGATGCCGGGCCGCTGGTCACCGTTGAGGTGGGCCAGCATGCTCGCGACCGCCTTGATCGTGCCCGAGGAGCCGACCGCCTCGTCCCAGCCGAAACGTCTGAAGGTTTGCACATGTCCTTGCAGGTCGGCGGCAATGCGGCGACCGGCCTGCTGCCAGCGTGCCGAGGTGATACGACCGTCGGGAAACGCTTTCCGGGTCACGGCTACGCAGCCGTGGGCAAAGCTTTCTGCCTGAGCCGGTTCGGTTGCATTGGCGCCGACCACCAGCTCGGTCGAGCCGCCGCCAATGTCGATCACCAGGCGCCGACCGGCCGGTGCCGGCATACCCTGGCCAACGCCCAGGTAGACCAGGCGTGCTTCCTCCCGGCCACTAACGATATCGATCGGGCAGCCGAGCGCAGTTTCAGCCACAACCAGGAAGGCCGCGGGATTGCGAAGGCGCCGGAAAGTCTGGGTGCCGACGGCGCGAATCTGATGGTCTGGAATACCGGCGATGCGCTGGCCGAAACGCGACAGGCTGGCCAGGGCGCGCTCGCGGGTGTCGGGGTCAAGCTGACCGCGTTGGTCGAGTCCACCGGCCAGCCTGACCATGTCCTTGATCCGATCAATCACACGCAGCTGGCCGCTGTCCAGCCGCGCCACGATCATGTGGAAGCTATTACTGCCAAGATCAACGGCGGCGTAAAGCCCGCGTTCAGTCATTATCCAGCCTGTTCCATCAGAATGCCCTGGGTTGAACGCGGCTCCTCCTCACCTGCTGGATGCATCAGATGGTAGGTGCCATCCCCCTGCAATTCCCAGGCCTGGATGTTGTCTTCGAAAGCGAGTTGAATACTGTCGTGAAAGACTCGCCTTGCGGCTGTCGCATCCTCAATAGGGAAGCAGGTTTCAACCCGCTGGAACAGATTTCGCTCCATCCAGTCGGCGCTGGCGGCCCAGGTTTCCGGTTGCCCTGCGTTGTCAAAATGGTAGATGCGGCTGTGCTCAAGAAAGCGGCCCAGAATGGAGCGTACGCGGATATTGTCCGACAACCCGGGTATGCCGGGGCGCAGGCAGCAAATGCCCCTCACTACCAGTTTCACCTTGACGCCCGCGCGCGATGCCCGATACAGCGCGTGAATGATGCTTGGCTCGGTCAGCGAGTTCATCTTGGCGCAGACGCAGGCAGCCTTGCCCGCCTGCGCATTTTTTGTCTCACGTTCGATCCGATGCAGGAGAAAGTCATGCAGCCCGAACGGCGACTGCACGAGCTTGTTGAGTTTCTGCACCCGGCCCAGGCCGGATAATTGCTGGAAAATGCGATGCACATCCTGACCAATTTCTGCATTGGTGGTCAGTAAGCTCCAGTCGGTATAAGCCTTGGCGGTGCCCTGGTGATAATTGCCTGTACCCAGGTGAACGTAGCGAACCAGGCGGTCACTCTCGCGCCGAACCACCAGTAGCATCTTGGCATGGGTCTTGTGGCCCACGATGCCGTAGACAACCTGGACACCAGCCTCCTGTAGCCGCGTAGCCAGAGTGATGTTGGCTTCTTCGTCAAACCGGGCGCGCAGCTCGACAATGACGGTCACATCCTTGCCGGCGCGGGCCGCCTCGATCAGTAGCCCCACCAGTGCCGAATCGACTCCGGTTCGATACAGTGTCTGTTTGATAGCGAGCACTTCAGGGTCACTCACAGCCTGACGCAGCAGATCGACTACCGGTTGAAAGCTGTCGTAGGGGTGGTGCAACAACCAGTCGCGGCGCCCAATGGCATCGAACAGGTTACTGCCCGTTACCAGCGACTTGGGCGTGTTCGGCTGAAAAGGTGGATACTTGAGGTCGGGTCGGTCGGCCAGGTCGCAGATGGCGCTCATTCGGTTGAGGTTGACCGGCCCATCGCAGCGATAGATGTCAGCGTCTTCGATACCAAACTTGGCGGCCAGAAAGCGGGTGATGTTTTCCGGGCAGTTGTCGGCCACCTCCAGGCGCACGGCCTCGGCAAAGCCGCGCTCCATCAGTTCGCCCTCCAAGGCCCGGGCGAGGTCTTCGATTTCCTCTTCGTCGACGAACAGTTCGCTGTTTCGGGTGACGCGGAACTGGTAGCAGCCCACCGCTTTCATGCCCGGGAACAGCTCGTCGATAAAGGAGTGGATGATGGATGAAAGAAAAACGAAGTCATCCGGTCCGCGGCTATGGCTCTCCGGAATTCGGATGATGCGCGGCAGTGAGCGCGGTGCTCGAACCAGCGCCATGCCGCTGTCGCGGCCAAAGGCGTCTCGTCCTTCCAGGGCGACGGCGAAGTTCAGGCTTTTGTTGAGAATGCGTGGAAATGGGTGGGCGGGGTCCAGGCCCAGCGGGCTTAACACGGGCATCAGTTCCTGGCGAAAGTGTTGATGCAGCCACTTGCGCTGGTTTTTACTCCATTCTGATCGCCGGAGGATGTGGATCCCCTGCTCGGCGAGCTGTGGCGTGAGCTCCGCGTTCATCACCCGATACTGCTCGTGAACCATATTGACCACGGCATTGCGGATGACTTCCAGGGTTGCCGATGGCGTCATGCCATCGGGTCCGGGCTGGTTGGCGCCGTGCTGCAAGCGTTGTCTGACCGAGGCCACCCTGACTTCGAAAAACTCGTCTAAGTTGGTGCAGGAAATGCACAAAAAGCGCAGCCGCTCCAGCAACGGCACCTTGGGGTCGCGGGCCAGCTCCAGCACCCGCCGGGTAAATGTGAGCAGGCTGAGTTCGCGGTTGAATAGCAGCTCCGGTGGAGAAAGGTCATCGTCTTGCCACTCGTCCAATTCAACGGCATGTTGCCGGACCTGGACAACAGACTCGGTAGCGGGTTCGGCCATCATTTTCAATGCTTCGCGGGAATCCAGTTCGTCAATGTAGCCGATTTCACCGGCCTGTTTGACGACGGTTTCAAGCTCGCGCCGTCAGCGATTGCGACTCATGAGTCTGACCTGCTCGCTGCGCAGCTCGGAGAGCCTGGCACTGATGCGAGCGCGCTGGTAATAATCGAGGTCATCACGGTCGCTGATCCGTTCAAGCTGGTCAATCGCTTCGTTGACGCCGCCGCGCAAAACATAGCTGTCGGCCACTGCCTCGGCAGCGCGCACAGGCTCGCCGGCCAGGTCGGCGGCGCGGGCCATCAGCTCGGTCATGCGCAAATCGTTGGGGTGGTTGCGGAGGTAGGGCCGGAGCACCGTCAGCGCGCGGCGCGCGTGCTCGGCGTCGCGGCTGTGCATGAGTGTTTCCACGTATTGAACCGATACGCTGCGATTGCCTGGGAAATGGCGGTACAGCTCGGCAAGAATCTCGACGGCCTCGGTTTGGCGTTCCTGGGCCAGGCGAACTTCCGCTTCGAGCATCCGGAAAAACTGTCTGTTCGGGTACGCGTCCAACAGCGTGGCGAGCTCTGATTCGGCTTCGTCGAGGAGCTTGGCCTGAACCAGCGCCAGCACCAGGCCATAGCGCATGGCATCGGTCGGGCGCTCTTCGCGCTCCAGCCGGGTCCTGAACCACTGCACGGTCTGGCCGATGTTCTGAGACATCTGCGCCCGCAGCCGCGACTGCACGAAGTGAAACGATGGATCTTCGATTTGTGGCCGGTCGGCAAAGCGCTCGGCCCGATCCCTGGCCTCGGCAATTCGATTGACGGTGAGGGGGTGGGTGCGCAGGTATTCCGGCGGACCGGCCCCCATAGAACGACTATGCATGTTCAGGCGCTCGAAAAAACGCGTCATGCCGTGCGGATCAAAGCCGGCTCGGGCCAACAGGCCAATGCCGACCCGGTCAGCCTCGGCCTCGGACTGGCGGGTGTGGTTGATCTGGAGTTGCTGGGCCAGGCCCATCCCGCTCATCAGCACAGCCTGGCTGGCCTCACCGCCTGCCCCGGCCAGACCGGCGGCAATGGCAATGCCAATCGTGGCCAGCATCGCGGGCATCGATACCTGCTGCTGATTTTCGACCGCGCGGGCGATGTGATCCTGGGTAACGTGGGCAATTTCGTGGGCGACCACGCCGGCCACCTCGCTTTCATCGTGCGCCATCAGGATCAGCCCGGCGTTCAGGCCGATAACGCCCGCGACCGTGGCAAAGGCGTTGATGCCGGGGTCGCGCATGACAAAGAAGTGAAAATTGGCGGCCGGACGGTCAGAGTGGGAAACCAGCCGAAACCCCATATCCACGAAATAGTCGCGGATCATGGGATCTTCGACCAGCAGGTTGTGGGCGCGCATGTAGCGCTCGAAATCGCGGGCAAAGGTCTGCTCGATTTCTGGAGAGACCACGCGGGTGCTGGTTCCGCCCATATCCGGCAGAAGCACGCGCTGCTGCGCGGCGACCGTATGGCAAACCATTACAATGGCGATGATGAAAAAACTTTTGAGCGCGGCGCGAGACATGCAGCCTAAGACAGGAATTGACCGGTGAAGGTTCATGGAAAGCGAGTATAGCGCGCCCAGGTTTTCAAACCGTTTCGATACCGTGATCCTGGTGCGCACGGCGCCGGATGAACTAGCCGGCGAAAGCGTGCCGGAAGAAATAACCAGTCGCCATGGCACAGCACCGCTGAGCGTGTTTCTGCACGGCAACGGGGTGGCCTGGGCTCGCCCTGAGTACGCGCCGGCCTGGCAAGAGCTTGCCGGCGAAGGTGGGCCGGTCTTGCAGGTGTGCCAGGCGGCCTGGCGGCGCCGCTTTGGCGATCAGCAACCAGTATTGTTTGCGCTGTCGAGCCTGATCCAGTTCTGGCATCAGGCGGCCAAGGCCCGGCAGCTGGTCAGTCTTCGCGGGAGCTGTTCAGCAGTCGAAAATTGTGGCTTTGTCATGGAGATAGAGACCGCGCCGGACGGTTTTTCCCAGCGCGAGCTGCTGGAAATGGCCCTGGCAGCGGCCAGCCTGGAGCTGGATTTAATCGTGGTATTTGCCGGGCCGGGGCTGGATCAAATCCTCGGCCAGAGCGCTGTCGGCTGGCGCCAACTGGTCGATCACGAACTTGCCCCGATTTATTGGCTTGGCGATAAAGCGCTGGCCCGCGAGTTAATGCCGGGCGCGGTCTGGCTGGATCCTGCGGCAAGGGATAAGCGCTATGCCGACCGCCGGGTCCTGAAGCTGCGCGTCTGAAATGAATAGCTTTTTCTTTGCGGGTCGCGACCACGCGCTGGACCAGCACGGACATCTTCAAAATGCCGGTGAATGGAGCAAGGAGCTGGGCCTAGCGCTGGCCCTGGCCGATGGCATCTCCTTGAACGAGGAGCACTGGTGGGTGATTGAATTCGTGCGCCAGCACCACCAGACTTATGGCACCCCGCCGCTGATGCGGGTTTTGATCAAGGCCCTGCGTGAGTACCGCGATCAGCAAGACCTGGGCAGCCGTGAACTGTATCGGCTGTTTCCCGACAACCCGGTCAGGCAGGCCTGCAAATACGGCGGGCTGCCGCCGCCTGACTGGTGCATATGAAACTGCGCAAAATTACCACCGCATTCATCAATGTCTACACAACCAAAGGATAGTTTGACTCATGGATCAAAAACCCGTGGTGATGTATTCGACCAGCTACTGCCCTTACTGCGTTGCCGCGCGTAACTTGCTGCGCAGCAAGGGCCTGAACTGGACCGAGGTGTCCCTGGATGCCGAGCCCGAAAAACGAGCTGAAATGATGAGCCGCAGCGGACGCCACACGGTGCCGCAGGTTTTTGTTGGCGACACGCATGTCGGCGGCTTCGACGACCTCAATGCCCTGGATCAGGAGGGGGCCCTGGATCGATTGTTGTCTGACTAACGGATGTCTGACTGACGGTCCACGGTAATGGGGCCAGGCCCCTATAATATGGCGCTTGTTTTTCTTCTCCTGTGCATGGACTGAATTCCTGTGACCCAACACATTACCGTTATCCGGGGCGATGGTATAGGCCCCGAAATCATGGAAGCGACCCTGCGGGTGCTCGATGCGCTTGAGGCGGGCTTTGAATATGACTTTCAGCTTGCCGGGGTCGCTGCCCAGGAAGAGGTGGGTGAATTGCTGCCGGAATCGACGCTGGCATCAATCGAGCGTACCCGAATCGCGCTCAAGGCGCCGCTGACGACACCGGTTGGCGGTGGCTTCAAGTCGCTTAATGTAGCCTTGCGCAAGCATTTTGACCTGTATGCCAACGTTCGTCCGGCGGTGAGTTTCAAAGGCACCCGTTCGCGGTATGAAAAGGTTGACTTGATTACGGTGCGCGAGAACACCGAAGGCGCCTACCTGGCCGAAGGCGCCTTCACGGCACCGGACGGCTCCCGGGCCGAGTCCAAAATGGTGGTCACGCGCAAGGGCTGCGAGCGTGTGGTCAGATTCGCTTTCGAGCTGGCTCGGCGCGCACGCCGCAGCAAGGTTACCGCCGTCCACAAGGCCAATATTCTCAAAGACGTTACCGGCATGTTCCTGAACGTGGCCCGTGACGTTGCTGCCGACTACGACGATATCGAGTTTGCCGACATGATCGTCGACAATGCCTGCATGCAGCTGGTGATGCGACCAGAGCAGTTTGATGTCATTGTCACCACCAATCTGTTTGGTGACATCATCTCGGACCTGTGTGCGGGCCTGGTTGGCGGGTTGGGCCTGGCCCCCGGGGCCAATATTGGCAAGGATGCGGCGATGTTCGAGGCCGTGCACGGTTCGGCGCCGGATATCGCCGGGCGCGGCATCGCCAACCCCTGTGCCCTGCTGCTAGGTGCGGCCCAGATGCTGGAGCATGTCGATCAGTTCGACAAGGCCGATCGCTTGCGCAAGGCCATTGCCGACACCATCGCCAAGGGCGACCGGACAACGCCCGATCTTGGCGGCGACGGCGGCACGGAGGCCTTTACCGACGCGATTATCGAGCGGCTTGGTTGAACCGCAGCATCGCCAGCTTGCCACCGGGCGCCGCCCAGGTCTGATCGAGTTGCTGTTGTAGCCATTCGATGGCCTGGTCGACGGCGACTTCCAGACTGGCGCCCCTGGCCAGGCAGGCGGTGATGGCGGCCGACAGGGCGCACCCGGTGCCGTGCACCTGGACCGGGCGGCGGGGGTGCGTGTAGCGCTTCGATGTGGATTCGGTGACCAGCAGGTCCTCGACCTGACTGCCCTTGCCATGGCCGCCCTTGATCAGCACGGCGGCGCAGCCCAATGAGAGCAGGGCTTCTGCATAAGCCTCGACGGGTCGATCATCGGCCAGCCCGGTGAGAACCGCCGCTTCTGGCAGGTTGGGGGTCACCAGGCGTGCCTTCGGCAGCAGACCTTCGCGCAGCGCGCTTTCGGCCTCGCGATCAAGCAGGCGCGCGCCGCTGGTCGCCACCATCACCGGATCGACGATCAGGGCCAAGTTCGGTTGGTCTGCCAGATGCTCGATCAAAACCTCAATGATGTCGGCATTGGCCAGCATGCCGGTTTTTGCCGCCTTGATCGGCAGCTCCTCGTCGACAGCAATCAGCTGGGCCCGAACCATCCCGGTGGCCAGCGTCTCGACCTGGCTGACGCCGGCGGTATTCTGAGCGGTGATGGCCGTCAACACCGTGGCACCCTGCACGCCAAAAGCGCTGAATGTCTTCAAATCCGCCTGGATGCCGGCGCCGCCGCAAGAGTCGGAGCCGGCGATGGTCAATGCATGGTGGGTTTCGATTTGACTGTTGTTCATCTGCAACAATTGGTCGTTGGAAAAAGTATTTATATTTCAGTTGCTTGGAAAAAAGCCGTCGAAACCTGAAAAAAATGTTGTTAAAGCGTTGTATTTTTGCCAAGCTCCAACGTACACTTTAGCGCAAATGACAGCAGGTCAATCTTTGCCGTGACAAATCGGCTGACAATCGTTGCCATCGTTCTTTCCTTCGCCATGGGCATGGCGCAGCAGTCGGCTGCGCGCACTTTGCCAGGCGCTCACCTGTCGGCACATAGCGGCCTGACCTGGTATCTGATCGCCTTCGAACTCGGGCCATGGGAGCAGTACCTGATCCATGAGCTGACGCCGCAACTAGAGCGTCTGGAGATGGAGCCAGCTCCGCGGGTGTCATGGCTGCAGCTGGAGGAAGGCCTGATCCTGCCGGACTTCGCCGCCTCGTTGCTAGCTACCGGCCGGGTGCCAATGGTATTCAGCCTGCGGCAGGTTCACGTCAGCAAGCCGATGGCAGAGCAGTCCAACTATCACGGCGGTGATGGGCTGTCGTTTCGCCAGTCCGTGTTGATGCCGGGCGTCACCCATCGGGTCAGTGATCGTAACGCGCTAACCGTTTCCGCCGTGCTGGCCAGCCAGGAGTTTGGTGCCAGCGGCATGAATCTGCGCGAGGCCAACCACGTCTCCGAAGCGGAACGCACCTTGTTGCATCAGGCCCACGCCCAGTCGGAAGTCGCCTACGGAGCCGGAGTGCGTTTTGCCTTGAGCAGTGAGCTCCTGGAAAACCTGCGCCTGGAAGCCGCCTACCAGTCGCGCATTGAGATGGCGGAGTTCGCTTCGCTGCGGGGCGTCCATGGCAGCGTCGCCGAGCTCGATATTCCGTCGCGGATTCAGCTCGGTCTGGAGTTTTTCACCACCCGGCGCAGCTCCCTCAGCGTTGGCGTTTCGCAGATCTTCTACAGCGAGGTTGGTGCTTTCCCCAGCCGCGCCATGCCCGCCCGATTTACCGCGCTGCTTGGCGACAGCACCAGCCCGGAATTCGACTGGGCAGACCTGGTGGTCTACAACCTGGGATGGCAGTGGCGCGCCGACAATGACATGGCCTTTTACGTCGATTACCGCACGCGCTCGCAGCCGCGCCCGACTTCGCCAGCGCTGGCACGGGCCCTGGGGCCGGAGCTGGCCCAGAATGCCTTCCTGGCCGGCTTTTCGAAAGGCTTGGGCGAGCGCGCGCGTCTGCACCTGGACGCTGCCTACGCGCCGCCTGAATTCGCCTTCGGCGGCAACATGCTCGGTATTGTCAGCGATCGATTTGACCAGAGCCTCGAGCTTCAGGCTACGGTGCGGTTCGATTTCTGATCATATTTGACGGCGCGGACCGGGCCGCGCCTGAAATCTTCCCGCTACAACACTCCTTGCGGTAATGGCCCGGTGACCTTCTTGCGGGGGAAGGCTCACCGGGCATCAGCGAGATAACAGTTCGCGATCAGGCTGTCTTAAGTGGTCGTTTAGTCAAATCCTTTCGCGGCCCGTATAATCTATCCTCATGATCTCGCGCCTCAGCCAGTGGTTTCAACGCCACTTCTCCGACCCGCAAGTTGTCATTCTGGCGCTGTTCCTGGTGCTTGGGTTGGCCGTCGTGCTGGTGTTCGGGCGGATGCTCACGCCGGTTGTTGCCAGCCTGATCATTGCCTACCTGCTCGAGGGTGCCGTGCAGCGCCTGCAAAGATTCGGTTTGCCGCGCCTGATCAGCGTGATCAGCGTTTTTGCCACATTCATGGCTACCCTGGTTTTTCTGGTTTTTGGCCTGGTTCCGGTGCTTACTCGCCAGCTCGCGGCCATCGTGCAGCAATTGCCTGGCTACGTCGCCCAGGCTCAGGCCTGGGTGGCGACCTTGCCCGAACGCTACCCGCAGCTGGTTGCACCGGCAGTGGTCGAAGGTGAAACCGAGCGGTCGGGCGCGTTGGTGCCCGGTGAAAACGGCGAAATGGTGCTCAGCGAAGACACCGATCAGCAAATAGCCCTGATTTCGCAGGAACAGCTCTCGCGCATGCTCGACAACCTCGGCGCCGAATTGGTCAGCTACGGCGCAACGCTGGTGTCGCTTTCCGGGGTGCTTGGCGTGGTCAGCCTGCTGATTTTCCTGGTCTTGATGCCGGTACTGGTGTTTTTCTTCCTGAAAGACAAGAACAAGCTGATCGCCTGGTTCAGCAATCATCTGCCGCGAGATCGTGCCCTGGCATTGAGTGTCTGGCAGGAAGTCGATGCCCAGATCGGCAACTACGTGCGTGGCAAGGTGCTGGAGATCCTGATTGTTTGGGTCGTGACCTACCTGGTCTTCTCGCTGCTGGGTATGCCGTTTGCCATGCTGTTGTCCATGCTGGTCGGCTTCTCGGTCATCATTCCCTACATCGGGGCAGCGGTGGTGACCATTCCGGTGGCCTTGGTGGCGCTGATTGCCTTCGGATTGGGCGCCCAATTCTGGTATGTCATGATCGCCTACGCCATTATCCAGGCGCTTGACGGCAACGTGCTGGTGCCGATTTTGTTTTCCGAGGTGGTCGATCTCCATCCCGTTGCCATCATTACGGCCGTGCTGGTGTTCGGCGGCATCTGGGGCTTTTGGGGTGTTTTCTTTGCCATCCCGCTGGCAACGCTGGTCAACGCGGTGCTGCGGGCCTGGCCACGGGCGCGCGGCGACTCCCATGAAGAGGGTGAGATCGTGACTGCAGGCCGACCTTGAGAAAGGCTGGCAGGTATGGTCGCCAGCCCCCAGACTAACCGGGTGAATACTGAGGCAGTAGCGGCATGGCGACCGGAGACGAGCCGGCGTTTCGCTTTTGTTGATCGGCGCTTTGATCCTGCCGCTGGCGAGGTCTGTCTTGACTATGCTCTCGACGGCATTCATTTGCGTGAAACCGTGATCTTGCCGTCTGTCAGACCTTCCGCGCGGCGCTGGCCAGCCATCGAGGCGGCGCTTGACCTGTTGCACTGGATTGCTGGCATCAGCTACTGGAAGGCCGGCTGCCCGACCGAGCTTGTCTTTGAGCGCAATCAGCCCAGCCAGGAGCAGGCCGCCTGGTTGACCCGCCTGTATCGCCAGGGTCTGGCCGAATTCGCCTACCGCAATGCACTCGACCCCGATCATTTCCCGGAAATGCCGGCCAGCGATAGTCAGCCTGTGCCAGCGCAATCCTTGGGTCTGAGTCGCCGCACCCTGGTGCCCATGGGCGGAGGTAAGGACTCGCTGGTGGCCTGGTCGAGATTGATTGCCCGAGCCGATCAGTGCCGGTCGGTCCAGGTCGGCAGCGCCAGGCTGATTCAGCGCCTGGGCAATACGCTTGCCGACGATCACCTGGTCATTCCGCGGCAGCTGGATCCGGTGCTGTCTCGTTTGAATGCCCAGGGCGCCTGGAACGGCCATGTCCCGGTCACGGCGATTAATTCGGCTGTGCTTGTGCTGGCCGCGCTGGTTCTGGACTATGACCAGGTCGTCTTTGCCAACGAGCGTTCGGCTGACGAGGCGACCTTGTACGACCAACAGGGCCGTGCCGTCAATCACCAGTTTTCCAAGTCCTTTGTTTTCGAGCAGATGCTGGATGACTGGATCAGGCGCTGGATTGCGGCCGATTTGCGCGTATTTTCACTACTGCGCCGCGACGGTGAGCTGGGCGTGTGCCGAGAGTTTGCCCGGCTTGAGACCTGGCACGGCCTGTTTTCTTCCTGTAACCGCAACTTTCATCTCGACGGGCCGCGGACCAGTCGCTGGTGTGGCCAGTGCCCCAAGTGTCATTTCGTTTTTCTCGGCCTGGCGCCGTTCATGGCGCCGCAGGCGTTGACTGAAATCTTTGGGCACGATCTACTCGATGAGGCCGGGCAGATTGATGGCTTTGCCGACCTGCTCGGCCTGGACGGGCGCAAGCCTTTCGAATGCGTCGGCGAGGCTGTTGAAGCCCGGGTGGCGCTGGCGACCCTGGCAACCCGTCCGGAATGGCAGCGCCATGCCGTGATCCGGGCCCTGGCGCCTCGGCTTCAGGGTCTATCTCTGCCATCACTGGAACAGGCGTGTCGTCCCGGCGGCCCGCACCTGATTCCGGCCCAATGGACTTAGCCCGGATTGACGGCAAGCGCGTCGCCATTCTGGGCGCGGGCAGGGAAGGGCTGGCAGCCCTGGCCGTGTTGTCGGAACGACTGGCGCGGCCCGATCTGAGCGTTCTTGTTGAAGCGGGTTCACGGCCGGATGACTGGCCGGGCTGGACCGGCCCATTTGACCAGCGTCTGCAGCAGTTTGACCTGCTGTTGCGTTCACCGGGTGTGCCGGTCGATCATCCGGCCCTGATCGCCGCGCGCCAGGCGGGCGTGGCGGTGGTCAATCCGGCCTCGATCTGGTTCAGCGAGCGCCCGGATGTCCCGGTGATCGGCGTTACCGGCTCCAAGGGCAAGAGCACCACGGCTTCCTTGCTGGCCGCGCTCCTGGCCGCAGCTGGACGCAAGACCCTGCTGGCCGGGAATATAGGCAAACCCTTGTTGAGTAACCTCGAAACCACGGCCGAAGTCGTGGTCCTGGAGTTGTCCAGCTACCAGCTCACCGACCTGGAGGGTTGCCTGGCCATGGGCTTGATCACCCGTCTTTTTGACGAGCACCTGGACTGGCATGGCAGTCGCCAGGCCTACTTTTCCAGCAAGCTGCGCATCGCCCGATTGCTGCAGGGGCGACCGCTGCTGATCAATGCCAACGACACGCTGCTGGCCGGGCAGACACGCGGAATCGAAGGGCTGGTGCTTGCCAATCGGCCGCCGGGCTTTCATCGACGCGGAGATGAACTGTGGCTGGACGACAGTTTTTGTCTGGGTCTGAGTGATCTGAACCTGGTCGGGCGGCACAATCTCGATAACGCGGCCCTGGGGCTGGCAGCAGCGAGCCGCTGGGTTGATCAAACCGAAACGCTGTTGAATGCGCTGCGCGCATTCCAGCCGCTGCGCCATCGCCTGGAAACATTGGGGCGGGTTGGTGGGCGTGACTGGGTCAATGACAGTATCTCGACCTCGCCCCATGCGACGCTTGCCGCCCTGGAAACGCTTCGCGGGCGGACGGTGATCCTTATTGTGGGTGGCCAGAACCGACCGGCTGACTGGCAGCCGGTCATTGAATGGTGCCAGCAGCATCGCCTGGCCGGCCTGGTTGCGCTACCAGAAAACGGCTCGGCGATTGTCAGGGCTCTGTGCCAAGGTGAGTGCGTCCATCCGAAGCAGGTGACCGATGTTGTTTCGATGGCCGAGGCCGTGCAAGCCGCGGCAAGCCTGGGGGGCGACGAGGCGGTGGTGCTATTGTCACCGGGGGCACCCAGTTTTCCGCATTTCCGCGATTTCGAAGATCGTGGCGAGGCGTTTCGCCAAGCGGTTGCTGACTACAGGGATCGATCCACCGCGTAGTCGCTAAGCACGGCCAGGGCGGTCCGCTCCGGGCTTGGCGGTAGTTCGTCCAGGCAGCGCCGGGCTTCGCTGGCCAGGCCGCGGGCCCGGTTAAGTGCATCGTCCAGGGCACTTGTATCGCTCATGATCTGACAGGCCTGTGCCAGCGATTTGTTGCCGCCTTCGGCAATCATGCCCTGCAGCAACTCGCGTTGAGTAGTCTCGGCCCGTGCCATGGCCAGAATCAGCGGCAGGGTGACCTTGCCTTCGGCCAGGTCATCACCAAGACTTTTGCCCAGGGCTTGGTCGTCAGCGCGGTAGTCGAGCACGTCGTCTGCAATCTGGAAGGCCTGGCCAAGCAGCAGTCCGAATCGGGCCAGGGTCTCGCAACGGTCCGGCACGGCATCGGCCAGCACACCGCCAAGCCGGGCGCTGGCTGCAAACAGGCAGGCCGTCTTGTCCGAAATGACCCGAAAGTAGTCGTTCTCGGTCAGATCGGCATTGCCCATTTGCATTAGCTGCAGCACCTCGCCTTCGGCGATGGTATTGGTGGTGTCGGCCAGGATTTTCATGACTGCCATGCGATCAATCTCGACCATCATCTGGAAGCTGCGCGAGTACAGGAAGTCGCCGACCAGCACCGAGGCCGCGTTGCCCCAGACCTGGTGCGCGGTTTCCTTGCCCCGGCGACGGCTGGACTCATCGACGACATCGTCATGCAGCAGCGTGGCGGTATGAATGAATTCGATGATTGCGGCAACCTGAAGGTGATCGCGCCCTTGGTATCCAGCTGCGCGGGCGGCTAGCAAGTGGACCAGCGGCCGCAACCGCTTGCCGCCGCCGCCAATGATGTACTCGCTGATCTGGTTGACCAGCACGATATCTGAACTCAGGCGACTGCGGATCAGGGCATCGACAGCCTGCCGGTCGGCAGCGGTCATATCAAGAATGTCGGTCAGGCTGGCAGGCAGCACAGCAGCGGTGGCTTGGCTCATGGCTGGCCATTATACGAGTCGTTTTCCTGCGTGGTTCCACGACTTTTTCGCAGTCGGGGCAGGCCGGCCGCTGTGCTAGACTTTCTGCCATTCTCAAGACAACAAGCGGAGAGGCCCAGCCATGGCCCGAGGCATCAATAAAGTCATTCTTATCGGCAATCTGGGCGCTGACCCGGAGACCCGGCACACGGCCGGCGGCAACGCAGTCACCAATCTGTCGGTGGCAACCACCGATAGCTGGCGCGACCGCCAGAGCGGCGATACGCAAGAGCGAACCGAGTGGCATCGCGTGGTCATGTTCAGCAAGCTGGCCGAGATTGCCGGCGAATATCTGCGCAAGGGGTCCAAGGTTTATATCGAAGGCCGGCTGCAGACGCGCAAGTGGCAGGATCGCGACGGCAATGACCGCTGGACCACGGAAATCGTCGCCAACGAGATGCAGATGCTCGACAGTCGCGGCGGTTCGGAGCCGCTGGAAGACCGCGGCGGCCAGTATGACCAGCAGCACGATCGCGGCCCGTCCTCGTCGGGCTCATCCGGCGGCGGCAGCCTGGAAGACGATATTCCGTTTTGATCCCATCGCTGTTTCTGATTCGCCGTGCTGAAATTTTGGGCGGCGTTCGGGTCCAGACAGCGCTACATGAAGACGCGTTGAGATGACAAGCCTACTCGTGACCGGCGGCGCCGGTTTTATCGGCAGCAATTTTGTTCGCCAGGTCCTAGAAGAAACCGACTGGACCGTCGTCAATCTTGACCTGCTGACCTATGCCGGCAACCAGGAATCGGTCGCTGACCTTGACCCAGAGCGCCACTTTTTTGTGCACGGCGATATCTGTGATGCCGATCTGGTCGCCGGGCTGCTGTCCAGGCACCGCCCGGACGCCATCGTTCACTTTGCCGCCGAAAGTCACGTCGACCGTTCGATCGATGACCCCGGCGCGTTTATTCGCACTAATGTCAACGGCACGCACAACCTGCTTTCGGCCGCGCTTGACTACTGGCACGATGGCGGCAGCGAGTCGTTCCGTTTTCTGCACGTGTCCACCGACGAGGTTTATGGCACGCTGGCGCCGGATGAGCCGGCGTTTGATGAGCGCCATCGTTACGCGCCCAACTCGCCGTACGCGGCTTCCAAGGCGGCGTCCGATCACCTGGTTCGTGCCTGGAATCGCACTTTCGGGCTGCCAGCGCTGATCACCAACTGCTCGAACAACTACGGTCCGTTCCAGTTTCCGGAAAAGCTGATCCCTCTGATGCTGATCAACGCTCTGGAAGGGGAAAAGCTGCCGGTTTACGGTGATGGGCAGCAGCGCCGCGATTGGCTGTTCGTCGGTGACCATTGCCGGGCCATTCGGGCGGCCCTGGAACGCGGTCGGCCGGGCCGCGTCTACAACGTGGGCGGCAACGCTGAAATGTGCAATCTGGAGGTGGTCCACCTGCTTTGTGACCTGCTCGATGCGCGCGAGCCGGGAGCGCATCCGCGGCGTGAATTGATCGAGTTTGTGGAGGACCGCCCGGGGCACGACCGCCGCTACGCCATCGACGCGCGCCGCATTCGCGACGAACTGGGCTGGGAGCCCAGCGTGGATTTTGCCGGCGGTTTGGCCGCGACCGTGGACTGGTACCTGGCCAACCGTGACTGGTGGCAACGCATTCGCGACGGTCGCTACCGTTCCGAGCGCCTGGGCAAGCGACGAGCCCGGGCATGATTGCAGCCAAATCGAACATCGGAGTCTGGATGTGAATCGCAAGGGCATCATTCTGGCCGGTGGTGCCGGCACCCGCCTGTATCCGCTAACCCGGGTAATCAGCAAGCAGCTGCTGCCGGTCTACGACAAGCCGATGATTTATTACCCGCTCAGCACGCTGATGCAGGCCGGCATCCGCGAGATCATGCTGATCACCACGCCGCACGAGCAGGCCTTGTTTCAACGCCTGCTTGACGACGGCAGCCAGTGGGGCATCGAGTTGACTTACGCGGTCCAGGAGCACCCGCGCGGCCTTGCCGATGCCTTCATCATCGGTCGGGATTTCGTCGCCGGCCAGCCTTCCTGCCTGATTCTCGGTGACAACATCTTTCACGGCGGCGGCATGCGCGAACTGCTGGCCCGGGCTGCCGGCCGCAGCCACGGGGCGACCGTGTTCGGCTACTGGGTCAGTGATCCGGAGCGCTACGGAGTGGTCGAAATGGATGCCTCCGGCCAGGTTCTGTCGCTGGAGGAAAAGCCGACTGAGCCGCGCTCCAACTATGCCGTCACCGGCCTGTATTTTTACGACGAACGGGCCTGCGACTACGCGGCCAGCCTGGCCCCGTCGAAGCGCGGTGAGCTTGAAATTACCGATCTCAATCGCTGTTACCTGGAAGCCGGCGACCTGACCGTGGAGACCATGGGCCGCGGCTATGCGTGGCTGGATACCGGCACCCACGCCTCGCTGCAGCAGGCCGCCAGCTATATTGAAACGCTGGAAGCGCGCCAGGGCCTGCGCGTCGCCTGCCCGGAAGAAATTGCCTTTCGACAGGGCTGGATCAATCGGGAACAGCTGCTCGGCCTGGCCGAACCGCTGGTTTCCAGCGGCTATGGCGACTACCTGCGCATGGTGGCCAGCAGCAGGTTTGGCCCGTGAAGGTCAGCGATACGACGCTGCCCGGCGTCAAGTTGATCGAGCCGCGCGTGTTTGGCGACGAGCGCGGCTGGTTTCTGGAGACCTGGCGCCATGAGCGGTACCAGGAAGCGGGTATCGCGCACGCTTTCGTCCAGGCCAATGCCTCGAGCTCGCGCCGCGGCGTGCTGCGCGGTCTGCATTTCCAGTGGCCGGAGCCACAGGGCAAGCTGGTCTGGGTCTCGTACGGGCGCGTTCTGGATGTGGCCGTGGACATTCGACCGCAGTCGCCCCATTTCGGCCGCTGGGCGGCGGCAGAGCTGGACGACCGCAACCACCACCAGCTCTGGATTCCGGAAGGATTTGCCCACGGCTTCCTGGTGCTGAGCGAGCAGGCCTGTTTCAACTACCTGTGCACCCGTCCTTATCGGGCTGAATTTGATCGCTCGATTGCCTGGAATGATCCGCAGATCGCGGTTGACTGGCCGATCGACAAGCCGGATCTGTCGACCAAGGATGCCCACGCGCCGCGTCTGGCTGAATTTACCAGCGATCAACTGCCGCGATGAAGGTGCTCCTGACTGGCTCGGCGGGTCAACTCGGGCGACACCTTCGCGAGCGTGTTCCCGGCTCGATTGAACTGATCTGTTCGGCGCGCAATGGCGGTGACTACCCCTGCGACCTGGTCGACGAAAACGCTGTGCTCAATATGCTCGATCAACTCCAGCCAGATGCCGTCATCAACGCGGCGGCCTGGACGGCGGTGGACGACGCCGAGGATGAGGGCGAACTGGCCTTCCGGCTCAATAGCGACCTGCCCGCGCTGCTGGCCGATTGGTGTAGCGAGCACGACACCGTGCTGCTAACCTATTCAACAGATTATGTTTTCAGAGGTCAGCCGGGTCGGGCCTGGCGCGAACATGATGCCACTGCCCCCGTCAGCGCTTACGGGCAAAGCAAACTGGCCGGGGAGCAGGCCGTGCTGAGCTCGGGAGCGCGCGCGTTTTTGGTCAGAACGGCCTGGGTTTACAGCGCGCTGGCCGGCAACTTTCTCAGCGCCATATTGGCGCGCGCGGCCCGAGGCGAGAACTTGCGGGTGGTCAGCGACCAGGTCGGTTCGCCCACCTGGGCCGGCGAGCTGGCCCGGGCTAGTTGGGTGCTGCTGCAGCGCTGTGCCGACGAACTGAAGCAGCCGGAGCTGGTCCATATTGCAGGGCGAGGCTCGATGAGCTGGTATCAATTTGCCACCCTGGCCGTGTCTCGGGCAGTGGCGGCAGGCGTCATCGAGCAGGCCGTTGAGGTAACGCCGATAGCATCATCGGACTGGCCCCAGAAAGCGCAGCGACCGGCCTGGTCGGTGCTGGATTGCGAACGCTATGAACAATGCACTGGAGGTGGATTGATGGATATTGAAACATCGCTGAGCGCCTGCCTGTCGCAGTGGGACAATTGGACATGCTGATTCCCGTCATTCTCTCTGGGGGTGCTGGCACCCGGCTGTGGCCAGTATCCCGTCGTGCCCACCCGAAGCCGTTCATGCGCTTAGCTAGCGGCAAGACCCTGGCCGAGTCGACCATGGACCGCGCCTTGAGCGTGGCCAGCTCGGTGGAAACGCTGACCGTTACCGGCCGTGACTACTACTTTCTGACCCGCGATCTGTACCAGGAAAGCGCGAGCCAGGGCCGGCACCATTTCGTGCTGGAGCCAGAAGGACGCAACACCGCGCCAGCGATTGCAGCCGCGGCTCACTGGATTGTTCACCAACACGGCCCGGATGCGTTGATGCTGGTGCTGCCGGCCGACCACCTGATACGCGACATGGTGGCCTTTGATAAAGCCGTGGCCGCTGCGACCGAGCTGGCCGCCGATGATTGGCTGACCTGCCTTGGTGTGACGCCAACCCATGCCGAAACCGGATTCGGTTACATTCGTGCCGGCAATGCCAACGGCCCAGCCAGCAGGATCATCGAAGCCTTTGTCGAAAAGCCTGACCAGGACACGGCCAGGCGCTACTACGAGTCTGGCCAGTATCTGTGGAATGGCGGCATGTTCTGTTTCAAGGCCAGCGCCATCCTTAAGGCCATGGCCGAGCTGGCGCCAGATATCGCCACCGCAGTGCGCCGCTGCTGGGAAGCAAGCCAACAGGATGCCGAGCCGATGGAGCTAGACCCGGAATCCTTTGCCCGGGTCCGCGCCGAGTCTATCGACTTCGCGGTGATGGAAAAGGCCAGCCGACGGGCAGTGGTGCCAGTCGACTGTGGCTGGAGCGATATCGGTTCCTGGCAGGCGATCAGTGATCTCTATGAAACCGATGCCCTCGGCAACCGCGTACAGGGCGAGGGCGTGCTGGTTGATTCGCGCAATACCTTTGTCCAGGGCGAGAAGCGCCTGATTGCCGCGGTGGGTGTGGACAACCTGGTCATCGTCGACACCGGTGACGCCGTGCTGGTGGCCAGCCGCGATCGCGCCCAGGAAGTGAAATCGGTGGTTGACGAACTGACCCGGCAGGAGCACGAGTCGGCGGTGTACCACCGGACAGTGCACCGACCCTGGGGCAGCTACACCGTGCTGGAGGATGCCGCCGATTGCAAGGTCAAGCGCCTGGTGGTGCGCCCGGGCGGGGTGCTGTCTCTGCAGCGCCACCAGCACCGAAGCGAGCACTGGACCGTGGTGTCAGGGCGGGCAACGGTGCGGGTTGGCGACGAGGAGTTCGAATTGGGCGCTAACCAGACCGTGCAAATTCCAGCCGGCAGTCTTCATCGGCTGGAGAACAGGGGTGAGGAGAATGTTCATATCATTGAAGTGCAGACAGGGCATTATTTCGGCGAAGATGACATCGAAAGACTGGAAGACATCTACGGTCGTGCCTGATTGGGGGCGATTGACCCTCCTGGCCATTTTCGTGCTTGGCCTGGCTGCTTGTGCCACCGATCGACCCGCCCGGCTGCCTGACCTGGACGACCCGTTTCTCACCGCCCACGAAGTTGAAGTGCTGGAATGGCGCCAGCGGCGGCATGATCGGCTCAGCGAGCCCTATGGCTGGCTCAGTCTGGTCGGGCTCGAATTCCTGGCCGATGGTGAATACCGGGTCGGAAGCGATGAAGATAATGATATTGTCGTGACCGCCGGTCCTCGGCGTTGGGGCAACCTTCAGGTGATAGGCGACGAAGCCTGGTTTGCCACGGCTGCCGGAGCCAATGTTCGCATCAATGGCAGCCTGGTGGAGGAGGCCGAACTGCACCCGGCCAGGGACGATCTTCCGGCTACGCTGGTGGAGTCGGGAACCGCGCAAATACACCTACTCAGGCGCGGCGATGGACTGGCGTTGAGAGTGCGCGACAGAACCGCGCCCACGCTGACAGATTTTGTCGGTCTTGGCTACTTTCCTATCGATTCATCCTGGAGAATTGAAGCGCGCTGGACCGAGCATCCGACCGAGCGCCACTTGCTGATCGCCAACGTGCTTGGTGAGTTGATCAATGAGCCCAATCCAGGCTTGGCCGAGTTCGAGCGCGACGGGCGTATTTTCGGTCTTGAAGCCGTTGATGCCGGCGACCAGCTCTGGTTTATATTTGCCGATCGCACCTCGGGTCATGAAACTTACGGGCTGGGCCGATTCCTGTATGCCGACAAGCCGGCCCCAGGGGCGAATACCGTGGTGCTCGATTTCAATACGGCCTACAACCCGCCCTGTGCGTTTACCGAGTTCACTACTTGCCCGCTGCCGCCGCCGGAGAACCGGCTTGACGTGCGCATCGAAGCGGGCGAATTGACGCCCGCCTTCTGATTCTCGACAAGGGGCTTAGCGCCCCTTGAATTCCGGTGCGCGCTTTTCCAGGAATGCGCTGGTGCCTTCCTGCATGTCTTCGGTGGCGCAGCACAGTGCGAAGCGGGCCGTTTCCAGGGCCAGGCCGGCTTCGAGATTGACATCCGCACCCTGCATGATCACCTGCAGAATGCCGCGCACGGATTCAGGCGCGGCCTTGACCAGCGGCTTGGCCATGTCGGCTACCGCCTGTTCCAGCTCAGCGGCCGGGACGACCCGGTTGACCAGGCCCAGCTGATGGGCGCGCTCGGCGCTGATCGGGTCGCCGCTTAAGGCCATGTCAAGGGCCACGGTGGTGCCGACCAGGCGTAGCAGGCGCTGGGTGCCGCCAAAGCCGGGCATGATGCCGAGCTTGATTTCCGGCAGGCCAAGGCGGGCATTGTCGCTGGCCACGCGCAGGTGGCAGGCCAGGGCCAGTTCCATGCCGCCGCCCAAGGCAAAGCCGTTGATCGCGGCAATCACCGGCTTGTCCAGGCTCTGGATCATGCTCATCAGGTTCTGGCCAAACTGGGAAAAGCTGCGCGCCTCGATCGGGCTTTGCTCGCGAATTTCTCCGATGTCGGCGCCGGCCACGAAAGCCTTGTCGCCGGAGCCGGTAATCACGATGACCCGCACCTTGTCGTCGCCGCTGGCATCGATGATCGCCCCGTAGAGCTCCTGCAAGGTTTGCCGATTGAGGGCGTTGAGCTTGGCCGGGCGCTTGATGGTGATGGTGTGGATGCCGCCGCGGGTAACCACGGCCAGGTTTTCAAAAGACATGGGCGTCAAGCTTTGGGTTGAGAGGTCAGCGCAGATTGTAAACCACGCCAGCCAACCCAGGCCGAGGCAAGCAGCAGGCCCAACCCGAACAGCCCGCAGGCCAGGGATTGACACCACGGCGCCAGGGCCTGGGTGGCGGTCCAGAACTGATCCAGGACAGCGACAAGTTCGTCGGTGGGTGCCGGCATTCCGTGGACCGCGGCAACGATTCCGGCCAGGCCGGCCGGAATCATGATCATCAGCGCGATTAAACCAATCAGGATATGCATGGTTTCGCTCCCTCCAGCGGTATTGTCAGGTCGCTCCGCGGTCAGTCACGCAGTTCGCGATCGATGCGATACTCGCTTGAGGTGATCCACGCCTCCATGCGCTGCAGCCTGCCGTCGAGATCGCGGAAGCGACGGTTGAGCTGGCCGACCGAGTCGCGCGGTGAGCGGCGCACTTCCTGCCAGAAGGCTTGCTCGTCGGTATCCCGATACAGTGCTCGCGGTCGTTTCGGAATCAGAATCCACAGGGCCAGGTAACCAATGATCATCACCGCGGTAAACGGCAGGGTCAGCAGCACTACGATGACTCTCAGCGCGGTCAGGTTGAAACCGGTCCAGTCGGCTATGCCGGCGCAGACACCGGCCAGCAGAGCGCGGTCCTTGTCGCGGTACATGCGGCTGCGATCGGGATGTTCAACGTGTCGTGCATTCATTGACGGCTTCTCCAGTTCGGGTTGTCGGCATCGATGATGCGCTCCAGGGTATGCATGCGATCTTCCATCTTACGGGCCATCTCATGCAGCTCTTCCAGCATGGCTTCGTCCTTGGTGCTGATGCGGCGGCTGGCCGAGTTCCGGGTGGCGTAGTGCAGGATCAGCCAGATCGGCGCCACGATCACCAGGAACAGGACCAGCAGCACGAATATCAGACCCATGGGTGCGAACACGCTGGCGACGGAAAATGGGTCGTAAAACATCTCATGCGTCCTTCTTCTTTGACTTCAATGCCTCCAGTTCGGCCTCGACCCGTTCATCGCGCTCGAGCTTGCTGAACTCGGCTTCTAGTGACTGGCCCTTGCGGCCCATTTCTAGTGCCTCGGCCTCGGACTCGATATGCTCGATGCGCTGCTCGGCGCTGTCGAAGCGCTGCAGCATCTCATCGATCTTGTCGTTGTAGATGTGCTTGCGCGTCTTCAACTGATGGCTGGCCGAGCGGTGACGCATCACCAGGGCGCGCTGGCGGTTGCGGGCGTCGGTCAGCTTGGCCTGCAGCTTGCCGATATCGCTGTCGTACTTGGCCAACTGCTCTTCGTACTGTGCCAGCTCTTCACGCAGATAGCCGATGCGGTCGGCCAGCGCCGTCTTTTCCGAAAGGGCCGCGCGGGCCAGGTCTTCGCGGTTCTTGTCCAGGGCCATTTCGGCCTTGCGCTGCCAGTCGATCTGCTGTTCTTCAAGACGTTTGAGCAGGCGGCTGCGCTCCTTCTTCTCGGCAATGCACTTGGCCGTGGCCGAGCGCACTTCGACCAGGGTGTCTTCCATTTCCTGGATCATCAGCCGGATCATCTTCTCCGGATCTTCTGCCTTTTCCAAGGCTGCGTTCAGGTTGGCGTTGATGATGTCGCCCATGCGGGAAAAAATGCCCATTGTTCGTACTCCTTGCGGTTGTGGGTTGACTTGCCCTGAAAATGCAAGAAACGAGCCAAAAGATAATAATAGTAATATCAGGGTGTTACTAAAATCACCTCGCCGAAATGGGTCGTATTGACCGCCAGTGTGGCAAATTTAACCACCTCGTTGATGCGGTCGGAGTTCTGAATTGAGCGGCCCGACATGAACCCGGAGCCGATTTGTCGGTCAATGCGTGCACATCCCGCATGCTGGCCCCGGGATGACAATGGAATGAAATTGTGCCGCTACTCCATCGATATCGTGGTCAGCGCAAGGGTGGTCAGGTAAACTAGCGGGTTTGGTGTTTCAATATTCGCATCCCTAACGGAGGCAGCATGTACAAGGTAGTTTGGTCTGCGGCGCTGGCCGCGGTCATGGTTTCATCGGTTCAAGCGCAGGATCTTGAATCCGAGGCTGGCAAGCTGGGATATTCCATCGGCTATGAGTTTGGGGCCGAACTGCGCGCCTACGATATCGATCTCGATCTTGAGTCGGTCTTCCAGGCAATCCGCGACGCGTTCAATGAGCGTGAGCCGCAGCTCGAAGTGGCCGAAATGCGCCAGCTGATGATGGCCTTGCAAGAGAAGATTCGGCAGGAGCGAATGGAAGCTTTCCAGCGTCTGGCCGAAGAGAACCAGACTCGGGCAGAGCGGTTCCTGACTGACAACCGCAACAAAACCGGCATTGTTACTCTGCCCAGCGGTGTCCAGTACCGGATCATCGAAGAAGGCGAGGGCTCTCGCCCCAACCTCAGCGATACCGTGACCGTGCATTACCGAGGCTCGAAGATTGACGGTCGTGAATTCGACAGTTCTTTCCGGCGCGGCGTGCCGGCCGTTTTCCAGGTCAATTCCGTGATTGAGGGCTGGCAGGAAGTATTGCCGCTGATGCGCGAAGGCGCCATGTGGCAGATTTTCCTGCCCCCCGAGCTTGCCTTTGGTGTTCGCGGCGATCCGCCAATGATCGGTCCGAATGAAGCCCTGCAGTTCGACCTTCGCCTGGTCAAGATCGGCGAGCCGGAAGGCCTTGAAGGCGGGGCCCCGGTACCCGGCGGCTGATTTCATGGCCGACCCCGCTCAGCCACTGAGCGACATTGAGTCACCTTGCATCGGGACCTGCACCTTGGGTCCCGATGATCTTTGCGTCGGCTGTTTTCGCACACGGCGCGAAATCGGCGCCTGGCTCTCTTACTCTGCCGAACAGCGCCGGGCCATCATGCAAGCGCTACCGGCGCGCGCGCAGCAGCTGTTTGACGATGGCTGAGCAAAGCGCAGGCCTGCTGCGCCTGGCCGCGGCCCTGCACCCCCTCGACACCGACCCTAAACAACTGCCGGTCGTCGGCTACCGGCCGGATGGCGAAGACTGGAAGCCCTCTCCGGCTGCTGTGCTGGTGCCGATCTGTCTGGATGCCGAGCACGCGGTGATTCTGACCGTTCGCAGTCGTCACCTGCCGCACCACGCCGGCCAGGTTTCTCTGCCGGGCGGTAGCCCCAATCCGGGCGAGGTTTCGCCGGTAGTGACGGCCCTGCGCGAGGCCAACGAGGAAATCGGGATCAGTGTCGACCAGGTTCGGCCGCTGGGCCTGCTGCCTCGCTGCGATACCATTACGGCCTACCGGATCACACCCGTTGTTGGCCTGGTAACGACAGCCACTGCCTTGCAACCCAACCCGGACGAGGTCAGCGAGGCGTTTTCCGTGCCGCTGGCCCGGGTGCTGGATCCATCCAGCTATCGTTCACACCGGATTGAGCGTGCTGGCAAGACTTTCGAGGCCTGGTCGATGTGCTCTGATCACCGGCCGATCTGGGGTGCCACCGCAGCCATCCTGCGCGAACTGGCGATGATGGTGGAAAAGGTCTAGTCCTCTTCCCGGAGTCCGAACATCAGTTCCACCGCCCGCTTGTGCTCAGGGCGCACCATGACATGTACATGATCGCCTGCCTGGAGCACGGTTTCGGGTTTCACGGGCAGGGCTTGCTGGCCGCGCACCAGCAGCAGCACGTCAGCACCTTCCGGCAGCGGCAACAGCCCGGCCCGGTTGCCGGTCACCATGGCTGCTGGATCGAGCTTGAACGAGATGATCTGGACAGGCAGTGATTCGATGGCGTTGACTTCCAGTACCGGTGACGGTCGTTCCAGGCCTGCCCTTTCCACGCCGAACAGCCGGACCGCCCAGCGAATGGTGGCCCCGGGAATGATGGCATTGATCACGACTATGAAAAATACCAGGTGAAACAGCTCGCTGGCGTTGGGCACGCCGGCCAGCACCGGGAACGTGGCCAGCAGAATGGGGACCGCGCCGCGCAACCCGACCCAGGAAATGAAGGCCGACTCGCGCGAACTGTAGCCAAACGGCAGCAGGCACAGCAGGACCATCAGGGGGCGCGCGACCAGGGCCAGCACCAGGGCCAGCACCAGGCCACGCCAGCCGGCGGCGGCCAGCAGTTCAGGAATAGCCAGCAGCCCCAGGACCAGGAACATGGAGATCTGGGCCAGCCAGGCCATGGCGTCGTGAACGCGCAGAATGCCCGAGCGGTAGGGCAGGCGCTGGTTGCCCAGCATCAGCGCGGCTACGTAGACGGCCAGAAAGCCTGATCCCATGAATATCGTCGGCAAGCCGAAGGCAAGCAGGGCCAGGGCCAGGGTCAGGGCCGGGTAGAGTCCGGCTGCTGGAACACGTATTCGGGCCAGCAGCTGCGTGCCCAGCCAGCCTATCGCCAGGCCGAGCCCCAGGCCGATGATGAGCTGTAGAGCAACGTCACCCAGAAACGGCAGCAGGGCAAAGGATTCGCTGCCAAGCAGGGTGGCGGTCAAGGTCAGGGTGAGGATGACCGCCATCGGGTCATTGAGGCCCGATTCCAGCTCCAGGGTGGCGCCGACCCGGCGACGAAGCTGCACACCTGAGCCGCGCAGCGAGGAAAACACCGCTGCGGCATCGGTGGAGGAGACGATGGCGCCGAGCAGCAGGGCCTCCATCCAGCCCAGGCCCAGCAGCCAGGCGGCGGTGGCCACGACCAGTGCGGTGCCGGCCACTGCCAGGGTGGCCAGGATGGAAGCTGGCGCCAGGTACTGGCGAACCTGGCGAAACGGGGTGTTCAAGCCGCCGTCAAACAGGATCAGGACCAGACCCACCGTGCCGATTCGAAAGGCCAGGTCGAAATCAACGAAATGTTCGGGAACGTAGGCGCCAACCAGCAGGCCGATCAGCAGAAAAACCAGCACTACCGGAATACCGATGCGCTCCGACGGCCGGCTGAACAATACGCTGAAAATCAGTAGTCCGCCGGCGGCAATCAGCAATAGCGCCGTGGTATTGGGTTCGTTCTCGAACATGCCTGTCAGGCTCGGTTCATCCGGGCTCCATCATACGGCCTGTCAGGCGTTCGGCTTCAGCGACGGCGCGGACGTACTGCCGAGGCAACCGGGTATTCGCGACCTTCGCTGTCGATCAGCACTATTTCAACCTGGTCGCCGTCGCGGAAAGATCTTTCCGGCTTGATCAACATCACGTGCAGGCCGCCTGGCTCCAGCGTGAGGGTCTGCCCGGGTTCGATGGTCAGTGCATTGATCCGCCGCATCCGCATGACACCGTCTTCCATGGTGGTGTTATGCAGTTCGACGTGGCCGAACCCATCGGCCCTGGCGTCAACAATGGAAACTGGCTCAGAGCCGGGATTGTGAATTTCCATGAAACCCGCCATCATCCGTCCCGGTGGTGCTTCCGGTGTCCACGCATGGTCGAAGCGCAAGCGTTCCGAGTCCGCCATGGCGGACGAAAAAAAGAACAGGGCAATGGCAAGCAAAGTCAGGTTTTTCAGCATTGTCGTTGGGCGGGTTGGCATTGGGTTACATTAGACCATACGGCTGCGTCCGGTTTGTCCATGACAGTCATCAAAGCCGTTATGATGGGCCGATTGATTTTTCTTTAACGATTACCTTCAAGCATCCATGATTACCAGCAAACAGCACGCCGACGACATCGTTGAACTTTGCCTGAACCGTCCGCCGGTCAATGCCATCAATCCAGAACTGGTGGCGGCCCTTGAGGCGGCCATGGACCAGGCCGAATCAGACGGTGCGCGAGCGCTTGTCCTTTCCGGACGGCCCGGTCTGTTTTCCGCGGGTCTTGATGTGCCGGAACTACTGACCCTGGACGAGGCCGGGATGCGAGATTTCTGGCGGTCGTTTTTCGGCTTGCTGGGCAGGCTCGCCCGCTCGCCGTATCCGGTCGTCGCGGCCTTGACCGGACATAGCCCTGCCGGCGGCACGGTGCTGGCGCTTTTCTGCGACTACCGCGTCCAGGCCCAGGGAGACTTCCGGCTCGGATTGAACGAGGTTCAGGTCGGCCTGGTTGTGCCTCCAGTGATCCACCAGGCCCTGGCCAGGCTGATCGGCGTTTATGCCGCCGAGCGTCACCTGGTCGCCGGTCAGATGATTCCGGTCGAGGAGGCGCTGGGCATCGGCCTGGTTGATGAACTTGCATCGCCGGAGCAGGCCGTTGACCAGGCCGTCGCCTGGTGTCGTCGGCACCTGGCCATGCCGGCCCATGCCATGCTCGCAACGCGTCAGCTCTGCCGCGCCGATCTTGCAAGCTTGTTCGACGACCCCAAGGCGCTGGACCTCGATGCTTTCGTTCGCGGCTGGTTCGAGCCACAGACCCAGGCCACGCTCAACGCGTTGGTCGAGCGCCTGAAAAAAGCCGGCTGAATTGCCAAGCGGCCGTTGCTCCGATATGCTTTGAGCCAGTCAGGTTCGGTCGTCCCCGCAGCCGGTGCGGTGGAAGGTGGAGGCTGATCTCGTGGTCAGGGTCTTTTCCCTGGTCCGGACATGGTCATGCCGTCGAAGCTGGCAAGGAGCCGAACCATGAGCGAACACCATCCCGAGAAGCGTCGCTATCTGCGTTTTCCACCGCCTGAATGGGAAGTTGCCCTGATCCAGTGCACCGATGCGCCGTTAAGCGAAGAGGAATTCGAGCCGGAAATTGCCGGCCTGGTCATGGAGGAGTCCCGCGCTGGCTGTGGCCTGGTCGTCCTCCAACGTTTGCTGGAGGGGCGACTGGCCGACGGCGACCGCTGCATGGTCAAGGTCGCTCGCCTGGGCATCATCCTGGCCGAAGTTCGCTGGGTTCGTCCCATCGACGACGGCATTGTTCGCGTCGGTCTCCACTACCTCGAGCCAGCGGACTGACTTTCAGAACCTGATGCTCTCGCCAAGGCGCGAAGAAGAGCCAAGTTTGATTGTTCTCGCCAAGGCGCGAAGGCGCTAAGAAAATCCCTTGAATTGTTTGATAGGATTAACGAAGTTGACTGGGTGTCTTTGCGTCTTTGCGTCTTCGCGAGAGTAAAAAGTCACTCGGCTAGCTGGCGGATGCTGACCGGGAGGGGTACGGACTCGCCGCTTTTCTTGTCGATCCAGACCAGGGTGACGGTTGCGTCAGCGTGCAGCGTGCCGGGCTCACCGTTCTTTTCTGGAACCGACCGAATCTCGTGCTCGATCTTGATGCTGGATCGGCCCGGCGATAGTGGTTTCAGGCTGACGTTCAGGCGCGCCGGCCAAAGGACCGGCGTGCGATAGTTGATATTGATATTGGCCACCACCGGCCCGCTCTCGCCGTCTTGCCAGTGGCTGGGGACGCTGTCCATCCAGCGGGCACGACACTCCTCCAGATAGCGCAGGAACGTGACGTTGCTCACGTGATTGAAGCCGTCCAGATCTCCCCAGCGTACTGCAAGTTCGACGGTGAAGATGGTCATTTCGCCCCGTTAATACATGTGTTGCCCGCCGTTGATCGACAGCGTCGAGCCGGTGATGAAGCCCGCGTTTCGATCGACCAGAAACGAGACACCGCGAGCAATTTCCTCCGGCTGGCCGAGACGGCCAACCGGGATCTTGGCGACGATTTTCTCCATCACGTGGTCAGGGACGGCGGCCACCATGCTGGTCTCGATGTAGCCCGGGGCGATGGCGTTGACGGTAATGCCAACGCCGGCACCCTCTTGGGCCAGGGCCTTGGTGAAGCCGTGGATGCCGGACTTGGCGGCAGCATAATTCACCTGGCCGTACTGGCCGGCCTGGCCGTTGATCGAGCCGATGTTGACGATCCGCCCGTACTGACG
>SKKV01000149.1 GCA_007123575.1 Wenzhouxiangella sp.
GATCGACCGGCGCATGATCTTCGATCAGCTCATCGGCCAGGGCCAGGGTCCGGGCGGCGCGATCGTAAAGTCCCAGCGCGCGCTGGCTGCCGGCCAGGCTTTGCAGCAGGCGTACCTTGACTAGCGGCTGGTCGGCAAAATGGGCGTCAGTGGCATCGATGGTGACCTCCAGCAGGTGGTCGTTGACCAGGCCGATAAGCACCCTGGTCAAGTCCACCTCGCTGCTTTCGGCGGGTGGGGTGAAGCCGGCCTGGATCAATTCCTGGCGCAGGTTCAAGGCCAGCCCGGGGATGTTGATGCTACCCATTTGCCGAGCCTGGAAATCGGCAATCTGGTCGGCCTCACGGGCGTTGATCTCGGCCTGCTCCCGGGCCAGCTCGGCGGCTTGGCGAGCCTCATCGGCCTGCAAGTACATCCATGCGGCCGCGACCAGACCGATACCCAGGGCAAGGAACGTCGTCAACACCCCACCGACCAGGACCGGGTTACGGCGAACGAATTTTCGCAGGCGATTGGCGGCAGTAGACGGCAGCACCGATACGTCCTGGTGCCGCTCCGAGCGCTCCAGATCTGACAAAAACTCATCCACCGAGCGATAGCGATCCGCCGGTAGTTCGGCCTGGGCCTTGTCAAGGATCGCGCTAAGCTCCTGGTCCTGCAGGCGGGTGCGCCTGGATACCTGATCCGACGCCCCGGCCTCCATCAACCATCTCAGCATCGCGCCCAGCGACCAGATATCGCTGGCCGGGGTAATGTCCTCTCCCTGCCGCTGCTCGGGGGCGGCAAAGGCCGGGGTCATGGCGCGCAGGCCGGCATCGTCCGGATCACTGGCATCGAGCAGCCGGGCGACGCCGAAATCCATCAGCTTGACCGTGCCATCGTCGCGAATTCGGATATTGTTGGGCTTGATATCGCCGTGCACGATCAGACGCTGATGGGCGTGGGCAACGGCCTCGGCGATACCTCGGAACAGCAACAGGCCGGCCTCCTGGTCTGGCTGCTCACGTTTCAACCAGTCGGCCAGATCGGTCCCTTCCACCCACTCCATGACCAGGAAAGGACCGGCCTGATCATCAAGGCCGGCGTCGACTAAGCGAGTGACCGACGGATGGTCCAGCCTGGCCAGCAGTTGGCATTCGCGCTGCAGGAGTTCGGCCAGGCCGCGGCGGCGCTGGCCAATCAGCTTGATCGCCACCTCCATCTCAAACGCGCCGTCAGCGCGTCGGCCCCGATAAACCCGACCCATGCCACCCTGACCGATCTCTGCCTGAACTTCCCAGGGACCCAGCCGGCTGCCGGGGCTCAGACGCTTGGCGCTGGTTTCCATGTGCTGGACGGTTTCGCCGGCCAGGCGACGCACCGAGTCATCGAGAAAGGTAATGGTATGACTGTCTTCGGCCAGCATCGCCAGCCACCGCCCCAGCCGCGGAAAACGCGCCCGAGTTTCCTTCAGCCACGCCGCCTGCTCTCGCTCTGGCAGCTCCAGCAGCTGGACCAGCAACCTGTCAACAGCCCGGCGCCGCATCGGGCTGAGATCTTTGGCTGGCTTGGTCATTACGCTTACCCTCTGCGCCTGCTGCGAAACTGTTTCGAGTCCATGCCCAAGGGTACCACTGGCATGCCAAATGGATGCTTGGTCGCCGTGGCGCAGCAGCAAATGAGGGGAAAAGCAATCGCGCTGGCTGTTGGCAACAGCCAGCGCGCGGTGTTGGATAAGACGTCTCAGCCCGGATCGAACTCGCAGCTTACATCCGGATTCCAGTCTTCGAAGATGCCGGTGGGGTTGTGCTTGCCGACCCATACGTGCAAGGCCCAGATACCGGTCGGGCCGACGTTGGGATTGAAGTGCAGATGCTGACCGAGGAAGTGCGGCGGATGCTCTTCTTCCCAGAGATCACCCGGGATGATGTATTCCACGCCCACGAATTCCATCGAGCCATCTTCGGTCGGTGCGTACAGCAAGACCTCCGGGCGCAGCAGGTTCAAATGACCGTTGCCGAGCTGGTCCATGTTGTGCAGGTGGTAACCCATGCCGCCCATCGGGCTTTCCACGCAGCCGCCCAGGATGGTGTCCCAACCGGCGGCCACGGCGACATCGAAATTGAAAAACGGCATTACCGAAAGCTGCAGCATGTCAAGCTGGGCTTGCACTTCTTCTGATATTCCATGATCGTCCTCTTCCTCGGCTTCTTCCTCGCCGCGGCAGTGCGGGGGCAGGCTGCCACCGAGAAAGCCGATCAGAAAGCAAATGCGATGCGGCGGGCCGTCGCTGGCCTGGGACCAGGCCGGGTTGGCAAAGACCACCATGCTGACGAGCAGCCCGAGGATGGCGATCAGACGCAGATTGACGATGCTATGTGGTTGCTGTGTTTTCATGCTTGTTCTCCTGACTGTGATGTGGGTGCCGTGCCGGCATCGGTGGACCAGCGCGTCGGGAAAAAGCATGTCTGGACTGCTCTTTGGAGTCTTCAAGAAAGCCTGAAAATTCCCTCCTAAAGTTCTCAACTCGGCTCAAGCCGGTCTCTTGGGATGCCCACAGAGGCCCCCAAACGCTGCTTTTCAGGCACATTTCCCCACTGCCCGGCTTCGGGTATATTTCTCGATCATGCGCTACCGATTCGGCGACTTCACCCTCGACACGTGCTCTGGCAGCCTGGCCGGGCCGGAGGGCGAGGTCAGCCTGCGGCGCCAGACCTTCAAGCTTTTGGAGGTGCTGCTGTCGAAAGCGCCCGAGCTGATTGATCGCGACACCCTGCTTGATCTGGCCTGGGGGCGCACCGCGCTGTCAGCCAACGTCCTTCCGCAGGCGATCAGCGAACTGCGCCAGGCCTTGGGCGACAGCGCCCAGGCGCCGAGATATATCGAAACCCTGCATCGCCGGGGCTATCGAATCATCTGCCCGGTCGAAACCATCGAGGCGGCCAGCGATAGCCTGGAATCGCCGGAGCCCGCCCCGGTCGCTGTGCCGTCAACCGGCAACAGCCAGAGGCTGGCCTCGGCTGGTTTGATCGCCTGCCTGGTTGTCATGGCGGTGGTCCTTGCCCTGTGGTGGCAGCAAGGCGCCAAGCATCGCTGGCTGGACCAGGTAGCCATCCCCGAGATCCAGCAGCTGATGAACGAAGACCTGGCCCGGGCCTGGCAGCGGGCCTGGCAGGTTCGCGAGCGCGTTGTCGATAATCGCGAGCTCGATCAACTGTGGCTGAACCTGACCTTGCCGGTGCCCATGGACAGCGTGCCGCAAGGTGCCACGGTCATGGCTCGCGGTTATGGCGATATTGACGCCGACTGGACCGTGCTTCGGCCAGACACCGCTGGATGACCTGCGCCTGCCGCTGACCCAGCTCGAATTCCGGGTCGAGCTGGATGGCTACGTGCCTGTCCTGGCAGCACCGGATTTTCTGCCCAGGGCACAGCCTTTCGTCCTCCATCCCGAGGACCAGACGCCGGAGAACATGGTTTACGTGGCCGGCGGGCCGGTGAATTACATGCTTATCCAGCGTCAGGTGCCCTCGTTCTGGATCGATCGCCATGAGGTGACCAATCGCCAGTTTGCCGAGTTCATTCGGGCCGGTGGTTACCGCCGGCCTGAACTATGGTCGCTGCCGACCGACGACAACGGCCAAGCGCTGGATTTCGAGGCGCTGATGGCGCGCCTGGTGGATAGCACTGGCATGCCTGGCCCGGCGACCTGGGCCATGGGTACGTATCCCGCCGGGCAGGCCGATCATCCCGTGGAAGGCGTGAGCTGGTACGAGGCCGCCGCCTACGCCGAGTGGGTCGGCAAGGAACTCCCCACGGCTTTTCACTGGTTTCGGGCCGCCGGGCTCAGCACCGCCCAGGCGACCAATTTTGCCGGCATCCTGGCGCTGAGTAATTTTTCCAACCAGGCCAGTCAGCCAGTGGGTAGCTCACGGGCGCTCGGACCATACGGCACCCTCGACATGGCGGGCAACGTCGCTGAATGGTGCGCCAACACGGCCGGGCCGCGACGCCACATCCTGGGCGGGTCGTGGCTGGCCAATGCTTACCAGTTTCGCGATTTTGACGCGCAAATGCCGCTGGAGCGTCGGGTGGGTTTCGGTATTCGCCTGATGCAGTCGATCGAGCCGGCGCCGGAAGCATTGCTTGCCGATGTCGTCATGCCCCGCCATGAACCGTTGCCACCGGTTGACGATGCCACCTTTGCGCTCTACGCCCGCCTGTTTGATTACGACCAGGCCGAACTCGATGTGCGCATCGAAGACATCGACGAATCGCACCCCGACTGGCGGCGGGAGCGGATCAGCTTTGGCGCCGGCTATGCGAACGATCGGGTCACCGTCCAGGTATTCATTCCCTACCAGGCCTCACCGCCGTACCAGACCATCGTTCATTTTCCCGGCGGAGACGCGCTGCTGGTCGAGGATAGCCGCCAGGCCGGACTGATCCAGGTCGAACCTTTCCTGCGCAGCGGGCGAGTGGTGGTTTACCCGGTTTACCAAGGCACGTTCGAGCGCCGCATCGAGGGCGACCTGGGGCCGATCGGTCGACGCAACCTGCTCATTCAACGGGTCAAGGATGTGCGTCGCACCATCGATTACCTGGAAATCCGCGACGATATCGACATGGACCGACTGGCCTATCACGGGATCAGTTTCGGGGCGACCATGGCGCCCTACGTGCTGGCCAATGAAACCCGGTTTCGCGCTGCCATGATCATGTCCACCGGGCTGCTGATCGGTCGTCAGCTGCCGCCGGAGATCCAGATGCATGACTACCTTCCCCGTGTAACTTTGCCGATCCTGATGATCGGCGGGCGCGACGACTTCAACTTCCCCTACGAAGCCTCACAGCGGCCATTTTTTGAATTGATCGGCACACGCGATGAGCACAAGCAGAAGTTGACCCTGGATTGGGGTCATCTGCCGCCGCAGTATACGGACGTCATCAAGGCCCTGATTGCCTGGTCGGATCAGTGGCTGGGTCCGGTCGAGCCGTCGCTGACCGGGCGCGAGCATCCCGCGCTGAGCCAGATCATGAGCAAAAGCGGGTACATGCTTGGCTTGTTTTTCATCGCCTTTCCCTCAGGGCGTTTATCAGCCGGATCACGGCTTGGTCTCGAAGCGGTCGCGGAACATCAGATCCTCGCTTGCCATGAACACCGCAAGGAAGCTGCAGTCCTGTCCGAGCGGATCAGCTGGCCGCCGCAGTTGCCGTCAACGCCAGTCGCGCGGAAGCCGGGGTCGGGGCTCAGGCTGAACATGGCGATGCTGCCGTTGCCGCCGATCGCGCGCTGCTCTTGCTGGTTGTTGTCCAGGACCAGCCCCTGACCGCTCAAGCCGCTGAGCAGCCCGCCCAAGCGATAGAGATTGGTCTGGCATGTCACCACCGGCGCATCGACATCAGCGCCGTCAATCTGGCCGGTGGCCGGCTCGATAATGCAGCTCGGCCTGGATGAAGCGCTGATCGATCACCCAGCCATAACGGCTGGCCAGATGCTGCTCGGTCTCCATCGCCTGCCTGACTCGCGGCGATTTCCGCATCCGACAGCAGTTCGGCCCTGGACGGACGCGGCCCGTCATTGTCCTCGGGCCAGATCCGGGGATCATGTCGCCAATCCTCCAGCATGGTCTCACAGGCAATTCGCCGCTCGAGTTCGACCCAAACTTGCATATGGCAGGTTTACGGGTATCGTCGGCCTAAACGCCTACCCGGTAGAGCGTTGCAACCTGAAACGTCAATCTGTCCGGTACAATTGCAATCTGTTCAACTTCGGACAGAATTCAATGAGTTTGATGAAACCGGGTTTCATGGGGCCAGGTTCACATGAGCGGTGAACTTGCGGGTATGCGCTACCGGGTCGAGTCCTCGGAATGGGCCTTCGACATGGTCAAACCATTCGGGCCCAGTATTCTGGAAACGACCCTGCCTCCTGATATTCTGGCCGGCATGCTGGCGCTGTCGGACCAGCTATTGAGCGACCCGAACCGGACCTCGTGGGGGAAAAACCTGGTCGGCCAGATTCGTGAGGAATGTCTGATCGAGCAACATTATTTTGCGGAGTTCGGGGTTGCCCGGTACCTGCGGGAAATGTTCGCCGAGTATGTGACCGGTTCGATTTGCTCCAATGCGCCGCCTGACTACCGTGACGACGTCGAGGAACTGCGACGGACAGGCCAGTATCGCAATCCGGTTCAGGTCAAGATCGAATCGGCCTGGATCGTCAGCCAGAGGGCAGGAGAGTTCAACCCGATTCACGGTCACTCGGGAGCCACCCTCAGCAGTGTCATGTACCTCAAGGTGCCCCAGAACCCGGATATCGCCCCCATCCCAGACAAACCCTCGCTGGAAGGTCATTTCGAATTCGCCGATCGGTCGGTCGGAGATGGATTGCAGAACGCGACAGCCCGGATCAAGCCAACTGTTGGCAAGTTTTACATCTTTCCGGCCAGTCTCTTGCATCTAGTGTACCCCTTCCACAGCAATGGAGAAGAGCGACGCAGTGTTTCGATCAATGTGACTCACCGACTGTGAATGTCAACCTGCCGTCCGCAGGCATCTAACGCGAACTTGAGTCACTGGCCCTGCAGGCATGGGCTGCGAGAAAAATTGCTGATTCCTGATTCCTGATTCCTTTGGCCCTGATCTTCCTGCCGCGGTCGGGTTTTCGACGGGCCGCCGGAATTCTCTAAATCTCGTCAAATCGGCAACTTGCGCCGATTGCCGGAGGCCGAGCTCACCCTGCGAAATGAAAAAATCATGAAAAAGTAAGGCTTTCGTCAAGCACGACATCGGCCTGCCCGCGAATCTGAAGCTGCGCTGACAACACGGCAGCGATTCCCCAACAACGGAGGACACACCGATGAAAACTGAGAAGTACTGGATCGTATTACTGGCATTGGCCTTTGTCATCTCACCGCTGGCGCTGGCGGGCGCGCCGGAGCGGGCTGACTTTGAAGCCAGCCTGGAAAACGCTTTCATCTGCGCCTGGCTGGGCGCGCAGAACTGCGACGATGATGATGATGACGAAGACGAGGAAGAAGAGGACGGCGGAGAGCCACCGCTGGCGCGCGGCGATGACCCGACCGGCATGTGGCATCTGATTGTCGACTTCCCGGAAATGCCGCCATTTCTCGAAATCATGGTTTTCCATCAAGGCGGAACCCTGACCGAGAGCAACACGTCCCTGCACGGCAACAGTGCCAACCCGTTCTCCCCGTTCAACGGTTCGGAAGGGCACGGCATCTGGCAGATCAACGAAGACGGCACGACGTCGTTCGCCTTCCAGAAAATGGTCTTTGATGCCGAGGACAACAATGCCCCGGTCGGCTTTTTGCGGGTCAAGGGAACGGCCATCCTCGACGATGGTGTCTGGCAGGATGTCGAGTCGAACACCTCGATCGTCACCCCGGACGGCTTCGTTGTCATGGACTTCGGCCAGGCCGACGTTTCCGGCATGAAGCTGTCGCTGGACACGATCAACTAAAACTGCGTGGGCCCTGCCCGCCACCCGCGGCGCTGGGCCCACCTGGCCTCGGAGTCAACCGATCATCGCTGTATGATGTAGGGCTTACCTGCACTTAAGGCCCATTCATGATCACCGCCAGGTTCGCCGCGATTGCATTGGCGCTCGCCCTGGTCGGCCCAATGCCTGTTTCAGCCGTTCAGGTCGACCCGGTTTTCCGTGACGGCTTCGAGGACCGGCGTTTCCTGGACTGCGAGCACTGCCCGCCAATGGTCATGATTCCGGCCGGCACCTTTGTCCAGGGCAGCCCGGTAGAGGAAGCGCAAAGCAACGATGCCGAGCGCCCCCAGCGCTCGGTCGAGATGGCGGCTTTTGCCGTGTCCCGAACGGCAATCACGTTTGATCAGTGGGATGCCTGTGTTACCGACGATGGCTGCGCGCATGCGCCCGATGATCACGGCATGGGCCGCGGAACGCGTCCGGTTGTCGATATCAGCTGGGACGATGCCCGGCAATACCTGGCCTGGCTCCGCAACAAGACCGGCCGCGACTATCGTCTGTTGTCCGAATCCGAGTGGGAGTACGTCACCCGCGCCGGCACCGGCACGCGATACCACACCGGCAACTGCATCAGCGCTGACCAGGCCAATTTCAATGGCCAGATCCCGGCCAAGGACTGCCCATCAGGCAATCATCGCGAGCAAACGCTGCCGGTGGCCAGCTTCGAGGCCAACGGCTTTGGCCTGTACGACACCCACGGCAACGTAGCCGAGTGGCTTGCAGACTGCAAAAACGTGACCTACGAAGGCGCACCCACCGACGGCAGCGCCTGGGCTGACGGCGATTGCAGCCAGGCGGTGATTCGCGGTGGTTCCTGGGCAAACGGCGGCGGGGCCTTGCGTTCGGCTGCTCGCGCCTGGGCGCCACACCAGGCGCGCAGCAATGCCGTGGGCGTGCGGGTTGCCAGGTCGGTGATGACCTGGCCGCTCTCGGCCGGTTCGATCCCCCAGGGCTGGTACGACACGCTCGAAGACACCGACAGCGGCGAGCGCATCATCGAGTTTGCCGGCGAAAACCCGGACGACTATTTCAGGATCAAGGTCAATACCAGCATTGTCTCCGGCAACACTGCTTCCGAGGCCAACCAGATATTCATCGGCGTCCAGCCCACCGGCAATCAGTTCGGTTATCCGACCAGCAACACCGGCTTCGATTTCCAGATCGACTGGGGCGACGGAACGGTGGTGCACCTGAGCGATTCGGACCGCACGCAGATCGAGGGCAGCAACCGGGAAGGCTTCCTCCACACCTACGATGCGCCGGACGTGTACGAAATCACCATGATTGGTGAGATTCCCTACTGGTCGGCCGAGCCGGATTCAGCCAAGTGGCTGGAGATCAGCAACTGGGGCACCCAGGAGCTGAAGGGAACAAAGCGCTTTTTGTCGCAAACCAGAAACTTGCAGATTGTTGGCGACGCACTGAAGTTTCCGCCGGTGACACCGAACGTGCTGCGCTGGCATCGATCCTTCCAGTTCAGCGGCTCGGACTATCACCCGGCTTACGATACCGGTTCGGCACTGCTGCTGGACAGAATGTTCTACGGCGCGAAACTGAAACGGGCACCGTTCCTGGATACCGGCATGGCGCGCAACTTCCACAATTTCTTCCGCAGCGCCACCGAACTGGAAGGCCCGATCCCTCATTACAACACCAGCAACGGCGAGTTCTTCTATCGCTTTTTCAGAAATGCGCGCAAACTGCGCACCGAGGACATACCGCCGCTCGATACCTCCCAAGGGCGGGTGTTCGAGGCCATGTTTGCCGACTTGCCTCTGGTCACGCGCATTCCGGATGGCTACAACTTCAGCATGGCCGGCGAGCCGTTCAGCCATCCCGAATGGGTGCCCTATGGCTCGCACAGCAACATGCCAGTCAGCGCCTTGAACCTGTTTGCCGCAGGTCACACCCACAAGTGGGGTATTGCCCAGACCGGTGCCGATTCCGGCCTGGCGGTCATTGGCAATCTTGACTTCAACACGCCTGCCAACATGGCCTATGCGTTCCATCGCAATTCAGGGATCAAGGTAGTATCAGGCATGGATATCACCCTGGGAACTGGCGTAGGTCTGTTTCAGGAAAGTGCCATCGAGCACGTTGAAGGCACGATAAGGCGGCATCCCGAAGGCTTTTCGTTCGGCAACCTGGGCAACGCATTCGCCATGTGCAAAAACCTGGAATCAGCAGAACTGTATCTGCCCGGCTGGACGATCCTTGAGGGAATGTTTTCCGGTTCTGCGCCAAGGCAGCTGGTCCTTCGCGCGCCCGATTTCGAAAATGACTTCAACGCGCTGGTCCCCGATGTGTCGGTGCTGGAGTCGCTGGCACTGCCTGACTGGCCGAGCTATGTAGATTTTTCAATCCGAGACTCGGCCATGGACAGAGACGCCATTATGGCGCTGATCGAATCCCTGCCGTCCAGAACCAGTCCCGTGACGATCTTCATCGCAGGCGCCGCCGGTGCCGAAGCAATCACCGCGCAAGACCTGGAAACGGCCGCGGCAAAAAACTGGATCCTGTCGTTCGAACCCCCGAACTGATGTTCGAGCAGGCTACGGGCGCCAACTTCAGTCGCTGCAGAAAGTTTCGCTACACCTTGTGGCGGCGCTGGAATGACCGCCAGGCGCTGGTGATGATGATTGGTCTGAATCCGTCGACGGCCGATGCTCGCCGCAACGACCCCACCATCCGCCGCGCAATCGGTTTTGCCAGAGACTGGGGCCACGGCGGGCTGATCATGACCAACCTGTTCGCCTACCGGGCAACCTACCCAACCGACCTCAAAGCCGCCGCTGATCCTATCGGCCCGCGCAACGACGAATGGATCCGGCGCGCATCAAGCCAGGTCGACTGCATCGTGGCGATGTGGGGGAACGATGGCAGCTGGCTGGGCCGATCGTCCCGGTTAAAAGCCATGCTATCGGGCCGCTTGCAGTGCCTGAAACTGAATGCCGGCGGCGAGCCGGCTCACCCCCTCTATTTGCCCGCGCTACTGAGGCCGCGCACGTGGTGTTAATGGCAGTGCTGCATGGAGCCTGAATTTCCATCCCCGATCAGGCACTGATCGAGTGCTCGCGAGCGCTGCGCATTGACTTTGCAGGCGCTGGAAAACTGGCAAGATGATAGCGTGGTTTTTCCAAGCTACGAGACATTCATGCGTATCCTGATCATCGTATTGGCGGGAACTTTCATTGTCGGCTGCGACCCCTTCTCGCAGCCCGAGTCAATGCTCGACGAATACAACCAGCGCCTGGCCCGAGTACTGGATGTCGAACCACAGAGCACGCCGGTACCAACAGCACCGGCTTTTCCGCGTTTGCGCGATCGGGTACGCGAGATCGAGCCGCTCAGCCTGAGCATGCTGGATTTCCTGAGACTCTATGGCTGCGAACTGCAGTTCGTGGTTGGCGAGCGCAACTCCATTCTCGGCCGGGTCGC
>SKKV01000170.1 GCA_007123575.1 Wenzhouxiangella sp.
CGTTCCAGCCGGCGCCGCGGAACACACCCTCCAGCTCCTGGATGATCTTGCCGTTGCCGCGAACCGGGCCGTCGAGGCGCTGCAGGTTGCAATTGACCACGAACACCAGGTTGTCGAGCTTTTCGCGCCCGGCCAGCGAAATCGCGCCCAGCGATTCCGGCTCGTCGGTTTCGCCGTCGCCCATGAAGCACCAGACCTTGCGCTTGTCGGCCTTGGTCAGCTCGCGGTTGTGGAGGTATTTCAGAAACCGGGCCTGGTAGATCGCCATGATCGGGCCTAAGCCCATGGACACGGTCGGGATCTGCCAGAACTCCGGCATCAACCAGGGGTGCGGGTAGGAGCTCAAGCCCTCGCCGTCGACTTCCTGGCGGAAGCGATCGAGCTGGTCTTCGGTGATCCGTCCTTCAAGAAAAGCGCGCGCGTAGATACCGGGCGAGGAATGGCCCTGAATGAACATCAGGTCCGAGCCGTCTTCATGGCCCTGACCCTTGAAAAAATGATTGAAGCCGACATCGTATAGTGTTGCGGCCGAGGCGAAGCTGGCAATATGCCCGCCCAGCTCACCGCCGCGACGGCCGGCGCGAACCACCATCGCCATCGCGTTCCAGCGGATGATCGAACGTATCCGCCGCTCCAGCGCGCCGTCGCCGGGCATGGCCTTCTGCCGATGTGGCGGAATGGTGTTGATGTAGGCGGTGGTCAGATCAAACGGCAGGTGCGCGCCGGAGCGGCGCGCCAGTTCGACCAGGCGCTCGAGAATGAAGTGCGCGCGCTCGGGGCCATCGGCATCGACCACGGCAGCCAGCGACTCCAGCCACTCCTGGGTTTCTTTCGGATCGACATCATCGGGGTGGGGAACTTGTTGAACCATGCCTGTCCTCTGGTGAGCCTGATCGTTAGGTAAGCCCTTATTGTACCGACTGCGACAACGCATGCTTGCCGCCGCTGCCGGGTGCCTCGCCCCATGGCGTTTTGATCAACTCATTGCAGCAGCGACCTGCTTGCTTGCCAGTTTTGCAGGGGTTGCCCGCAGCAAAACAATGCTCAGTCGAACAGTTCCGCGGTGCCACCGTGCTGGCGCTGATACTGCTGGGCATCGACCACGGCAATCGCCGTCATATTCACCACACGGCGCACTGTCGCCGAGGAGGTCAGCACGTGAGCTGGGCGGCCAGCGCCCATCAGCATCGGCCCAATAGTAACTGCCTTGCCAATCACTCGTGCCATGTTGAAGGCGATATGAGCCGCGTCCTGGTCGGGCATGATCAGCAGGTTGGCCGGGCCTTTCAGCAGCGAATCGGGGAAGGCTCGCTCGCGTATTGCCGGCATCAGCGCGGCATCAGCGCGCATCTCACCTTCGATTTCCAGGTCGGGATCGCGCTGGCGAATCAGACGGAAGGCCTGGCGCATCTTCATCGCCTGGGCATCAACGTGACTGCCGAACGATGAGTGTGAAACCAGCGCCACCTTCGGCGTGATACCGAACATGCGCACCCGGTCGGCCGCCATCAGGGTCAGATCGGCCAACTGCTCGGCGGTCGGGTCTGGATTGACGTGGGTGTCGCAGACAAACAGCGTTTCAGAATCGGTCGCCATGCACGATAGCGCACCCAGGGTCTCGCACCCGGGCTGTAGACCCAAAACCTCGGTCACGTATTTCAGCTTCTTGTGGTACTGGCCTACCACGCCGCAGATCAGCGCGTCGGCTTCCTGCCGGTAAACCATAAGCGCGGCAATCACCGTGTTGCGGGTACGCACGATGGCCTTGGCCGAATCGGGCGTGACGCCGCGCCGGCAGGTAATGGAATGAAAGGTTTGCCAGTATTCGCGAAAGCGCGGGTCGGACTCGGGGTTGACCAGTTCGAAATCCTTGCCCGGGCGGATTCTCAAGCCCGCCTTCTCAATCCGCATCTCGACCACCGAAGGCCGACCGATCAGGATCGGCTTGGCCAGGCCATCGTCGCAGATGGTCTGGATGGCGCGCAGTACGACCTCTTCCTCGCCCTCGGCAAAAACCACCCGCTGCGGGTTTTTTCTGGCCGACTCGAACACCGGTTTCATCACCAGGCCTGAGCGATACACGTACTGGTTCAAGCGCTCGCGATAAGCTTCGATGTCCGCCATGGGGCGGGTGGCCACCCCGGAGTCCATTGCGGCCTTGGCCACCGCCGGCGCCACCTGCACCAGCAGGCGCGGATCAAACGGCTGCGGAATCAAGTAGTCGGGGCCAAAGGTCGGCGCCTGACCACCGTAAGCCTGGGCCGACACGTCGGAGGCTTCCATGCGGGCCAGCTCGGCGATGGCATGCACGCAGGCCATCTTCATTTCATCGTTGATCGCCGTCGCGCCCACGTCCAGCGCGCCGCGGAATATATAAGGGAAGCACAATACGTTATTGACCTGGTTCGGGTAGTCCGAACGGCCGGTCGCGATCAGGGCATCGGGGCGCGCTTCCCGCGCCTCGTCGGGCATGATCTCGGGCACCGGGTTGGCCAGGGCCAGGATAATGGGCCGGTCGGCCATGGCCTTGACCATCTCCGGCTTCAACACACCGGGCGCGGAAACGCCGAGAAACACATCGGCGCCGCCAATCACTTCACCCAGACTGCGCGCGTCGGTGTCGGTGGCGTAGCTGGCCTTGCGCGGGTCCATGTCCGACTCGCGGCCCTGGTAGACCACGCCTTCGCGATCGCAGACAATCACGTTCGCGCGCTTCAGGCCCAAGGTCACCAGCAAATCCAAACAGGCCATGCCCGCCGCCCCCGCGCCCGAAGCAACCAGCCGGACCTCTTCGATATTCTTGTCGGCCAGCTCCAGCGCGTTGATCAGCGCGGCTGCCGTGATGATTGCCGTCCCGTGCTGGTCATCGTGGAAAACCGGGATATTCATCCGATCTTTCAGCGCGTCTTCAACCTTGAAGCACTCCGGTGCCTTGATGTCTTCCAGGTTAATGCCGCCAAACGTCGGCTCCAGCGAGGCGATGATGTCGATCAGCTTGTCAGGATCCTTCTCATCGATTTCAATATCAAACACATCGATGCCGGCAAACTTCTTGAACAGAACGCCCTTGCCTTCCATCACCGGCTTGGCCGCCAGCGGCCCGATATCGCCCAAGCCAAGCACGGCCGTGCCATTGCTGATCACCGCCACAAGGTTGCCGCGCACGGTGAATTCGCGCGAGGTATCGGGATTTTCATGAATCGCCTCCGATGCGGCCGCCACCCCAGGCGAGTAAGCCAGGGCCAGATCCTTGGCCGTGGTCAGCGCCTTGGTCGGATAAATCCGAAACTTGCCCGGAATCGGCTGGCGATGGTAATCCAGCGCCTGCTCACGGAACTTGTCTTTGTCGGTCATGATGGCGTTAGTGCCTGAAAATCTGGCTGGATCTTAGGACGAGGAACAAGGTTCAAGGTTCAAGGTTCAAGGTTCAAGGAAAACCAGCAAGCCTTGCTCCTTGCTCCTTGCTCCTTGCTCCTTGCTCCTTGAACCTGCGCAGCGCTAGCCGCGCTCGTCGTCCTGATCCCACTCGCCCAGAGCGGCCATGCCGTTCATGCGGGCGCGGTGGAGCAGAACCTGCTGGGCTTCCGCGCGGTTGCCCTTCGGGTCTGCTGCCCAGGTTTTGAGGCAAGCCTGCTGCAGGGCACGGCCGTAGGAGAAGCTTAGCGGCCAGGGCAGATCTCCGATCTTGTTCATCGCATCCAGGTGCGTGGTGGCTTCAACATCACCTTGCCCGCCGGACAGGAACACGATGCCGGCGGTGGCTGCGGGCACGGCATTGAGCAGGCAGTCGACGGTGGCCTGGGCAACCTCATCAACATCGGCGCGGTCGTCGGCATCGGAACCGGAAATGACCATCGAGGCCTTCAGCACCGTGCCTTCGAGCATCACGTTCTGCTCATAGAGCTGGGTAAACAGCGCCTTGAGCGTGGCTTCGGTGACATCAAAAGAAGTATCCAGGTCGTGGTCACCGTCCATCAGCACTTCGGGCTCGACGATCGGCACAATGCCGGCTTCCTGGCACAGGGCAGCGTAACGGGCCAGGGCGTGGGCATTGGCATCGATGCAGGCGCGCGAGGGAATATCGTCGCCAATCGTAATCACCGCACGCCACTTGGCGAACTTGGCCCCCAGCTCGGCATACTCGGCCAGACGCTCGCGCAGGCCGTCCAGACCTTCGGTCACCTTCTCGCCCTCGAAGCCGGCCAACGGCTTGGCCCCGGTATCGACCTTGATGCCCGGCAGGATGCCGGCCTGCTCCATCAGCTTCACCAGCGGCGTGCCGTCCGGCATTTTCTGGCGAATGGTCTCGTCAAACAGAATGGCGCCGGAGATGAACTGGCCCAGGCCTTCGGTCGTCAGCATCATTGAACGGTAGTCAAGCCGATTGGCTTCAGTGCATTCCACGCCGACGCCGTCGAAGCGCTTCTTGATCGTGCCACTGGATTCATCAATGGCCAGGATTCCCTTACCCGGGGCCACCATGGCCTGGGCGATTTCTACAAGCTGTTCGAGTTTGTCGGTCATGTTCGGCTCCGAGAAGGTCGTTGGAAGGCAAAGTACGAAAGTTTGCCTATTGTAGCCAGCCTGAACCGCCAGTTCAGGGCTTTCAGGCCGGTTTCTGGCTTCATCCCTGTACCCCAGACATTCTTCCGGCCGAATGGCCCCGCGAATGGCGAACTTCAACCAAGATCAGGCGATCCAGTCCTCATACAAAAGCCCCGGAACCCGCCCGAACTCGCCTGCATTATTGGTAACCAGTGTGCAGCTAGAAGCGATGGCGTGCCCCGCGATTGCAGTGTCATTAGGTCCGATAGGGGTGCCGGCCCGGCCAAGCACCTCCTTGATCGAAACGGTAGCGTCTACCGCTCGCTGATCCCAGGGCAGAATGTCGTCCAGCCGCTTGACGAATTCATCGACCAGCGCTTTGTGCCGGGGCGAGGCCTTCTTGCCTATCTGTCCGTAGCGCATCTCAGCATAGGTAATGGCGCTGATGACGATTCGATTGTTCTGCTCTACGGCGGCTGACAAGCGGTTGATGACTGAAGGGGGGCGCTTCCGCATGATGAACGAACAGGTGCACGTATCCAGCATGAAGATCGTCACAGTCGGAATCGACCCTCATCGTCAACGACCGTCGGGCGCTCTTCGAGGAAACTGTCGTCGGCGTTCGGCAATTCGGAAAAAGAACGCCAGGATGGCCGCACGGGGCGCAGCGTGATCACGTCTCCCTCGCGCGTAATCTCCAACTCCCCAACCCCTTCGTAGGCCATGTCGGCGGGCAAGCGGACAGCCTGATTCTTGCCATTTTTGAAGATAGAGACAGTACGCATCGAAAACAATCCTCGGCCTGAATGCGGCCTATGAAAGGCCTATGCATACTATCAAGCCCGACCCGCATAGGCAAGGCATATGCGGGCCGATTGACGAGACTGTCGTTCGGCTAGGCCGTGAGGATTTTCATCGTATTGGTGCCGCCGAGCACGCCGATTTCATCGCCCATGGTCATCAACACGCGATCGCCGGCCTGGATCAGGCCTGCCTCCCTGACGTGCTGAACCGCCGCGCGCGCCAGCTTCGGCGCGGCCATCGCTTCGGGGGCAAAAAACAGCGGTCGAACGTGCTGAAACAGGCGCATTTTTCTGAGCGTGGCGCGGTTCGGGCTTAAACCCACGATTAGCGCCGGTGAGCGCACCCGGCTAAGCCACTGGGCGGTTGATCCGGACTCGGTCAAGGCAATGATGGCCTGGACCGGTATCTTGTTAGCGGTAATCATCGCCGCCATGGCGATGGCCTGGTCGATGCGCTCGGCGCGCACGTTCAGCATTCGCGACGGCACGTGGGCCTGAACGTGGCGCTCGGCCCCTTCGCAGATCCGGGCCATGGCCTCGATCACCCGTGCCGGATGTCTGCCCACGGCGGTTTCGGCCGACAACATCACCGCATCCGTGCCGTCGATAACCGCGTTAGCCACGTCCAGCACCTCGGCCCGCGTCGGAATGGGGCTTTCGACCATGGACTGCATCATCTGGGTGGCGGTAATCACCGGCCGGTTCTGGGCCAGCGACATGGAAATGATGCGCTTTTGCAGGCCAGGCAATTCGGCCTCGCCGATTTCCACGCCGAGATCCCCGCGGGCGACCAGCACGGCATCAGACGCCTCAATCACCGATTCCAGGTTTTCAATTGCCTCGGTGCGCTCAATCTTCGACACCAGCGCCGCCGTGCCGCCGGCTTTTTTCAGCAGATGTCGGGCCTGCTCGATATCCTCGGCGCTGCGCGGAAACGACACGGCCAGGTAATCCACCTGCCATTCGGCCGCCCGTTCGATATCGGCCGCGTCGGCCTCCGACAGGCCCGGAATAGACAGCCCGCCGCCGCGCAGGTTCAAACCCTTTCGATCCGACAGATAGCCGGCCGTGAGCACCGTGCAATGAATCTCATCACCGGCCACCTTTTCCACCCGCATTGCCATCAGGCCATCGTCGAGCAAAAGCTCGCTGCCAGGCCGCACATCCCTGGCCAAGCCGAGGTAGGCCACGCCAACACCGGTGCGATCGCCCGGGGGCGGATTATCGCGCGCATATAATATAAATGACTGACCGGGCTCCAGCGCTACCCGCGCCTCGCGGAAACGCTCGATCCGGATTTTCGGCCCAGCCAAGTCACCCAGCACCGCCACGTCGGTGTCCAGCTCCCTGGCCACTGCCCGCACCATGCGAATGCGACGTGCGTGGGTCTCCGGGTCGCCGTGCGAGAAGTTCACCCGCACCACATCGCAGCCGGCCAGGATCAACTTCTCCAGCACGTCCGGCTCATCGGTGGCCGGGCCCAGGGTTGCAACGATCTTCGTTCTACGATTCATGGCTACAGTTTATACGCCCCAATTGATGCGCAGAGACATGACTGCTACCTGATAAAGTGTTAGCCCTCAGCCTGAATCATGGATCGAGAAAACGAGCGTGCGAACAGCGGTAGTCGGAAGCGGCATGGCCGGCCTTGCTGCGGCACATGGCTGCAGCGCCCTTGGACATGCAGTCACCTTGTTTGAATCGCAGGCCAACCACGGCATGGCCGCCCACACCTTGGAACTCGATGGCGGGCGCGTCGACATCCCGCTGCGCGTGATGGGCGAGGGCCCATGGGACGAGACCCTGGCCCTGGCCAAGTCAGTTGGCGTCGACAGCTTCGCCACCGAAGTCCGCCTTTCCTGCTCCTGGGTCGGTGGTGAGACCTGGCTGCGCAGCCGCTACATGCCGGTAACCGGCTGGCCGATGGTGGGCAGCTGGCGATACCTGGGTTTGAACAGCCTGAGGTGCAGTGTCGGCATGGCCCGCCTGCTTCTGGCCACGCGCCGACTCGGTAACGATGAGCGCGACAGACCGCTGACCGAGTTCCTCGCCCGGCACGATCCGGATCGATTGTTCTGGCGCGGTGTGGTATTGCCGGTCCTGGGTACGATCTGCACCTGTAGCGAGCAGCAGTTGAATGACTGGCCTGCCGGTCAACTGCTGGAGTTGCTGGACAGCATTTCGCGCCAGGGACGACTGCGGCGTCTCACCGGGGGCACGACGCGCCTGGCCGAAGCCCTGGCCGAGGGCACCAGTCTGCGCGCAGGTGCCGCGGTTGCCTCGGTCAAGGAAGATGAAGACGGCGTACTTGTCGCTTTACGCAACCAGTCGCCGGCGCGCTTCGACCGAGTGATCCTGGCCACTCAGACCAATCAGCTCGACTTTCTGGATGAAACGCAGTTCGGCGACGAACGCGACTACCTGGCCAGAATCCCTTATGTGGAGGGCGAACTGGTTGTGCATCGCGACCAGCAGGCAATGCCGCGCCGGGAAAGTGACTGGACAGCGCTCAATTTCCTGACAGACCCGGATCTCGATCAGTCCATGTTTACGGTCTGGGTGAATGCGGTCGAGCCCAGCCTGGCCGGCAAGGCACCGGTTTTCCAGAGCTGGGACCCGATTATCGAGCTGGACCCGGACCAGGTGATTAGCCGCATCCCGTTGCAGCGGGCCGTGGTCAATCCATCCAGTCTGGAAGTGCCGGAGACGCTGCGACGCTGGCACCAGAAGCCGGGGCGACGGGTATTCTACTGCGGTGCCTGGGCTCACGAAGGCGTGCCACTGCTGGAAACCGCGGTGCGTTCGGCAAAGGCGGTGGTCGAGCAGATTCGACTGGCTGGCAACTGAATACTGGCGCCTACCGTGGTCCAGATCAGACCACCTCGACCTCGCCGCCGCCGCGCAGAAAGAACGCGGCCAAAATCACCCGCGCCATCGGATAGAACACGTAGACCACCGGCGCCAGAAGGATGGTGATCGTCATCAGCGAACAGATCAGCAGCAGCCCGGCAAAGATCTTCAACAGAATCGTGCCGTCGTTGCGAAGCGCGAGCAGGGCAATCGACAGGGCGATGCCGATCAGACCAACCAACACCGACAATCCGATACTGACCACGGCAGCCACCAGTATCGTGCTCTGCCGGGCGCTCTCGGCCATCCCCGGCGTCAGGGCCAGGGAGACATCGAACAGAACGATCGAAGTAAATGCGCCGACCGCAATGGCCATGGCCAGGGCCATGCCGGCGGCAAACGCACCCTGTAACTGATGATGCAGCAGGCGGCGCAGACTCAGGTAAATGTAAATTTCCAGGGCGCCGATCAGTACAAATAGCCCGTCGATCGGCGTCAAACTGGAGACATCGGCCTTGTACATCTCCAGCAGCGTTTCACCAGAGGTGGAGAACAGACCGGAAAACCAGTACAGCGGAAACAAAGCGGCCAGGGCCACCGCGGCGATGCCGGGCATCAGAAATTCACGATTCATTTTTAGCACTCCCTTGCGAGTCCTCGACGAACTCAAGCAAATCACCGGGCTGACAGCCCAGCGTTCGACAAATGGCTTCCAGCGTGGAGAAGCGAATCGCCTTGACCCGCCCGTTTTTCAGCAGCGACAGGTTGGTCATCGACACGCCTACCCGCTCGGACAGTTCGGTCAGCGACATCTTGTTGCGAACCAGCTCGATGTCCAAATTGATGAGAATGGGCATGATTGCTCCACCAAGTTTTATCCAAAACGTTTCTCAATTTATGTTTATCGTAAATATTTTAATGATTAAAGTCAATCATCATTGCAGTCGGTTCAGACGAATGTAAAGCTAACTTGACATTACGTAAAGCTTGCTTTACATTTCAGATTCGTTCAACAGGAGTCGTGCCATGTTCAACCTGTCTCAGCGGGAATACAGCGCCTGGGGTACTGCGCTTGCGCTGTTGGTATTCGGCGGGCTATACGTCCACTCGTTCTGGCGGTTGTGGCAGGACGATGGCCTGGGCGGAGCGGGTGCATTCGGCTTGCTGCTGGGTTACACCATTGGGCTGGTCGTGGTGCTGGTGATCTACCACGTCGTGCTGGCCCTGCTGACCGGATCGGAGCCCGCCGACGAGCGCGACCGCTTGATCGAATGGCGTTCGGGCTACCTGGGCGGGCTGGTATTGGCTTTTGGCGTGATTAGTATCGTCATCCAGATATTTCTGGAGGGCTTGCTGGACATCGGCCATCTGCAGTCCCCGCTGGCGATCGCCCACGCCCTGCTGCTGGTGGTCTTTCTTGCCACTTTTCTCGAGCTGGGGCTGAAGCTCTTTTACTACCGACACGGAATTCGTGGTTCCTGACCGTGCCCGCGACCATTCAGAACCGGGTGCGGGAACTTCGCTATCAGAATGACCAGATGACCCAGCAGGCCCTGGCCGACGAACTGGGCGTGTCCCGGCAGACCATCATCGCGATCGAAAGCGGCCGCTATGCGCCGTCGCTGGAACTGGCCTTGAAGATAGCCCGGCACTTTGGCCTGACGGTTGAGGGGGTTTTCGAACTCGCCGAGTAGCTCCCGAGAAACAGCCACCTGCGATATTCAGGCCAACGGCGTTTCACCGGCTAAGTCCCAAGCGCGAAAAGAGAAAACCTTTTGAACGCAAAGCAGCGAAGCCGTGAAAAAAGCAAAGAAATTGAAGAATTCACCTAGCCATCCAGGCCAGCTCACTTAACTCAAGGTCGGCGTCGAAGGCTTCGCCGTAGGCGACAACCGCCACCGAGCGCAGTCGAGCAAAGTCAAGGGGACGATTCAGGCTCCGTGGTTCAAATGCCGCCCATGGCACCTCGATATCGGCCCAATGCTCGGTTAGCTCCAGCCTGGCTCGGTAGTAGGCCCAGGGACGGCGGGTGTCGGCGGTGCGCAAATGCAGGTAGTAAGCGCCAGGTTTGAGCGCGCGAGCCCTGACCCGAAAGCCTGCGTATTCGCTGGCATCAAAGAGTCCCCCGCGCGGGTCCAGGGGCAATCGCACCTGGATGAAGCCACCGTTGTTTTCCAGCCTCACCTGGCCCGACATGGCCAGCGCGGCCGAGCCGTCAACTTCGCGGTAGCCTGCCTGCATATCGGACTGACCACCCATCACGCGGTCGGTAAAGCCCTGCCAACGGGTGCCTAGCACCGATTGCTGGTGGCTGAAGTCATCAATCAACATGTCGAGCTCTCCGGAAGCCAGCGCAGGAAACAGCGTGATTGCGAAGGCAGATGCAAGTAGCGTTCTTTTCATGGACCGAGAATAGCCGACCGTCGAAAAGTCACCGTCAATTACCAGCCACCGCCATGGACGCGCTGCTGTGCTTGACCCTGGCCGGGATTGGCGCTGAACTGGGCGCTCATCTGGGCCATGTGGTCCCAGGCCTGCAGGCCGCCGCGGTACCAGTAGACCTGGGAATAGCCGGCATTGATGGCGCGTAGCGCCGCGTTGTAGCTCATCCAGCAGTAGATGCTTGAACAATAGAACACCATCGGGGCGTCCTTTCGCCCGC
>SKKV01000301.1 GCA_007123575.1 Wenzhouxiangella sp.
CGGACATCGGTATCGCTGCGAGCGATCCGGTTTTCCCGCGCCAGACAGTCTTCCAGGTTGGCGTGGAAATCGATGTTGAGACGAATGCGAAGGTCAGAGCTGCTCAGTTCCGGCCAGACTTCAGCGCTCAGCACGAAGCGGCCGATGTCCAAGGGCACGCATTGTTCCAGGCTGTTGTCGCCAAAGCCCTCGCCAAGCGCGGTGAACTGGAAGGCGCTGCCGCCGCTGGCACTGGGCTCGGGGACGACCATGCCGAACTCGGAGACGTTGCGCAGGGTCCAGCCCAGCGGGCCCTGATCTTCGCCGAACAAGGCACCGCCCAGGCTGCCGGCTTCGAAGTCGCCGTTGACCAGGCTGGCACCGGTTGCGCTGATGTCATCGAACAGCACCGTGACCGGCGGATCGACCGGATCGCCGTTATCGCTGCGATCGCGCATGCGGATACTGATCCGGGCGTGGTCGGCATCCGGGTTCAGGCCCTGGGCCAGTGAAAGAGCTTGCCAGGTGGCTGCCGGGGCGGTCAGCGGGAAGTCGAAATCGGTATTGTCGAGACGGTTGCTGCGCGCATCACAATCGGCCGCGCTGGGGTATGACTCGACGTTGACTCGAACCTGAACCTCGGGATTCGATAGCGTTGACCAGGCATGCAGGCGCAGGGCAAAGGCGGCCGGGTCAGTCAGCGGCAGGCACTGGTCGAGCTTGTTGTCGCCAAAACCACGCTGCGGGCTTTCGAAGCGGAACACGCGGCTGCCGCTGCGGGCGAAATCGATGGTGCTGACCAGGCCGCGACGGTCTTCGAGATCGCGCATGATCCAGCCGTCCGGGCCCGGGAATTCATCGCCCTGGCCGGCAAAGGCCTGCTCCAGGCCAAAGCCTGGATTGATCATCGGTGCGGCGCCGCCGAATCGGGCAGGTGGCTGTTCAGGGTCGACTAGTCCGCCGTCGCACGCAATTTCGATGCCCGTCACATCACTGCCGGCAATCGTTCCGCTGCCGTTGCTGACCGCGCAGGTTTGCGGCGGGTCGGTCGGCTGCTGCGCAGCGGTCACGCCATAGCTGCTGCCGTCGGCCAGGGGCTGGTTGAAAACAAACGCGCCGTTGGCATCCACAACCAGGGTCTGACCGGCACCGTCGGTCAAGGTCAGGCTGTTACCCGCGGCCAGTCCGGTCAGGAAACCGCCGAGCAGGAAGCTGTCGGTGGCGCAGGTTACCTGCACGTCGGTTACGGGTCCACCGGCAACATTGCCAGTGCCCTGGCTGACCGTGCAGGTCTGGCTAGGGCTGGTCGGCTGGGTCAGGACGGTAACCGCATAGCTCGTTCCGTCATCCAGCTCGGTAGCAAACTCGAACGTGCCGTTTGCTGACAAACTCAGGTCATCGCCGCTATTGTTCTGCAGCACAACCGAGGAACCGGAGGCCAGCCCTGAAAGGGTGCCGCCGATGGAATAGGTCTCGGTCACGCAGCTGACCATGATCGTGTCGACCGGCGCGCCGCTGACGTTACCGCTGGCGTTGCTGATGGAGCAGACCTGGTTGGGGCCGGTCGGCTGGCTGGTGACCGCGACCGAGTACGAGGCACCATCGGCCAGCTCGGTCGGGAACTGGAATGCGCCGTTGCTGGACAGGGCCAGGTCATCGGCACCGTTGTTCTGAAGCACCAGCGTGGTACCGGCGGCCAGGTTGCTCAGGGTACCGCCGACGGTATAGGTATCAGTGGCACAGGTGACCAGCACATCGTCGACATCGCTGCCGCTCAAGACGCCTTCGCCATTGGCGACCGTGCAGGTCTGGTCGGGCGAGCTCGGGTTTTCGAACACGGTGACCGCGAACGCGCTGCTGTCTTCCAGGGCATCCGGGAAGGTAAAGGCTTGGTTGGCCGACACGCTGAGAGTGGCATTGCCGTTGAGCTGCAGAACCATGCTGTTGCCGGCCTCCAGCCCTTCGACGTTACCGCCGATGGTGAAACTGTTGGTGACGCAGGTCACCTCGATATCGGTGACATCATCGGCATCGATCTGGCCGCTGCCCGCGCTGAGGGTGCAGGTCTGGCTGGGCGAAATCGGCTGAGTATTGACGGTAACCGTGTAGTCCGTCGCGTGGGTCAGGCCGGTCGGAAACACGAAGCTGCCATTGCTGGCAATGACCAACTGCTCGCCATTGTTGTCCAAGGTTAGCTCGGCACCGTCGGCCAGGCCGGACACCGTACCGCCGACAAAGAATCGATCGGTCAAGGCAACCCGGTCGAACAGAATGATCGGCTCCGGGCCGTCATCGCGCCGGTCGCGAGCGCGCAGGGCAAGGCGCGCCCATTCGGCATTGGCAGGGGCATCGATCAATCCGCTGCGCAACGCGTTCCAGCTCTCGGGTGTCATTTCGTCGGTATCGAAATCGAAGTCCGGATCATCGATACGATCATCGCGGTTGATGCAGTCGGCCTCGCTGGCATGAAGGTCCACGGCCAGGCGCACGCTCAAGTCCTCATCGGCCAGGTTCGGCCAGACGCTGACGTCGAAAACGAATGGGTCGAGCGCGGCAATCGGCACGCATTGTTCCAGCGTGTTGTCCCCGAAGCCGGTTCCCAAATCGGTAAAGCGAAAAGCCGACCCCAGCTCGGCTGTAGCCTCGCTGATCACCAGACCTCGATCGGCCACGGAGCGAAGCGTCCAGCCAAACGGGCCCTGGTCCTCGCCGAAGCTGGCCTCGCTGATCATGGTGTCCTCAAAATCACCGTTGACCAGCTCACCGCCGCTGATTTCCAGTCCATCGAAGTAGATGAACTTCGGCTCATCGGCGGGATTGTTGCCGGCACCGGTGCGATCGCGAGCACGCAAGCTCAGGCGTACATGGGTTGTGGCGACCGGCGCCGCTTC
>SKKV01000001.1 GCA_007123575.1 Wenzhouxiangella sp.
AAAAGGGATCCGCATCGTGAATGTCGATCGCCATCACCGAGTTCTGAACTTGCACGTCCGGCATCAGACCAGGGCGCCCAAACATGTTGTGAAAAGTCTGTCCGACCGGGGCGAGGAACTGAACGCGCTGGTTCCAGTCTAGAACGCATTTGTCAGGATCGGGTACTGGCGGCGGCGGATTACCTAGCAGGTCCGAGCTCGGTGACGGACAGTAATCTCCAACGTAAACCGTTGATTCAATTTCGGGACCGGGGTAGGGTGCATACTGATCGAAGGTGGTCGGAATAACGGGTGGTACCGGTGGTTGGGGCACGTTGAGTGGCGGCAGATTGCTCCAGTTCCAAAACGCCGGCGGGAGTGTGGGCGGGTTATAACAGTCGGGAATAGGCCATGGCACAAATGGTAGATCTTTGACTCGGTTCTGGAAGCAGGCCCCATTGGCAGCGATGTCGACAAACACCTGCGCCTCGGCCCGAACCCGTGCCTCGGATGGCTCCCAAGACCAGCTGTAGGTTGATTGTAGGGGTTGGGAAAACGCCGACTGAACAAAAAAGAGGCCACCGACGACGGGGATGACTAAGACAAGCATTCTGACCATTGCAGACTCCCTTCCCCCCTGCGAATGATCCAAGTTTTAACCTGGAATAATCCAAGGTCTACCACATAAACAGTCCTATTGCAAGCGTTTTATCCGCTTTGGTTTCATGCCGCCGCCCCGCAGAACAAGGCAGCCACGGCTTGGGCATTGGTCCTTGATCGTCCCTCCGGCCAAACCGGAAATGGGCATGGGCCAGAGGTTTACCAGAATGTATGGAAGCGCAGCCAGTCGGCAGGCTTAGGGAGTTGTTCGCCCTCCTGGCAGAGTTAGGCGCGCCAGGGCGCCGCCGGTCTCTGACAGGCCGATGAGTTCAAGGCTGCCTCCGTGCAGCTCGGCGATGCGCCTGGAAAGCAGTAAACCGATGCCGCTGCCGCCAGGCTTGGTGGTGAAAAAAGGAACGAACAGATTGTCGGAGTCGGGCGGACCGGGGCCGTTGTCCTGGATTTCGATCTGAACAACTGTACCCTTCTCAAACCAGCGAATCGAAACTTCACCGTTACGGTCCTCGACAGCGTCAACCGCATTCCTGACCAGGTTGATCAGCGCTTGTTCGAGTTGGTCAGGATCACCCACCAGGCTCAGGTCCGGACCTTCCAGGGAGATTTCCATTCGCCCCTCCAAGTCTGTGACGCGTCGGATCAGCGGCTGCAGCGAAACGGCTCTCGATTGCGGTTGGGGCAAGCGCGCCAGGGCGGCATAGCCGGCGACAAAGCGGCCCAAGGCGTCGGCGCGCGAGGCAATCAGATTCAGGGCCTCGATCATGTCCGGTGAAGACTGCGGATTGCCGCCGTTCTTTTGCGCCTGGGCCTGGGCGGTGGCCAAGGTCTGGGCGATCGATTTTATTGGGCTGAGTGAGTTGTTGATTTCATGGCCCAAAACGCGCACCAGGCTTTGCCAGGCTTCGCGCCGTTCGGCACCGAGCGCCGCTTCGGCGTTGGTCAGTACCAAAAGTTGATGAGCGCGGCCGTCGATCCGGAATGGTCGTCGCCGCACGAGAAAGCGGCCGACGCCGCCCGGAAAAACCAGGTGCGCCGGCTCGGGATGGCTGCCAGTGAGAAATTGCTCCAGCTCAAGCGCCAGGGCAGTGGTCCCGGGCTCCAGCCGCAATCCCACCAGCTCGCGTGCGGCTCGATTGGCCAAGACCAGGCGATGATCGTGGTCGAAGGTAAAAATGGCCAGGTCGATCTCATGCAGTAGCTTGGCCAGCAATGCGTCGGTTTCGCGCTGTGACCGCTCGCGCTGGCCCCAGGTTTCGCTGAGCAGATTGACGCTGACGGCCAGCTCGCCGGCGATGCCGTAGCGATCTGTCCGTAGTCGCTGGGCGTAGTCGCCAGCGCGCATGGCGTCGATTACGCTGGCCAGGCTGACCAGCGGTGCCAGGATTTGGTCGGGAATCATCCGAATGATCAGGGCGCATGCAGCCAGTAGCAAGAGCACCGTCATCCACAACGGAAGAGCCAGCGCGTTGGTCCCCAGCCAGATGGCCAAGGTCAGCATGGCCATGGCGATCAGCGCCACGGCGATGCGAAACTCCAAGCTTGGCCGTTTCACCGGATGCCGAACTTTTCCATGCGCCGGTAGATGGCGCTGCGGCTGATACCGAGTGCGGCAGCGGCTTTTTCGGTGTTCCCATGGAATCGCTCCAGGGCGTTGCGAATCATCATGGCCTCGGCTTCTTCCAGGGGCACGATGCGTTGAAAGTCCGAACTTGATGTGTCTTCCATGGCAGCCAGTCTGAGATGTTCCGGTTCAATTCGCGAATCAACCGACAGCAGCACGGCTCTTTCCACGGCATGACTGAGTTCGCGCACGTTGCCGGGCCAGGGGTGCGCCTTGAGTGCGGCCAGACTGGCTTTGGAGAAGGTGAGCTTGCGGTCATGGCGGCGGGCGAAACGATCGAGGAAGAAATCGGCCAGCAACAGCACATCATCACCTCGAGCTCGTAGCGCTGGTACTTCTATCTCTATGGTGTTGAGCCGGTAGTACAAGTCCCGCCGGAAGCTGCCCTCGCTGACTTTTTCCTGCAACTTGGCATTGGTGGCGGCGATGACGCGCACATTCACTGACTGGGTCCGGCTGGCACCCACGGCTTCGAACTGGCCGGATTCAAGCACGCGCAGCAGCTTGGCCTGGTGGCCCTCGGGCAGATTCCCGATCTCGTCCAGAAACAAGGTGCCGCCGTCGGCCAGGGTGAAGCGTCCGCTGCGCATTTCGTGGGCATCAGTGAAAGCGCCACGCACATGGCCGAACATCTCGCTCTCAAACAACGATTCGGGAATAGCGCCCATGTTGACCGACACGAAAGCCCCGTCTGCCCGGGCCGAGTGACGATGCAGGTAATCAGCCAGCAAGCCCTTGCCGACGCCGTTTTCGCCGGTAATCAGCACCGAGGCGTCTGAACCCGCCACACGACGGCAGGTTTCAAGCATCAGCTTGAAGGGTTCGGACTCGCCAATCAGTTTCTCGGGCACCTGGTCCCGACGCTGGATGCTGGCAATGCTTCGATAACGCTTTGATTCACTGTGCGCTTGGGCTTTGTCCAGGTGGGTGCGAACGGTATTCAACAGGCGGGTGTTGTCCCACGGTTTTTCAATGAAATCGGTTGCCCCGGCCTTGAGTGCGGCCACCGCCAGATCAATAGAGCCCCAGGCGGTCATGGCCACGATGGGCAAGTCGGGGTCGAGTTTGCCGAGCGTTTCGATTAAAGCCAAACCCTCGCGCCCGGAGGTGGTATCGCGGCTGTAGTTCATGTCAACCAGGGCCAGATCGACGCCGGCGCGCGCGCGCTCTTCGGCTGCCGCCGGGTCAGACGCCAGGACGACTTCGTAGCCGGACTGCCCCAGCGCCAGTTTCAAAGCCTGTTGAACATCTGCCTGGTCGTCGGCAACAAGCACGGTGTGAGAATTGGCCTTGGTCATTCCGCTCGTTCAGGTTCTCGCAAGGTGGCAGCTTGCAGCACGATCAATCAGCCCGCAAGACCTGGAGTGGATCGGTGCGGCTGGCCTGAAGTGCCGGGACAATGGCCGCCAGCAGCGCGGTGGTCAGCAAAATCAGGGCCACGATGATGAAGGTCGACCAGTCAGTGGCGCTGACGCCAAACAGGATGGACTCCAGAAACCTCGATACAGCAAGGGCAACCAACAAGCCCAAGCCGATCCCGGCGCTGCTCAACAGCAGGGCACGCTGCACGATTTGGCCAACAATATGATGTTGGGCGGCACCGACGGACAGCCGCACGCCAATTTCGTGGCGACTGCGGCTAACCAGTTGGATCAGCATGCCATAAATACCTGTCATGGCCAGTACCAGTGCGGCGACGCCAAAGCCGGCAAGGAGCTGGGTGATGAAGCGTGGCTGTGAAGTCGAGTGGGCGATGAGGTCACTGGCGCTGTAAATCTCGCTCAGGGCCGTTTCGCTCCCGTTGTCGTCAAGTAAGGTCCGCAAGTCGGGTAGCAGGTGTTTTGGGTCAGCCCGGGTTCTGACAGCCAGGAAGACAGATTCGGTCGGCTGCTGATCCATGGGACGATAAATGGCCATGTTAGAAAACGTGCCGGGTCCATCCAGAGCTTCGTAGCGCACGTCACCCACGACGCCAACAATGGTCCACCAGTCGTTGCTCCATGGGTGGCCCAGCTGCTGGCCAATGGGGCTGTCATCGCCGAAAAAACGACGTGCCAGGGATTGGCTGACAATGGTCACTGCGGCCGCGTCCGCCCGGTCGCTGGTATCGAAGAACCGGCCCTCGATCAGACTAACACCCATGGCTCGAAAGTAGTCTGGGCTAACACCCGGGTAGAGCGCCATTGGCAGATTGCTCATGCCCTGCGGATCGTGGCGAAGGTCGAATGCCGTAACCTCCGAACCAATGTCTGCCAGCGGGCGCAGGCTGGTCAAGCTTGCATACTCGACCGGGTCAAGGGCGCTGACTCGTTCGAGCAGGTCGGAATGGAATGTGCGCATGGCCTGCGCTTCGGCGAAGGTGCCCGGTACCGTATCAAGCTTCAGGGTCAGGACATTTTCGGTATCAAAGCCGGGATTGACATCGCCAAGCGCGCCCAGCGTGCGCAGTAGCAGACCTGCCCCGATCAACAGCACCACGGCCAGGCCGATCTGGGCTGCCACCAGGGCGCTGGCCAGGCGGCCGCCAGCTCGGCCACCGCTGCCCTTGCCTTGGGCCAGCAAAGCTTGTGGCTGATGCCGGATGGCGCGCAACGCCGGTGCAAGACCGGCAATCAGCGTGGCAAGAACAGTAACGAGCAGGGTAAATGCCAGGACTCGGCCATCCAGGCCAAAGCTGCTCACGCTGGGTATATTCATGGGTACTACGCCGGGAATAATCCGCACAGTCAGCCATGCCAGAGCCAATCCCAGCAGACCCCCGGGGATAGCAATCCACAGCACTTCGGCAAGGGTCGGAACGACCAGTCGGATGCGATTCGCACCCAGGGCTGTTCGAATCGCCCAGGTATGTTGCCGTTGAATTGACCGGGCAATGAACAGTCCGGCCAGATTGGCGCAGGCAAGCAGCAAAACCAGTACAACAGCGGCCATGAGCACGTTCAACGGTGCGATGGCTGAGCCTGAGACGTGGGTTTTCAGCGCTTCGATCGTCACCCTATCGACATAGCTCTCGTCGGGCGTCCACAAAGGATTCTCCAGCCGCAGTTGGGCAGCCAAAGCGCGAAGGGCGGCAGTGGCTTCAGCTATTTCGGTGCTTGCCCCCAATCGACCAATAATCTGCAGCTTTGGACTGGCCCAGTATTCAGAGAGATCAGACTCATCCAGCCGCAGTGGCAGCCATAGCTCAGTTTCGCGCGAGGGAAACCTTGCATTGTCTGTCATAACACCAATGATTTCATGGGGCTGGCCGTCCAGCACCAGGGTTTGACCAATAGCGGCAGGGTCGGACTCGAATCGTTGGCGCCAGAAGGTATGGCTCAAGATGGCCAGCGGCAGTTGGTCCGGACCATCTTCACCCCGTCGCAAGTCCCGGCCCAGGCTGGGTTGCAGGCCAAGGGTTGAAAACAGATTGCTGCTGATCCTGGCGGCGTTTATCCGCTCAGGTGAGTGCTCGGTACTGAAAATGACGTCAGCGGCGGGCGCATAGGCGGCGACCTCATCAAACACGTCCATCCGATCGCGCACCGCTACATATTCCGCATTGGCGGCGACACGCCCCATCACGTGTACAAGTCTTTCCGGTTCCTGAAACGGCAGCGGTCGTAAAACCAGGTTGTCGTAGAGGCTGAATACGGCGCTGCTTGCTCCGATGGCGAGCGCCAGGGTCATCACCGCGAAGGCCGGCACTCGTGGGCTATTTACGACCGAGCGCAGGCCTTGAAGAATGTCTTGCCAAATTGGTTTCATGGTCGGTTTATCAGCCTGTATGAGAGAAGGTTTCGAGGTTTAATCAGTCCTGGCGCAGCGCTTCCATGGGCTGGATCGAAGCCGCGCGACGCATCGGCCCCCAGGCGGCGGCGAGGACGATGAGCGTGACCAGGCCCAAGCCGATAAGCGCTGTAGCCCAGTCCAGACCTTGTAGTTCGAACAGCAGTGCGCTCATTGTTCGGGCCAGGGCCCAGGCTGCTGCCAGGCCTAGCAATCCGCCAATGGCGACCATCCACATGACCTGGGCGGCGATCATGCGCTGAATCCGTAAAGCGTTGGCGCCCAGGGCGGCGCGCAAGCCGATTTCACGGGTGCGCTGGGCTAGCGTATAGGACAGCACGCCATACAGGCCCACGGCGACCAGGACCAGGGCCATGACGGCCATCATCCCGGCCAAGGAACCGATCGAGCGATCGATCACCAGTGTCGATCGGATGACGCTAGTCAAAGTGTCCATTTGCTCGATGGGCAAATGCGGGTCGAGCTCGGCGACAGCGGACCTAACGACGGATTTGAGTTGATTGGGGTCGCCGGCAGTGCGCAGGTAGAAATGCATGCGGGTCGGCTGGCCGAACTGCACCCAGGGGTAAAAAACCTGTGGTTCAATGCCGCCGCTAAGGCTGCGTGGCCGACTGTCGCCAACGATTCCGACAATTTCGGTATCCAACGCCCGGTTGCGCCGACCGTCGGCGTCAATCAGTCGTCCGAGCACGCCGTCTTCAAGCTCGAAACGTCGAACGAAGGCCTCGTTGACCACCGCTACCCGCGCTGCCCCGGCCCGGTCGGTTTCATCGAACAGGCGTCCGGCGCGAAGCGGAAGGCCCAGTGTGGCGAAGAAATCCGCGCCGACCATGTTGTGATGCACATTGCGTTCTATTGCATCACCTCCCGCCTCGTTGATGATCCGCACGTTGGCTTGCCAGCCAAAGCCGGTGAGCAGCGGCATTTGGGCGGCGCTGGCGGCTTCTACCGACGGCAACGCCGCCAGACGTTCTTCCAGGCTGGTAAACAGGTCTGCAGCGGCCTTTGGCGTGTAGCCGCTTCGGCCGGGTGAGATGGCAAAGGTCAGGACGCCGTTGGTTTCAAGGCCGGCGTCGGCCCGGGTCAGATTCCACAGGCTGTGGGCGAACAGGCCAGCGGTAACCAGCAGGCTTAGCGATAGGCCGATCTGAACGGTAACCAGACCGTTGCGCAAACGGGCGGCCTGGTGCCCTCCTCCGGAACGTCCCGAGACTTCGCTTAAGGCGGCTGCCGGCTGAATCCGACTGGCGCGCCAAGCTGGGTAGCCACTGCACAAAACTGCGCTTATCAGGCTTAGCAGGGCCGCAAAGGCAACCACAGCGGCGTTGATATCGGGTTGAATGCCAGAAACTTCGCTGGTGTCGAGCAGCGTATTGCCAATAAACTGGACCAGCCCGGCGGCGACGAGGAGGCCTATTAATCCTCCGGCTGTAGCCAGCAATGTCGCTTCTAGAACCAGGCGGGCAATGCCTTGAGCGCGCCTGGCACCCAACGCGGCGCGCACGGCGATTTCGCCGGCACGTTGCATTACTCTGGCCATCATCAGATTGGCTACGTTGGCGCAGGCGATCAACAGCAGCACGAGCGTGGCACCCATCATGATCATCAACGGCACCCGGCTGGAAAAGATCACCTCGCTCTGGCCACGCGCGCCAGGAAACAGCTTGATTTCTCGATCCAGGAAAAGGGCGCGCTCAGCTTCATTCAGCAAGGTCTGCATGGGTGCCTCTACATCGCGCAGGATCGCCTGAAACAAGGGATTGATGCCGGCAGCAGCCTGTTCCACTGTCATGCCGGGCTGCAGTCGAGCGAAAAGGTACAAGAAGTGGTGGATGCGATCCTCGTGGTCATGCGGAGATGTTGGTTGCAGCAGCCAGCGCAGGGTGAGCGGCACAAAGACAACTGCCTCTCGACCGCGGGTAGTGCCGGAAAAGTCGGGAGGGGCAACGCCGATTATGCTCAGTTCCTGGCCATTGACTCGGATGGTTGAACCTACCGCTTCAGGATCGCCTCCGAGTTCGCGCTGCCAGTAGCTGTAGGAAAGCACCGCGACTCGGTTATGGCCAAGCTCGGCATCGTCTTGTCGGCCGATCAGACGCCCATGAGCCGGGGTCAAGCCCAGAGCGGAAAAGTATTCACCCGAAACCAAAAGCCCATCAACAGCAGCTGTCCGGTCTTCAAAGGCGACGTTGATGCCAATCTCGATGTGCGCGGCCAGGCCCTCAAATACTTGCTGATCGCGTTCCAGGTCTCGAAACAGGGGATGACTGAATACCATTTCGCAGGGCCCTTCAATGCCACAGCTGGTCGAACCCTGGCGCGGACCCGGGGCGGCCAGGTTGACTAGCCGATCAGGCTCATGAACTGGCAGCGGCTCGAGCAGAATCTGGTGAAATACCGAAAAGATCCCGGCGCTGGCACCGATGCCTAGCGCCAGGGTGATCACGACCATGGCGCTGAAACCCGAGTCTCGCAGCAGGCTTTGCAGCGCCGAGCGCAGCAAATCCATGGCGCGGCTCATGATCCCAGCGCCATGGTCTGTGACTGTTCACTCTGACTGACCAATTCACGCACGCGGCGGTCTTCTTGCTCGCGCAATTTTTCCAGCGTGTCCTCATCAACCACCTTGCCGTCAAACATGAACACCTGCCGGCGGGCGAAGGCGGCGTAGCGATCATCGTGGGTGACCATCACAATCGTTGCGCCGGATTGATGCAGATCGTTCAACAACAGCATGACTTGTTCGCCGTTTTTGGAGTCCAGGTTGCCGGTCGGTTCGTCGGCCAGCAGAATGGATGGCTCGCCCACCAGTGCCCGGGCGACGGCTACGCGCTGTTGCTGGCCGCCGGACAATTGCGATGGGTAGTGGTTGAGCCGGTGTGCCATGCCGACCCGTTCCAGCGCGGCCCGGGCGCGCTCGCGGCGCTCATTTCGGCTGATGCCCGGGCGATAGGTCAACGGCACTTCGACGTTTTCCAGCACCTTCAGATCACCGATCAGATTGAAGGCCTGGAAGATGAAACCGATTTCGCGATTGCGCACCTGGGCCCGGTCGTTGGCGCTGAGGTTCGCTACCGGTGTTCCGTTAAGCGTATAGCTGCCTTCGGTGGGCACATCCAGCAGGCCGGTCAGCGAAAGCAGCGTCGACTTTCCGCAGCCTGAGGGCCCGGAAATCGACACGTATTCGCCGCGATCGACCCTCAGGTCCACCCCGGCCAGGGCATGAGTTTCCAGTTCGTGGGTGTAAAACACTTTGCGAATGTTGCGCATGTCGATCAGGGTGGATTCATTCATGGTTGGCGTCTCTGTGTCTTTGGTTTAATCGGTCAGTCGGATTCGGTCGTGCTGGTCGAAGCGCGAGGTGTCGGACAAGATCACCTCATCGCCTGGCTGCAGGCCCTCGCGGATCTCGATGCGGTTGACCGAGGCCCGGCCCAAGGTGACCGGCACCTGGCGGGCGTAGCCATCCGGATCAACCCGGAACAGTCGAGTTGAGGATTCCGGCTGGCCGTGGGCCGGGCGCGCCAGATGCAGGGCATGTTCAATGCGCTCCAGCTCGATCAAGCCATCCACTGACAGGTCCGGCCTGGCCCCTGGTGGCAGCGCGCCGTTGAGTTCGACATCAACGACCACGGCGCCGTCGCGCACGGCCGGGTCTATGCGAATCACCGTCCCGTCAATGACCCCGCTGCGGGTATCAACCCTGACGATCTGTCCGAGCATGACTTCCCGTGCGCGGGTTTCGGCAATGCGCAGTTCGGCCATCAGTTCATCCGGCCGGACGATGCGGGCGACATTGACGCCGGCCGACAGTTGCTGGCCTTCCTGGATGGAAACTTCCTGGACAACGCCGCTCATGCCCGCCCGGACTGCCAAGGTGTCGACCTGACGCTGGAGTCGCTGCCATTGCCGCCGGGCCTGGTCGACCAGCGCGCGTTCGGATTCAAGGCGCGACTGGGTGACAGATTCCAGGCGCTCCAGCCGCCGCCGCTCGAAATCCAGGCGGCGTTCAAGCTGCGCGGCGCGCAGCGATGACTGGGCCGCCTGGATGCTTGAAACGATGCCGCGCGAGGCTAACTCGGCCTCGGCATCAGCCTGCAACTGCGCGCTTTCCAGATCAGCCTCCAGACTCATTACCCCAGCCTGGCCTTCCAGGAGCTGGCGATCGAGCTCAGCGATCAGGGAGTCGAGCTGTGCCTGCGCAGTGGCGATGGCCCATTCGGCTTCCTCGGCTTCCCCCTCCAGATCGGGATTGGACAGCACGGCCAGAATGGTGTCATCGTCAACCGATGCACCGGCACGCACCATGATGCGTTCGACGCGGCCGGGGCTGGCGGCTGGAATCCAGCGAATCTCGCGTGGGACCAGATTGCCCGGGCCCCGCACCTCGCGAACAAATTCTCCGTGCTCAGCCATGCCGGTCCAAACAGCAGCACGATCAATGCGTGGCGCCGCCGGATCAAGCGAAGCGATCATGATCACGGCCGTGCCCAGAACGGCGACTGCCGCGGCAGCAATGATCGAAAAGCGAATGAATCGCTTGCGTTTCAGATCGGGTCGTTGAATATCCATGCCTGGCATTAAGCATAATTTGTGCCAAAAATAAATTGATTGAAAAATCAGCTTGTTGAGAAAAGCAAGTCCAACGATCGGGTGAAAATGCTTCCCGTATTCGGGACGGTTATTCCCGAACGCGGGAACGGTTTGTCGGCAGAGTCATCCCCCTGAACAGGGGGGAGACTTCACCGTCTTTTCTATCTAGCATTCCCTGCATTGTCATCGAGGGGGGAGTGCCCACCATGCAGACGTCCAGACTGGCCCATTGCCTGCTATT
>SKKV01000219.1 GCA_007123575.1 Wenzhouxiangella sp.
GAAAGTTCATCGGCGCCAGGCCAAGCCAGCGAATCGTGATCAACGGCGCGGCCGGCGGCGTCGGCAGTATCGCCATCCAGATGGCAAAAGCGCATGGCGCTTTCGTTGTCGGCATAGACCAGGCCACCAAGCTCGACTACATGCGATCTATGGGTGCAGACAAGGTTCTGGACTACACGCAAACAGACGTCACCGAGGAAGAAAAAGACGTCGACCTCATTGTCGATGTCGCATCCACGCTGTCCTTGTCCAAATGCAAGCGCATCCTCAAACCCGATGGACTATATGTCGTCATCGGCCACGACCACTACGGCGCAAAAGGACGCCGCACCCTAGGCGGCATCCCCGGTTTCATGAGCCTGATGCTGCGGGCCCGTTTCGACCGCAACCTGCCCTGGCCCTCGTTCGAGTTCATTGAAAAACGCGATGCCATGGAAACCCTCCGCAGCATGCTCGAAGCCGGAACCCTGACCCCCGTCGTGGCCAGGACCTTCTCCCTATCCGAAGTACCCGCGGCAATCCAATGCCTGCAGAAAGGCCAGATCCCCGGCCGAATTGTCATCACGCCATAGGTGCCTTGCCCTGATTGGCATGGCGATGGGCTGTTGCCAAAAGGATTGGTCGTGCAACAAATTTGTAGCCCGGTCCAGCACAGGTTGGAGGAGGTGTGCGGTTTGCCGAAGGCAATGAGCGCACTTCCGGAGACCGTCCGTGCGTGTGGCCGGGGACCATGCTCGGCGAACCCCCATCGCATTGGGAGTCGCACTCCCCCCTTGGAATGACTCCTGGCACACGCATCTTTGCCCGCCGTCCCCTACGCTTGCGAGAACGCATCGGAGCATCGACATGCAAGACCTCGGATTCCACCGCCCGAGAATCATCCTGACCATCCTCATCTCGCTGTCGATCTGGGGCCTGCTCCTGTGGCGGCACTTCGACACCGGCGTACCTGCTCATCATCTGCTCCACAACCCCGAGTTGCCACGAATATCCGACTGGTTTGGCGGTTTGCTGCTGCCCGTATTGGCCTGGTTTCTGCTGGGCCTGACCGGCCGCCGCCTCAAGGCCACCAACGCTCCCAAGCTTGATACGGCCGTCATCGGCCTCGCGGCCGGCCTGGCTGTCGGCGCCGCGATGTCGGTCAGCTTCTTCACCGGCCACGAATCAATAACCGGCTACCTTTTCTTCAGCCTGCTGCCACTGGCCCTGCTCCTTCCCGTCTACCGGCCCGAGTGTTTGCTGGGCTTCATTCTCGGCATGTGCGTGGGCTTTGGCGTCGTCCTGCCAACGCTGTTCGGCGGTCTGATGGCACTGGCGACCTTCCTCATTCATCGGTTTATCGGCCTGCCCCTTCAAAGACTGATCGGCCTAAACGTCAAGCCGGACCTGCGAGAGAGCGACCCTTGATGTTTTTATAAGACCGCCACTGGCTGGTGTTGTCGCAGCTACCACGTCAGGCTGGCACCGCAAGCAATCTCACCAACGACGCCCACCTGGCCGCCATTGCGCTTGAGCACAACGCCTGCCCGACCTGGATGCTCGGCATTTTGCGCGCACTGAAACCTTTCATCGAAAAGCGCTAAATCCGATACAAGCAATTCATTTTTAATAGTTTGCTATCTATAAACTTTTCATATATCTTTTCATTTATCTTTCCACAGGGCTCCCATGGAAGACTTGTATCGCCTATTGCAGCGCCAGGGACCGACGGCAGCGGCGGAGCTCACACGCCAGCTCGGCATCAGCCCGGCGACGCTTTCGCGCCGGGTTGGCGCCTCCGGGAGACAGATCGTGCGCATCGGCCGCACCCGGGGTGCGCGCTACGGGCTGCTCGATGAAATCCCAGGCATAGGCGGAAGCTGGCCGGTGTGGGAAATCGGCGCGGACGGCAAACCAACTTCCCGCGGTGAACTGCATTGGCTGCATGGCCCGGCCACTTTCTGGGAAATCACAACCGGGCAAGGGCCGGTCTATGAGGGCATAGCCCCATTCATTGCAGACATGGCACCGCAAGGCTTCCTGGGCCAGCTGTTTTCGCGGCGTTTCCCCGATCTTCAATTCCCGTCACGCCTCACTGACTGGCAGGAATCACATATCCTGCGCGCCCTGGTGCTGCGCGGTGAGGATATGCCAGGCAACCTGATCATCGGCAGCACATCGATGGATCGCTTCCTTCAGACCGACATAAAGGTCAGCCAGCAGGAAGACTACCCAGCCATCAGCCGCGAGCTGGTCGAGCGCGGCAGCGGCTCCTCGGCAGCCGGCGAGTTCCCGAAGTTTACCGCCTTCGACGGTGAACACCACCTGCTGGTCAAGTTCACCGCTGGCGACCAATCCCCGGCCGATCGACGCTGGCGCGATCTTCTGCTGTGCGAACATCTTGCCGCTGCCGCCCTTGCGGACGCCGGCATCGAAAGCGCGTTGACCCGGCCGGTAGAACAAGGCGAGCAGTTATTCCTGGAAATCCGCCGATTCGATCGCCAGGGCGCACGCGGACGCCATCCCGTTCTCACGTTGGGCGCCATCGACGATGCCTGGTTCGGTCACCGAGACAACTGGCCGCAAGCCGCTCACCGCCTTATTGACCGAGGCTGGATCAGCCCGGACGACCATCACCGAATCCTGCTAGCGGAAGCCTTCGGCCGACTCATCCACAACAACGACCGACACTTCGGCAACCTGGCCTTTTTCTGGCAACCTGGCGCGGAGAATCCCCAGCTCAAGCTGGCACCGGTCTACGACATGCTGCCCATGGCCCTGGCCCCAGCAGCCAACGGCATGCTTCCGCAATCATCGCCGGAACCCCCTTCCCCCACCGCAGCCTTGCTGCCAGTCTGGGACCAGGCCCTGCAATTGGCCGAACA
>SKKV01000055.1 GCA_007123575.1 Wenzhouxiangella sp.
CATGGCAAGCGTGGCCAGGCCACCGCCGCCGGGCAGCAGGCCGACGCCGGCCTCGACCAGGCCCATGTAGCTTTCCAGGTGGGCAACGCGACGGCTGGCATGCATGGCTAGCTCCAGGCCACCGCCCAGGGCCAGACCGCGCACGGCGGCAACCGACGGCACAGCCGCGTAGCGCAGGCGCAGGTTGACGGCCTGGAAGCCGCTGACCAGGGCGCGCACGCTGTCGTAATCACCGCGCTGGATGGCCTCGGCCGCGGCTTTCAGGTTGGCCCCGGCCGAGAACGGACCCTTGGGCTGCCAGATCACCAGGCCATCGAACTCGGCCTCGGCCTTGTCCAGGGCGGCGTTCAGTCCGTCGACGACGCTGTTGTCGATTACTCCCATCTTGGTTTTCAGGCTGGCGATCAAGACATCGTCTTCAAGCGTCCAGAGTCGAATTCCATCGGTCTCGAGGACCGTCTGGCCGTCGTGGCTGGCTTCGCCGAACAGGCGCACCGGCTGGTACTGGCGCTGGTAGACGGCCAGATCCGGGCGCGGGCTGAGTTCGTTGGTGGCACCGGAATAGGAACCGCCGGGGCCGTGCACGCCGTCGACATCGCCGACCCATTTCGGCAGGACGACATCCGCTTCGGCCTTGCCGGATTCGACATCCTCTTCGATCAGGCAGGCAACCTTGCGCCAGCCGGCTGCCTGCCACTGCTCGAACGGGCCCATCTTCCAGCCGTAACCCCAGCGCATCGCCAGGTCGATCTCGCGGGCGGATTCGGCAATCGCTGCCAGATGGTGGGCGCAGTAGTGGAACAGGTCGCGGTGGATGGCCCACAGGAACTCGGTTTCCGGGTACTCGCACTTGGCCAGCTCGGCCAGCTTCTCGCCCGGATCCTTGATCGCCAGCACGGCCTTGACCTCGTCGCGCACGCTGTAATCCGTGCTGCGGTAGTCGCCGGTTTCGGGATCGAAGACCCTGATTTCGCGCCCTTCCTTGCGGAATACGCCGGCCCCGGCCTTCTGGCCCAGGGCGCCGGCTTCAACCAGCTTGGCCAGCCACTCGGGTGCCTTGAACAGGTGGTGCCAGGGATCGTCGGCGAGCTTGGCGTCCATGGTCTTGATGACGTTGGCCATGGTGTCCAGGCCGACCACGTCGGCTAAGCGGAAGGTGGCCGACTTCGGTCGCCCGATCGCCGGGCCGGTCAGGGCGTCGACGGTGTCAAAGCCCAGGCCCAGTCGCTGGGCGTGGTGCATGGTCGACCACATCGTGAACACGCCAACCCGGTTGGCGATGAAGTTGGCGGTATCGCGGCAGCGAACCACGCCCTTGCCCAGGTTTTTGGTTAGGAAGGCTTCGAGCAGATCCATCACTACGCCGTCGGTGCCGTCGTGGGGGATCAGCTCAACCAGGTGCATGTACCGCGGCGGGTTGAAGAAATGTACGCCGCAGAAGCGCGATTTCAAGGCATCCGGCACTACGCCCGCCAGCTCGTTGATCGACAGGCCGGAGGTGTTGGTGACAAAAAAGGCATCGTCATGGATGTGCGGGCCGATCTTTTCATACAGCGACTTCTTGATATCCATCCGCTCGACGATGGCTTCGATGATGAAATCGCAGTGGGCAAGCTGTTCCAGATCGTCGTCGAAATTGCGCGCACTGATGAACTGAGCCAGGTCCTTGCCGGCCAGCGGCGCGGGCTTGAGCTTGAGCAGGTTCTGGATGCCGCCTGCTGCGATCTTGCTGCGCTGCTTGTCGTCGCTGGGCAGATCGTAGAGGTCGACGGGAATCCCGGCCGCGGTCAGGTGGGCGGCAATTTGCGCCCCCATCACCCCGGAACCGAGCACCGCGGCACGGCGTACACGAAGTTTCTGGTCAGTCATGAATCATCCTTGGTTTTCGTCAGAATAGGTAAAATATCTTTCTCTCGCCAAGACGCTAAGGCGCAAAGGGAAAAGAGCTTTTGAATGAAATTTTTTCTCGCAAAGACGCTAAGGCGCGAAGGAAAAAGAGCTTAAACATGAAAATTCTTATCTCTCGCAAAGACGCAAAGACGCCAAGATAGCTTTTAATGGTCTTTTCTTTGCGCCTTTGCGTCTTTGCGTCTTTGCGAGAACATATCTTCAGCTCGCCTCAGCCAACACCGGGCGCTGGCTTTCGGTGGTGTTGGCCAGTTCCTCAGGGGTGAATTCGTCGACGGCGATGACCCGGGCGCTCAGCTCCTGGGCGCGGATCAGGTCGGCGGCCTGCTCCTCGCTGATCACGCCGGCCTCGACCGCCTTGCGGGTCAGAGCCTTGACGTTGGTCGGGCTGGGCACAGCCTTGAGCGCGTTGCGAATAGCATGCTCGGCCGGCTCCGCTTTCAAGACGGCGTCGAAGGCCTTCAAAACGATGCCGGTACCGTCTTCTTCCTGCGACATGAAACAGCCGGTAATCAGGCGTTCTCGGCTTGGCGATTTTTCCAGCAGCAGGCGGGCAATCTTGTGGCTGGTGCGGTCATCGGACTTGTTGTGCACGCGACCCCAGGGGAAGCAGATAACGCGCAACACGCCACCCAGGGCCCGGATCGGGAAGTTGCGATACACGCCTTGCAGGGCCTCTTCGACCTGGTGCAGACTGTCCTCGACCGAGAACTTCACCAGCGGCAAATCTTCGGCCGGACGGCCGTCATCTTCCCAGCGGCGTAGGATGCTGGAGGCCATGTACAGGTGAGCCAGGGCATCGGCAAAGCGACCTGAAAGCTTTTCGGCGAACTTGAACCTGCCGCCTAGGATCAGCAGGGCCAGATCGGCGGTCAGGGTAAACGCCGAACTCAAACGATTGATGCGTCGGTAGTAGCGTGCGGTCGGGCCGGACACGGGGCTTGCGCTCAAGCGGCTGCCGCTCAGGCCCAGCAGCGGCGCGCGTACGGCATTGGAGATCAGGAAGCCAACATGCCCCCAGAGTGCGGCGTCGAAGGCTTTCAGGTCATTGTCCTGCGCGGCCAGCATTTCCTTAAGCAGGTAGGGATGGCAGCGGATCGCTCCCTGGCCGAACACGATCATCGAGCGGGTAAGAATGTTGGCGCCTTCCACGGTAATCGACACCGGCAGGGCCTGGTAGCCGAGTGACAGGTAATTGCCCGGACCTTCGACCACGGCCTTGCCGCCGTGCACGTCCATGGCATCGTTGACCACGCGCCGGTTGGCTTCGGTCAAGTAGGCTTTGAGAATGGCAGACAGCACCACCGGCTTGTGGCCGGCATCAAGCGCGGCCAGGGTCAGCTTGTGAGCAGCCTCCATGCGGTAGGCTTCCGAGCCGATCCGGGCCAGCGGTTCCTCGATGCCTTCGAAGTGTCCGATTGGTTGCTTGAACTGGTAGCGAATCCGCGCATAAGCGCCGGTCATGGCCGAGCAGGCCTTGCCGCCGGCCACGCCCTGGGCGGGCAGGGAAATCGCCCGGCCGGCAGCCAGGCAGTGCATCAGCATGCGCCAGCCCTGGCCGATTCGCTCTTGACCGCCAATCACCCAGTCCATGGGAACGAAGACGTCCTTGCCGCGGGTCGGGCCGTTCATGAACAGCGAGCCGCCGGGCAGGTGCCGGTTACCGATCTCCACGCCCGGCGTGGACGTCGGGATCAAGGCGCAGGTAATGCCGAGGTGTTCCTTGTCACCAAGCAGGCCCTCTGGATCGCGGGTCTTGAAGGCCAGCCCGAGTACGGTAGCCACCGGCGCCAGGGTGATGTAGCGCTTGTCCCAGGTTACGCGCAGGCCCAGCACTTCCTTGCCGTCGATAACCTTCTTGCAGACAACCCCTTCGTCGGGCATGGAGGCGGCATCAGAGCCGGCCTGGGGTGAGGTCAGGGCGAAGCAGGGAATTTCTTCGCCGCGCGCCAGGCGCGGCAGGTAGTGATTCTTTTGCGCTTCGGTACCGAAATGCATCAGTAGCTCGCCAGGGCCCAGCGAGTTTGGAACCATGACGGACACGGCGGCAGTCAAGCTGCGGGTAGATATCTTGGTCACTGCAGCAGCATTGCCCTGGGCCGACAGTTCCAGTCCGCCATACTGCTTCGGGATGATCATGCTCAAAAACCGTTTTTCGCGGATGAACTGCCACACTTCCGGCGGCAAATCCTTCAACTCGCGGTTGATTTTCCAGTCATCGAGCATCTTGCACAGTTCTTCGACCGGGCCGTCGACGAAGGCCTGCTCTTCGTCGCTCAAGGCCGGCTTGGGTTGATCGAACAGCACTTTCCAGTTCGGCTTGCCGCTGAACAGCTCGGCATCCCACCACACCGTGCCAGCGTCCAGCGCCTCTTTTTCGGTCGCTGACATGGCTGGCAGTACGCCCTTGAACCAGTTGAACAGTGGGCGCGAAAGCACTGCCCGCCGCAGCGGCGTGATGGTGAAAAACAAAAGCGCCAGGGTTGCCGCAACCAGCAGCCCGACAATTGGCCATGGCGTTGCCAGCCAGAGCAATGAAACGGCTGTGATCGCGGCAGACAGGCCCGTGGCAAGCCATAGCGGGGTTCGGAACCAGGTCAGGGCAAGCAGGCCAATCAAGAGAACAGCGAGGGGCAAAAAGCTCATGTGTGGATCTCCAGGGTGCGGGTCGCACCATCTAGGTTGCGAACGGAAACTGCGCTGCGCAAACCGGCAGCGGCAAATCGAACCAGGTCGTTGGCGATGGCTTGACCGTTACTGCTGCCGTTTTCAGCCATCGTGTGGGTCAGGGCGCCGACGATAAAGTCGAGATGTCGTCTCAGGCATTGTTCGTCGACGCCGGGTAAAGCGACAGCGATCGCGCTGGCGAAGCGGCGCATGACATGGGCATACTCGGCGCTGAGCGCCCGGTGGAGTTGGTCGTCGCGCTCGGCGAAGGCACGCATCAGGATGCGCATGAAAAGATGCCCAGCATCCTCGCTGCCGTGGGTGAACGCCAGCGCGGGAACGATGAAGGCCTCGAGAATTTCTTCCAGATCCGGCCGGTCGGAATCAGTCAGGGCCGCGTCCAGACGGGTAAGGCGCGCCTTGTTCAACGCGTCCAGACGGCGCCGGAACACCGCCAGAATCAAAGCCTGCTTTGATCCGAAGTGATAATTGACAGCAGCAAGGTTGGCATCGGCGGCCTGCGTGATCTGGCGCAGAGAGGTGGCATGAAAACCTTCGTCGGCGAACAGACGTTCGGCCGCATCCAGAATTCGATCGCAGGTCGTGGGGCTTGCAGTCAATTCAAACGTTCGATTCAAACACTTGTTTGAATGTTAGCTCCATACGGTACCGAATGCAAGTCGAAGACGGTCGATCAAGCGCAGTCAAGATCGTCGATATCCCGCTCGACCCGGGCCCGACCGGGATTCGAGACCACCACCGAGCTGGGCGTGGCTCGGCCGCTGCGGCCGCAGACCCGGATTGTCAGGTTGGTGCCATAAGCGCCTCCCAAGGGCTGGTAGCGAACCCGAAATCTTCCGCCCGAGTGCATCAACAGGCGGTCGTTGCCAGCGACAACGCGCAGGATGTCGTCCTCGGAACCTGGCTGGCCAGCCCGGTTGGGGTCCAGGAAAACGATCCAGCCCCGGTCCCAGCGGTTGCCGCTGCACTGTTGTGAATCGGGGCTGGGGCAGGCGGCGACAAAGGTCCGCCGGGTGATCGCCTCGTTGCGAGCGAAGTTCAGGTGCGCCACCATCATGTTGGATGCCGCCACAACCCTGTGTTGTTCAACAAAGCGCTGCATGGCCGGTACCCCGGTCGATCCCAAGATTGCCAGTACAGCGACTACCAGCATCAATTCAACCACGGTCCAGCCTTGTACGTGCTTGCCTTTGGGGGCCATTTTTTCCTCCTTTATCTATGTGCCAATTGCAGTGCTTGCTATTGTTCCGTGTAGCTGGTTGCGTGAAAATCGGAACAGGGAGTTCTCTCGGCTAGGAAATTTGCCTGTCAGTGCTTGGGATGCCGGTTCACGAGCGTTTCACCGGTCGGGCGTGTAATAGCGAGCAATCATTGTTTGAGGAAGTCTGAATGTCGGCCAAGCAAAGCCTTGCGTCCTGGATCAGAACTGACAGCGCAGAGCAGCCTGGCAGCCCCCATCAGCCACGGGAGGGCGAGGACGACCGCCGGGTCGACTGGATGCGAATCGTGCCGTTCATCGGCCTGCATCTGGCCTGCCTGGGCGTGTTTTTTGTTGGTTGGTCGTGGGTTGCGGTAGGGGTATTCATGGTCAGCTATCTGATTCGGATGTTTGCCATTACGGCCTTCTACCACCGTTATTTCGCCCATCGAAGCTTCCGCACCTCCAGGCCAGTGCAATTCGCCTTCGCCCTGATCGGCGCTAGCGCCACCCAGCGTGGACCGTTATGGTGGGCCGCCCATCACCGGCATCATCACAAGTCGGCCGACCAGGCCGCCGACCCGCATGCGCCGCGGCATGGCTTCTGGTGGAGTCACATGGGGTGGTTTTTGAGTCGTCGACACTTTGCGACCGATCACGGACAGATTCCGGACCTGGTCAAGTTCCCCGAACTGCGCTGGCTGGATCGTTATGACCTGGCCGTACCCGTCATCTATGCGGCGCTGCTCTTCGCACTCGGCGTTGGTCTGGGGCGGGTCGCGCCCGGGTTAGGGACGAGCGGTTGGCAGATGCTGGTGTGGGGCTATTTCCTCAGTACCGTGGTCCTGATCCATGTGACCCTCACCATCAACTCCCTTGCCCACGTCTGGGGCAAGCGGCGCTATGCCACGCGCGATGACAGTCGCAACAATGCCTTCCTGGCCTTGCTTACCCTGGGCGAGGGCTGGCACAACAATCACCATCACTTTCCGGGGGCGGCCCGGCAGGGTTTTTTCTGGTGGGAAATCGACTTGAGCTTCTATGTCCTGAAGGTCATGTCCTGGGTGGGACTGGTCTACGATCTGAAGCCCGTGCCTGAAGCAATTCGAAACGCTCGCAGGGTTGCTCCAGCATGAAAATCGTGGTCGTCGGGGCCGGGATCTCCGGGCTATACGCTGCCTGGCACCTGAGCAGGGATCACGACGTCCTGCTGCTGGAAGCCGATCGCCGCCTCGGCGGTCACGCTGATACCCACTGGATTGCGGAAGGTGACCGAAGTCTGTCGATTGACAGCGGATTCATCGTCTTTAACGAGCGGCATTACCCCTTGTTTTCTGCCTGGCTTGAGGCATTGGGCGTGTCATGGCAGGACTCGGACATGAGTTTCGCTGTCAGCGATACGGTTAGCGGCATCGAGTACAACGCGACCAGCCTCGACCAGTTGTTCTGCCAGCGCCGCAACCTGCTGCGGCCTCGTTTTCTGCGCATGTTTGCCGACATGATTCGCTTTTACCGAGGCGCAGCCGACCTACTGAGCAAGTTGGATGACAGCGTGACCCTGGGCGCCTGGCTCGATCGCCATGCATCGGGCCGAGACTTCGGAGAGCTGCATTTGCTGCCCATGGCCTCAGCCCTGTGGTCTGCCCCCATGCAGCAAATCCGGGACTTTCCGATGCGCCACCTGCTGGCCTTCATGAATAACCACGGTATGTTGACCCTGGGCGAGCGGCCGATCTGGCGTACGGTCTGCGGGGGATCTCAGGCCTACGTGGAGCGGGCGGCGCGTGGCATTGCCCGGATTGAAACCGGGACCAGGGTCGAAATGGTGCGACGCCGCGCCGACAGAGTCGAAATTGCGACCAACCGCGGCGTGTTCCATGCTGACGAGCTGATTCTGGCCTGCCATTCCGATCAGTCGCTGGCGCTGCTGGCCGACCCCGACGACGCCGAGCGCAGCATTCTCGGCGCGATCGAGTACCAGGCGAATGAAACGGTGCTGCATACCGACAGCCAAGTGCTGCCAGATCACCCCCGGGCGCGGGCGAGTTGGAACGTGCGGCGTGATCGGAGTGACCTGTCCCAGTGCCGAGTGTCGTATTACATGAACAAGCTGCAGCGACTGGAATCGGAGAAAGACTACATCGTGTCTCTGAACCAGACCGAGTTGCTGGACCCGGCAAGCATTATCGTGATGCGCCAGTACCAGCACCCGGTGTTTACCCCGCAAGCCGTGACCGCCCAGCAGCGCTGGTCCGAAATCAATGGCGTAAGGCGAACCTGGTACTGCGGTGCCTGGTGGGGCTGGGGGTTTCATGAAGATGGCGCGCGCAGTGCGCGTCGGGTAGTCGATGCGATCGCCAGCCAGGCGGCCGGCCCAGCCCAAGCCGCATGAGCCAGCCGGGTTTGCTCAGCTTGCCGTCAGCAGCTTTTGGAGTTGGCCAGGTCTGGCACCGCCGCCGCGGCCCGCGAGATCATGCCTTTCGCTATCGCCTCTACTACAGCCTGCTGGACGTCGACCAACTGGACACCATCTTTGCCCGTTCGCGGCTCTGGTCAATGGGCCATTTCAACCTGGTCAGTTTTCGCCGCAGCGATTACCTGGCGCCCGCCGATCAGCCGTTGGCCGATGCGGTGCGCGACCGCGTAGCGCAACAAACCGGCATGCGACCAAGCGGCAGGGTGCTGCTGCTAAGCCATCTCAGGCAATGGGGTTGCAGCTTCAACCCGGTGACCTTTTATCTTTGCCTGAACGGGGATTCGCTCGAGGCCATTGTCGCAGAAGTTCACAACACGCCCTGGGGCGAGCGTCATGCCTACGTGCTGGAATGCCGGGGCATGGATGGTCCAAGCTATCGATTCCGGTTCCCCAAGGCTTTTCACGTGTCTCCATTCCTGCCTATGCAAATGGACTACGACTGGCGCTTCACCATCGAAGCCGATGCGATTGTTGTTCACATGCTGGTGACCGCCGACCACTCAAAATGTTTTGAGGCTGGCATGAGGCTGGCTTTGGAGCCAATGACTGCTTCTGGCATGAGGCGCATGCCGCTGACCTTTCCGCTGATGACGCTCAAGGTGGTGGCCGGAATCTACTGGCAGGCCATGCGTTTGTGGCTGAAGAAAACCCCGTTTTACGCCCACCCAGACAAGGAGCACGAGCGCGCATGAATTCCGCCACCAAGAGCATGCTTCGGCCCGACCAGTCGCGCGGCGTGGCGCTCGATCGCTGGCTGCGTGGACAGGTGCTCAAACGACTGAGCGAATTTGTCCATGGCCAGATCACGATCAAGGATGGCGACGGCGAATATCGCCTGGGGCAAGGCGAGGATCCGTGTGCCACCCTAGAGGTCAGCAATATGCGCTTCTGGCGCATGCTGGCCACCGGCGGCAGCGTCGGCGCTGCCGAAGCCTACATGGCTGGCTTCTGGGACAGCAGCGATCTTGTCGCCGTGGTCCAGGTGCTGGCGCGCAATCGTGACGCACTTAACCAGGTTGACGAGGGCGGGGCACGGCTGAGCGGCCTCGTTTTGAAGCTATGGCATGGCTTCAACCGCAACAGCCTGAAAGGAAGTCGCCGCAATATTTCGGCGCATTACGATCTGGGCAACGAATTTTTCGCCGCCTGGCTGGATCAGCGCATGCAGTATTCAAGCGCCTTGTTCGAGAACCCTGGCGACAGCCTCGAACAGGCTCAGCGCAACAAGCTCGACCGCATTTGCCGGAAACTTAAACTCCGCGCCGATGATCATCTGCTGGAGATCGGAACCGGCTGGGGCGGTTTGGCGATTCATGCGGCCCGCGAATACGGTTGCCGCGTGACGACCACGACCATTTCGCGTGAGCAGTACGACTGCGCCTGCGAGCAAGTAGAAAAGGCAGGTTTAAGCGATCGGGTCAACCTGCTGCTGAAGGATTACCGAGATCTCGAAGGCACCTATGACAAGCTGGTGTCTGTGGAAATGATCGAGGCCGTTGGTCACCACTACCTCGATACCTATTTCAAGCGCATTGACGAGCTGCTCAAGCCCGACGGACTGGCCCTGATTCAAGCTATCACCATTGAGGATTTCCGTTACGAGCGGGCCTTGAAGAGCGTCGATTTCATCAAGCGCTATATTTTTCCAGGCAGCTTCATCCCGTCTGTCAGCGCCATTAGCAGCGCGATGGCCCGGGCCTCCCGCCTCGGGCTGATCGAATTGGCCGATTTTGGCTTCAGCTATGCAATGACCCTGAAGGCTTGGCGAGAGCGTTTTGAAGCCTCCTGGAAAGATATTGCAAAAATGGGATTTGATGAGACCTTCCGGCGGCGTTGGCGCTTCTACCTGGCTTACTGCGAAGGTGGCTTCCGCGAACGTGCCATCAGCGATATTCATCTGCTTCTGGCTGGCCCTGAATGGCGCCCTGAACGGCCTACCGGCCTCACGGCTTGAATATGTTGAACCCTGGATTTGTTGTCAACCAAGGCTTGTTTCAGCTTAGCTGGCCGGCCTGTGTGATCGGGGCGGCTTATGGTTGGTTGTGGGGCGGCCTGATCGTGGTAGCTGCCCTTGCGTTATGGCAGCTACACCCGGCCAATCGTCATCACCTGGATGTACCGATGGTTGCGATTTGTTTGTTTTTGGGGCTGGCGCTTGATACCGCTTGGATTCAGCTCGGCCTGCTTCAGTTTGCAAGTGCGTGGCCCTGGCCAAGTGTGGCTCCCGGGTGGATCATGCTGCTGTGGCTGGCCCTGGCTCTGGTAATCAATCATTCCATGGGCGCTTTCAAGCATCGTCTGTGGTTGTTGGCCGTGCTGGGCGGTATCGGTTCGCCCATGTCATATTACGCTGGATCGCGTTTTGGTGCGGTTGAATGGCTGGCTCCAGCCTGGCAAGTCGCTTTAGCAACGGGTTTGAGTTGGGCTATCGTCTTGCCCCTGTTGTTCTGGCTGGCGAAGCGCTATGAACGTATCTCGATGACAACCCCCGGCCCTGCAGGAGAGCAGTCCCCGTGAGCATGATCAGTTTGGCCGAGCGTGGCTTGGCGCCGGATTTCCTGATTCGAATCGGCATTCGACAGCTGCTCAAGCGTAGGTTGCGTGATGAGTTTGACCGCGACCCGGAACGTCGAGCGCAGCAAACCCAGCGCTTGATCAATGAGCTGGCCCAGTCAGACATAGCGATCGAAACCGACGCGGCCAATGAGCAGCATTACGAAGTCCCGGCCAGTTTTTACCAGTTGGTGCTGGGTCAGCATCTGAAATACTCCAGCGCCCTTTGGCGGCAGGAGACCAATTGCCTCGATGAGGCCGAGGCAGCGATGCTGACCGCGTCCTGCAAGCAGGCGGAGCTGGACAACGGTCAGCGGATTCTCGAGCTGGGCTGCGGTTGGGGCTCGCTGACCTTGTGGATGGCTACCCATTACCCGGAAAGTGAAATCACAGCGGTGTCGAACTCGGCATCACAGCGTGCCTGGATCGAATCACGCGCCTTGGATCTCGGCCTGCACAATTTGCGAGTCATCACCTGTGATGTTAATGAACTGGAGCTCCACGAGCGCTTCGACCGCGTCGTGTCGGTGGAAATGTTCGAGCATGTGCGCAATTATCGCGAATTGTTGAAACGCGTTGGTGGCTGGCTGAAGCCGGACGGCAAGCTGTTTGTCCACATTTTCTGCCATCGATATCTTGCCTATCCCTTCGAGTCTGAAGGGGAAGGGAACTGGATGGGGCGGTATTTTTTTACCGGTGGCTTGATGCCAGCTGCCGATACACTCCTGCACTTCCAGGATGATGTCGTTCTGGAAAATCGCAAACTGTATTCGGGCCAGCATTATGCGAAAACAGCTCGCGCCTGGCTTGATAATGTTGATCGCCGCAGTGCCAGCGTGCGCCAGGTTATGGCCGAAGCCTATGGCGACCAGGGCGATATGTGGCTGCAGCGCTGGCGCATGTTTTTCATGGCCTGTGAAGAGCTTTTCGCTTACGATGGTGGCAATGCCTGGCTTGTGGCCCACTATCGATTTCGCCGCCGCTGATTGGAAATGGACCTGAGCAACACCGTTCTCAAGGGTGGACTGAACACCAAGCTGGTTCGGGTTTTTGTCCTTCAGGTTCTCGCCATCAGCGTTGCAACCATACTCGGCGTCTACGCGGCGGCGATCGTGGTGGAGCGCGTGCTGGTTCAGGAAGCCTTGAATGGCGAAGCGGAGCATTTTTGGGAGAATTTTCGCGAGGACGGCGACTTCCCGCTGCCCAACACCAATAATCTACGCGGCTATATGGCCCGTCGCAGCGATTTCTCCGGTGTGCCGGCGTGGCTGGTCGATCAGCCTCCTGGGTTTCACCGGGTGCGCGAGGGACCTGATTCCGAGCCTGTTGTTCATGTCTCCGATCACGGGGGGAACCGTCTTTACCTGGTTTTTGATGAGGTCCAGGTATCGGCGCTTGCCTTTTATTTCGGCATTGCCCCGCTAACGGCGGTTCTGCTGCTTATCTACCTGCTGACCTGGCTTGGTTACTTGATGTCTCGGCGGGCCGTGTCGACCGTCGTTCAGTTGGCGGACCAAGTGCGTGACTATGACTTCCAGTCAGGCGGGTTCGAGCGCTTTTCGCTCGATCAGTTCGGCGATACCACCGACGCGGAAGTCCTCACCTTGATCAATGCGTTCAACCAATTCATTCGCCGTATGGAGTCCTTTATCCAGCGGGAGCGCAACTTCACCCGTAACGCCAGCCATGAGCTCCGGACCCCGCTGGCGGTGGTCAAGGCAAACTTGGAGCTGCTGGAGAAATTCGACGATCCGGCCAAGCGCAAGCGCATTCTCGATCGCATGTCGCGCACGGTGCGTGATATGGAGTCGCTGGTCGAAACCCTGTTGATTCTGGCGCGAGAGACCGAATCGAAGCTGTCGTGGTCGTCGGTTGTGCTTAACGATTTGCTCGCCGAGCTATTGGAGCAAGTTGAACGGGCCGTGCCGCGCGAGAACGTCAAGACTTCCATTGAAGCCACTGGGCTCGTCGAGGTGGATGCGCCCGAACGGGTGTTGGCCATTGTCTTTACCAACCTCCTGCGCAATGCGCTGACGTACACGGAATCGGGCAGGGTCGGAGTGCTGATTGATCGCGAAGGGGTATTGATCAAGGACACCGGCTGCGGAATGAGCGAGGCCGACTTGGAGCGAATGTTCGAACCTTTTTATCGCGGTCATGATCGCAGCAACGAAGGCTACGGTCTGGGGCTCGCCATAGTCAGGCGTTTATGCAACCGTTTCAACTGGCATTTGCAAGCCGACAGCGAGCTTGGCGTGGGAACCGAAATCCGAGTGCGTTTTTCGAAGGTGAAGTTTCAACGTTTCGCCAAAAAAATCCGTGACGTCGGTCTATCATGAGGCTCCCATCTCTCATGGATGTTGCCACATGCCTGCTCACACCGCCAAGGCCCGCGCTGGCGCCAATATCGCTCTGGTCAAGTATTGGGGTAAGCGCGACGCCAGGCTGAACTTGCCGGCCGCAGGATCTATCTCGATCACCTTGTCCGGTCTGGAAACCAACACTCGCTTGCATGCATTGCACGAAGGCGCTGACACAGATGAACTGGTGGTGAATGGCCAATGCTTGCCGGTCGATCGGGTCGGAGCGGTGCTCGATTTGACCCGGAAACTCGCTGGCGGCGGCCCTTTCTTCCGGGTCGATAGCGACAACAATTTCCCGACTGGGGCCGGTCTGGCGTCGTCGGCTTCCGGCTTTGCCGCGTTGGTTACGGCGGCTGACCAAGTGCTCGGTCTGGGGTTGTCCAAATCTCGGTTGTCCGAGCTGGCGCGGCGTGGCTCAGGATCTGCAGCACGCTCTATCTTTGGCGGATTCGTGGAAATGAAGCCCGGCAATATCGACGACGGCAGGGACGCCGTTGCCGAGCCGCTTGCGAATTGCGAGCACTGGCCCTTGAAAGTTGTGGTAGCAATCACTGCGACTGAAGCGAAGTCCGTTTCGTCGACCGATGGCATGAACCGCACCATGCAAACTTCGCCATACTATCCGACCTGGGTGGCAACGGTGGCTGCAGATCTGGAGCTTGCCCGCAGGGCCATACTGGAGCGAGATTTCGAGCTTCTGGCTGATGTCAGCGAATCCAGCGCATTGAAGATGCATGCTTCGGCCCTGGCCGCAAGCCCTGGACTGTTGTACTGGAACCCGGCCACCCTGGCCTGCATGCATGCGGTTCGCGAACTACGGGCGGTTGGCTGCGGCGTGTTCTTCACTGTTGATGCCGGCCCGCAGGTCAAAGCGGTATGCCTGCCCGGCGCGTGCGCGCAGGTCGCTGATCGTCTGGCCGACATTCCCGGTGTGGCAAGAATTCTGATCTGCGGCCTGGGTCCCGGCGCCGAGGTGGTGGTTTGAATCGTGTATGCGCCAAGGCCCCTGGGAAAGCCGTTTTACTCGGTGAGTATGCGGTAACCCAGGGAGCACCTGGCCTGGCGTTGGCCGTAGACCGCTGTGCCAAGGTCACCATCACCCCTTGCCAGCGTGAGGCCTGCAATCTCTCTGCGCCGCAGCTTGGGGTGTCATCGCTGCCGTTTTTGCCACATTCTTCCGGGCAGCTTGACTGGAACGTGGATGCACCCGGCTGGGAGTCGTTGTCGAGAACAGCATCGTTGTTGAGCCTGCTGCACAAGTTGGCCGTGGCACGGTTTGGTGACCCCGGACCTTACCAGGTCCGCATAGATACCAGCGAACTTTACCTCAGCCGTGCCGGCGCCTCGGCCAAGCTCGGACTGGGGTCCAGTTCTGCGGTTGCGGTTGCACTTGATGCAGCGCTGCGCTGCCTGTGTAGTGGCAGCAGTCGTTCAGGGCTGTCTCTGCAGGCGCTCAAGCGGCTGCTCAAACCCTATCGACGAGGCCAGGATGGTCGCGGTAGCGGTATAGATCTGGCGACTTCACTGTGCGGTGGCATCATTGGGTACCAGTGTCGTGGCGATGAGGTGACGGTTGATCGACTGTCTTTGCCCGCTGATTTTTCCATGATGCTGGCCTGGACCGGCCGCGAGGCCTCCACTTCTGATCTGCTTGCCGCGTTTGATGCTTGGCGCCAGCGCTACCCGGATAAGGCCAGCCAACTCTTGTCCGGGATGCAGGCTTGCTGCGAATCAGCACGGCAGGCCCTGAGCAGGGGCGACAGCGAAGCACTGGTTACACAGTTCTCCGCCTATGGGAAGCTAATGGGTACAATGGGCGGCTTGATGGATGCGGAGGTAGTCACGCCAACGATGTCAGAGCTTGATGCGCGTGCTCAGGAACACGGCGTAGCCTGCAAGCCCAGCGGCGCCGGTGGTGGTGATCTGGTGTTGTTGGTCAGTGCAAATCCTGAAGGTCTGCACGCGCTTCGCCCCTGGCTGGATCGTCGCGGTCTGTACACTTTTGTGCCAGGCATCGACAATGACGGAGTTCGCGCCGACTGGTGTGACCTGGCTTGAACCCGGGCGCTGCCTGGACTAGACGAGTGGCATGATGGAACGATCGAGAATTCCCCGGTTTTACAAGATGACCGTGCCTGAGCGCGTGCGAACCGTGCGCGATCGTGGCCTCCTTGGCCCTGAGGATTACCAGAACCTGCAGTCCGGTCGTCACACCTTGTCGGTACAGCTCGCCGACAAGATGATCGAGAACGTTATCGGGGTGATGGGCCTGCCAGTGGGGCTGGGGCTGAATTTCCTGATCAACGACAAGGACTACGTAGTCCCACTGGTGGTGGAAGAGCCATCAATCGTGGCGGCTCTGAGTTCGGCAGCCAAGCTGGTCCGCCAGGCCGGCGGCTTCAAGGTGGAGTCGCAGGAACCGCGGCTGATCGGCCAGGTGCAGATCGTCGATGTGCCCGATCCGGCCGGGGCGCGCGCCGCGCTGTTGCAGCGCAAGGCGGAGATTCTCAACCTGGCTAATAGCATGCACCCGAAAATGATCGCGCGCGGAGGCGGCGCCAAGGATATCGAGGTTTTTATTCACCCATCCCAGGGCCCTGGCGGCGATATGGTTGTGCTGCACCTGCTGGTCGATACCTGCGATGCGATGGGTGCCAACCTGGTCAACACCATGTGCGAGGGGGTCGCCTCGTTGGTTGAAAACATTGCCGAAGGGCGCGTGTTTTTGCGCATTCTCTCCAATCTGACCGACCGCGCCCTGGTCCGGGCCAGGGTACGCATCCCGACGGACCTGTTAACCGGCAAGGGCTTTGACGGCTCCCAGGTTCGTGATGGCATTATCGTGGCTAACGATTTTGCCCGCGTCGATCCCTATCGAGCCGCCACTCACAACAAGGGCATCATGAACGGCATCGATGCGGTTTGCCTGGCTACTGGAAACGACTGGCGGGCGATTGAGGCCGGGGCTCACGCCTTTGCTGCGCGCGGCGGATGTTATACATCGTTGACCAAGTGGTCGTCGGCAGAGAACGGGGATCTGGTCGGCGAGTTGGAGATTCCGATCAAGGTCGGCACGGTCGGTGGCCCGCTGCAAACCAACCCCACGGTCGCCCTGAATATGCGTATGTTGGGCGTGCAATCTGCCCGTGAATTAGCCGAAGTGATGGGCGCGGTTGGCCTGGCCCAGACTTTCTCGGCTCTGCGCGCCCTGGTCACGGAAGGGATTCAACAAGGCCACATGACGCTGCATGCGCGCAGCGTGGCGACCGCCGCTGGCGTGCCCCAGGAGCTGTTCGATACGGTGGTTGAACGTCTGATTGCCTCCGGCGAGATCAAGATCTGGAAAGCCGAGGAGATCATGTCCAGCGTGCGGGAGCAGAGTGCGCCCGGAAAGCGGGTCAGCGAAGCCGAAACGCTGGAAGGCGAGGAGTTGGGCGCCGGCCACGGCAAGATCATCCTGCTGGGTGAACACTCCGTGGTCTATGGCCGCCGGGCGATTGCCGCGCCGGTGCCGCTGGCGATTCAGGCGCGCATAGAAGACACCCGTGACGGTATCGATTTGATCATCCCGCGTTGGGGGGTGGAGCAGCGTCTGGACTTCAACGCCAAGCGCCCGCCCTCATTTACCCGGTCGCTGGAAAAACTGCTGCAGGCCCTGGGCCTGGAAGGCCGCAGCATGCGCATCGAAATCTTCCCCAACGTGCCGCGTGCCATGGGCCTGGGTGGGTCGGCGGCAATGGCGGTGGCGGTGATTCGGGCGATGAATCTTCACTACTCGCTCGGGCTGGATGATGAGCGCATCAACGAACTGGCTTTCGAGTGCGAAAAAGTTGCTCACGGAACCCCCTCTGGTCTGGATAACACCCTGGCAACTTTTGGAGAATTCACTTTGTTCCGGACCGGCGAGCATCCGCTGCGCGAAAAGCTGGCTATCAATTGCTCGTTGCCGATCGTAATCGGGATGAGCGGGGTTGAGAGTCTGACCGCCAGAACTGTCGCCCGGGTGCGACAAGCCTGGCAAAAAAACCCTGCGCTTTATGAACGAATCTTCGACGAGATGGATATCCTGGTTGGCCACGGTCTGGATGCCCTGAGATCGGCTGACTATGAGTTGCTTGGGGAGATGATGAACGTTTGCCAGGGCTTGCTGAATGGTTTGCAAGTATCCAGCTGGGAGCTGGAGGAGCTGATTCAAATCGCGCGCAATAATGGCGCTGTAGGCGCCAAGCTGACGGGTGGTGGCGGCGGTGGTTCGATTATTGCGCTGTGTCCCGAAGACAGCGCGCGAGTGGCCCGAGCCATTCGGGCAGCGGGTTATCACGCCCTGGAGGTCAACATTGGCGCATCCTGAACAGGCCGGTCCAGCGAGAATTGTTTCGTCGGATGCCGAAGCGTTGATTCTGGTCGATGAAAATGATCGTGAGCTGGGTGTATTGTCCAAGGGTGAGTGTCACGATGGCAGGGGCATGCTGCATCGCGCCTTTTCGGTTTTTCTCTTCGACGACCAGGGGCGTTTGCTGATTCAGCAGCGTGCGTCTGGCAAGCGGCTGTGGCCCGGTTTCTGGGCCAATAGCTGCTGCTCGCATCCCCGGGCAGGAGAAACAATGGGCGAGGCCACGGCGCGGCGGATGGAGGAAGAGCTGGGCTTGGTGGCTGATCTCAAGTTCGTCTACAAATTTCGCTACCAGGCTCACTACGGTGAGATAGGCTCTGAGCATGAACTTTGCTGGGTATACCTGGGTCGGATCCAGCCGGCAGATCCGCAGCCCAATCCGGAGGAAATCGCAGCCTGGCAGTTTCTGCCATCAGCGCAGGTTGATGAGCTGGTGACCAGCCCCGATCCGGCAGTCGCCCCCTGGTTTCGCATGGAATGGCAAGCCCTGCGCCGGGAACATAGCCAATTGCTTGCCCGCTATCTTGCGCCATCGATCAAGCCAGCTCCGGAGTAATCTTCACAAGAAGTACTTCAGCGAAGCACTGGCGCTGTAGACCGCCAGGCTCAGCGCCACAAACCAGGCCAAAAGCGCAATTTCAACAGCACGTGATCCGGGTTGGCGGAACAGCAGCCAGAGCACGAGCGGGGGAATATAGTAGCGTTGTTCAATCAACTCGGCTGGCAGCATGGCCAGCAGCGTGACCGGGAACAACCAGGCGGCGGCTTTTTCCTTCAACGGCGAAACCGCAATGCTCAGCAAGGACCAAGCCATGAGGGGGAATGCCAGCAGGCGCACGCGCCAGTCCTGATCCAGCCATCCGAGAGCGCGATTTCGGAGATGAAACTCGGGCAGGCCCAGGTTGTAGTGATGGGTGACTGCGAAACTGAACCAGTAAAGCAGCCCAAGCAGCAACAGGGCAGGGGCTATCCACCAATGGCGATGTAGCAGGAGGCCAATTCGGCCGAGGTTGGCCAGATGCAGCGGTAGCAGAGCCAGCCACAGGACCAGTAGCATGAAAAAGATCTGGCTGGGATAGATGCCACCAAGCTGGTGTGAGGCCCGGTCACCGATAGCTACGCCTCGATTGAGCACCAGAAACGCCATGAATGCCAGCAGCGGCAGCAAAAGTGGCCAGGTAGATTTCAGCGCCGGCAGGAGGGCCTGCGTGCCGTTTCGAAGTTTCTGGGCTGGGCCGACAGCGGCCGTCAACGCCGCCCCAAGGCCGGCCTGATGCATGGCCATCAGCCAGAGCAGTGCCAGCCAGAACACATTGGTCTGGCGGACCAACAGTGCGCTCAACCCCACGACAACGGCAGCCCAGAAGCGCTGACGGTCGGCCAGAGTCAATGCGGCCACCAGCACTGCCAGCGCAACCAGATCGGTGTACAGCAGCACATAGAACGGCCAAAGCAGCGGGCAGGTCAAAAGTTGGAGCGAACGAAGCAGGGGTTGGTTGGCGCCGTGGCGTAGCCAGTACAGCCAGGCCAGCATAATGACGCTGGCGCCTAATACGGCACTGATAGCGCGCAGTGGCTGGACCTGGTCCACGCCGAGCAGAGCGGCAGGCCCGACAATGGCCAGGTGATAGCCTGGCAGGACAGTGATTTCAGGCACCCGAATGAATTCACCGGCCAGGAAAAACAGAATCTGACCGTGGTGGAAATGCTCATCGACCATGAGCTGGTCGGGCAGCAGGTACAGCGCCAAGGTTAGTACACAGGCGGTGATCAGCGCCAGCAACGCGCCAGCCTGACGCAGGCTCAGCATCGCGAAATCAGACGGGACCAGGTCCGACAGGCGGACTGTTTCGCCGGCGCAGCCAACGGGCAAGCCAGACCACCGTGGCAGTCAAGGCGATGATGACAATGATCCCGAACACGATAGGAATCAGCAGCGCCATGACAATGGTAAACAGGCTGCCTGCCGTTTCTCCGGTTGAGACCACCGGATTGGCCAGGCCGCCGCTGGATGCCGTCGACAGGCCGCGCGCTACCACTGTTGCGCCTTGAACAATGCCGGCCGAGCCGCCGCCAAGGGTCAGGGCCGTGCCCCATTGGGCCAGGTCGTTCATTTCCGGCAACAGCGAGGCGACGATTACCGTGCCGCCGCCAATAGCTGCCGGTGTCGCCAGAATGTCAAGCAAATTGTCGACCAGGGGGATGTAGTAGGCCCCGGCCTCGAGCGCGGCCGCAATGCCGACGATGATCAGCACCGGTTCCGAGGCAAGCCAGACGAATTCCTCGCCCACATGAAGCCAGCCCATGCGCACCGACAATCCCAAGGCCAGGATGGGCAGAAAAACCCGGAGGCCGGCAGCGGCGCTTAAGGTGATACCAGCCATGACGGCTGACAGCACAGTCAGATCGGACACGCTTTCCATGGGGCCATTCTACGCCGCTTCGGCTCGTAGGGGCGCGGCCACGCTAGCCGCTGCCGCGAGTGCGGGTTTTATCTTTGCGCGCGTTCTTTTCCAAAAACTCGATGATCATGGCGGCCACATCCTTGCCTGTGGCCGATTCTATGCCTTCCAATCCGGGCGAGGAGTTGACTTCCATGACCAGCGGGCCGTGGTTGGAGCGCAGCAGGTCGACGCCGGCCACGTTCAGGCCCATGATTCGGGCAGAGCGCACCGCCACGGCGCGCTCCTGCGGGGTGATCTTGATCAGCGCGGCGGTGCCGCCGCGATGCAGGTTAGAGCGGAATTCACCCGGCTTGGCCTGACGCTTGATGGCCGCGACAACCTTGTCACCGATCACGAAGCAGCGGATATCGGCACCACCGGCTTCCTTGATGTACTCCTGGACCATGATCGAGACGTTCAGGCCCATGAATGCCTCAAGAACGCTTTCGGCAGCCTTGCGGGTTTCGCACAGCACCACGCCGATCCCCTGGGTGCCCTCGAGCAGCTTGGCGACCAGCGGCGCGCCGCCCACCATTTCGATCAGGTCGCCGATGTCATCCGGGGCGCGGGCAAAACCGGTCACCGGCAGGCCGATGCCGCGCCGGGCCAGGAGCTGCAGTGAACGCAGCTTGTCGCGCGAGCGGGTAACAGCCACTGATTCGTTGAGCGGGAAGGTGCCCATCATTTCAAACTGGCGCAGCACGGCCGTGCCGTAAAAGGTAATTGAGGCGCCAATGCGTGGGATCACCGCATCGAACGGGTCGAGCTGCTCGCCGCGGTAGTGCATGGTGGGTCGATGCGAGGCAATATTCATGTAGCAGCGCAAGGTGTCGACCACCTGCACCTCGTGGCCGCGCGCCTTTGCCGCCTCGATCAGGCGATTGGTGGAATAAATCTTGCGGCTGCGTGAAAGTATGGCGATTCGCATCAGATAGTCCCTGAAAAGGTGTTAAGGCGTGGTTTGCCCTGCAGGAAGGTTCTGGCCGGGTAGACCAGGGCATGGTTTTCCATTGCCATTCGCCCCAGCAGCATGCGATAGCGCATCTTACGGCGGTCAGTCAGGGTAATATCAACCGCCCAATGCGAATGGCCAATGAGGATAGGCGTTCGGATGGTGAAGCGCTCGCTGGCCTTGCCCGAGCTGCTGCGGACCACGCGCATGCCGACCAGTCGACACTCACAGTCAACATCAGTGCTGTTGGCGCCACGGTCCAGATGCACCCGAAACGCCACCCAATCGATGCCGTCGCGCTCAAAGCGGCGAATAGCGCTGGCGTGCAGGGCGCAGGATTTCGCGCCTGTGTCGACCCGGGCGCGCAGGCGATCGATGCCGAGCTGGGGCAGCGCAACCCACTCACAGGCACCGATGATCATGTTCGGGCCAATATGCGAGCTCACTGCCGCGTTTTGTCCCTGGCTCCGCTCACGATGGGGTCGACTTATTCCGGCCTGGCCAAGTCTTCAAGCATGGCTTTCAGGAAGCGCGCGGCTTCGCCACCGGTGCAGGCGCGGTGATCGAAGGTCAGCGAAATCGGAACGACCCGATGCACTTCGACGCCGCCCAGCACGGGCACGACTTCATGACGCAGCGTACCGGCGGCCACGATGGCCACGCAGGGCGGAGTGACGACCGGCGTGGCGTAGCGTCCGGCAAACTTGCCAAAATTGGACAGCACGATCGTGTAGTCCTTGAGGTCTTCGGGCGGGATCGACCGGCTGGCGGTATTCTCGCGCAGGCGATTTATTTCCTGGCGAAGCTGCTGGCGATCAGCCTGGTTGACGTTGCGCAAGGCAGCCACGAACAGGCCGTCCGGTGTGTCCACGGCCATGCCGACGTGCATGTTCTTGTGAACCATGCGCATGTTTTTCTCGCCGTCAAACCAGGCGTTCAGGCCAGGTTCCGCCTGGGCGCCAGCCCACAGCGAGCGCAGCAGGCGAGCGGTAATATCTTCGCCCGGCCGCCAGGCGTGGATATCGGCATCGTCCATCAGGCTGGTCGGCACCACGTTGCGATGCGACTCGCTCATTACCCGAACCATTGTCCGGCGCGGTCCCCGGATCGGCTCCCAGTCGCCGGAAGGCTGGCTGGCAGCAGGCGCATTCTCAGCGTTTGCCGGCGAGGCCTGACGGGTCTCGGCTGGCGGCGGCGATGCCTCGGCCTGACGGCTCGGTTCGGGCGCTGCTTCGGGCGCTGCTTCGGGCGGGGATTGACCTTGGGCGCCAATCGGTGCCGAGCCGCGCTCGGCGGCTTCCTTGACGTCGCGAAGGGTGACCACGCCGTCAGCACCGGATGGCTGGACCTTGCTGATGTCAACCCTCAGTTTGCGCGCAATGGCGCGTACGGCAGGCGTGACCTTGACGCCACCAACCGTGCTGGTGCGCTCACTAAGCACTTCGTTCGAACTTTGTACGTTGCCGACGACGGTACCGGTGTCTTCGCGCGCGTCGCTGTCTGCCTTTTGCGGTTCTGGTTTCGGTTCTGGCTCCGGCTTCGACTCAGACTCGGGTTCCGGCTCAGGTTCTCGCTTTGGTTCGGGTTCTGGTTCCGATTGGGCCTGATCGAACGGAATATCCGTATGTCGCCGCTGGGGATTCCAGTCTGGCGTTGATTCCGGTGCGATTGCGTCGGCTTCGGTTGATTCGGGCGCGCCTGATTCCGGCTCAGCGGCCTGGGGGGCAGCAGTTTCGCTGTCAGCCCCGGTGTCTTCGCTATCGTCTTCTCCGCTGTGGTCTTCTTCGCCCTCGACCTGGAATTCGCACAGCGGCGCGCCGGTCTGGATGACGTCTCCGGCCTGACCGTGCAGTTTGACGATGCGACCGGTGTAGGGGCTGGGCACCTCGACGACTGCCTTGGCCGTTTCCATTGACACCATGGGCTGGTCGAGCGTGACGGTGTCACCCTCTTTGACCAGCCATTCGACGATTTCGGCATCCGGCAAACCTTCACCGAGATCCGGCAGATTGAAAACTTTCATGAGACCTCCAGAACCTGGTTGACAGCGTGCAGGATGCGCTTGACGCTGGGCATGTATTTCATCTCGTTGCGGTACAGCGGCATGACTGTATCGTAACCGCAGACGCGCTTGACCGGCGCCTGAAGGCTCCAGATCCCCGCATCGGCGAGGTTGGCAGCGATTTCACCAGCGACGCCGCAGTGCTTGGGCGCCTCCTGAACAATCACGCAGCGCCCGGTCCGCTCGACTGACTCGATGATCGTATCCATGTCGATCGGGCTCAAGGTGGCCACGTCGATCACCTCGGCGCTGATGCCTTTCTGCTCAAGCTGGTCAGCGGCCTGCAGGGTTTCTTTGACCATCGCCCCCCAGGTCACCAGGGTGACATCCTCGCCATCACGTAGGGTAAAGCAAACATCCAGGGGCAGCTCTTCGCCGTCGTCTTCAACTTCCTCGCGCTGCCAACGGTAAATGCGCTTCGGCTCCATGTAGATCACCGGGTCCGGATCCCGGATCGCGGCCAGCAGCAAGCCGTAGGCGCGCGACGGCGAGGACGGCATGACCACGCGGATGCCCGGCATGTGGGCAAACAGCGCCTCCGGGCTTTCGGAGTGATGTTCGGGTGCATGAATGCCGCCGCCGGTGGGGAATCTAAGCACCATCGGACAGCTCAAGCGACCGCGCGTGCGGTTGCGCATTCGCCCTGCATGACACATCAGATGATCAATCATGGGCATGGTGAAGCCGCAGAACTGGGCTTCGGCTACCGGCTTCAGGCCCTGAGTCGCCATGCCGACGCTGACGCCGGCAATCATGACTTCGGCCAGCGGCGTGTCGATGACGCGCTCGTCGCCAAATTTCTGCTGCAGGCCAGCGGTGGCTCTGAACACGCCACCGTTGACGCCAACATCTTCGCCCAGCACCACGACGCTGGCATCTTCTTCCATCGCCCGGGCCAGTGCCATCGTGACGCCTTCAATCAAGGTGATCTTGGCCATCAGTGGTGACCTCCATCTTCTGGGAACTGCTCGGCGTAGGCGCGTTGCTCAACCAGGTCATGGGGCAGTTCCTGGTACATGTAGTCGAACATGGCGGTCACCGGCTGCGGATCGTTCTGAACCATATCGATATATTCGTCAGCCGCCTGCTGGACGAACTGGGTACATTCGGAGACCAGGTCCTGCTCGCGCTGGTCATCCCAGGTCCCCTGGTCGATCAGGTAGCGGCGCAGACGCTTCAGGGGTTCCTTATCGGCCGCCTCATCGACTTCCTCCTGCGGTCGGTAACGGCGTGCATCGTCAGCGGTGGTGTGGTCGCTGAGCCGGTAGGTGAGCATCTCGATAACGAATGCCCCTTTGCCAGCACGGGCCGCTGACACGGCTTTCTCCATTGCCCACAGGCAGGCGATCACGTCGTTGCCGTCCACCTGAATGCTGGGCAGGCCGCCGGCGATGCCTTTCTGAGCCAGGGTGGCGGCGGTGTTTTGCTTCGAGCGCGGCACTGAAATTGCCCACTGGTTGTTGATGATGACCAGCACCAGCGGCAGCTTCCAGGCGCTGGCAGCGTTGATCGCCTCGAGGAAATCGCCCTTTGAAGAGCCGCCGTCGCCGACCACGGAGACGGCCACCCGGGCTTCGTTTTTCAGCTTGTAAGCCATCGCTGCGCCGGCGGCGTGCAGGCACTGAGTCGCGATCGGAACGCACCAGGCAAAGTCATGGCGTGGGCTGGAGAAATCATTGCCGCGCTCGTCGCCGCCCCAGTACAAAAGGACTTCCGACATTTTCACGCCCCGGTAAAACTGGGCACCGTATTCGCGATACATGGGGGCGAAACAGTCCTCCTCGTGCATCGCCGCGCCGATGGAGCAATGGGCAGCTTCATGGCCGAGGCTGGATGCGTAGGTGCCCAGCTTACCGGTTCGCTGCAGCGCAATGGCTTTCTTGTCGAATGCCCGGGTTAGTGTCATCAGCCGATACAGATCGGTGAGACGATCGAAATCCCTGGCGACCGCGGGCACGTGCTGTTCGTCGAGCAGCTTGCCGTCCTGGCCAAGGAACTGAAAGTAATCTACCTTGAATGCGGCGACTGTCCGCGCCATGTCTCTACCTCGTCGGTTTGAATCCGTCTGGAATTTCGCGAACCTTGCCAACTTCTCATGATTTGGTTGGCTTGGGCCAGCTCGCCATTATACGCTGCCAAGCAGGGGAGGTTAAACTCCCGAACCGGTCAAAGTTGAGGAGTCAGCGAGTCATGGCAACAACGGAAAATCAGCGCGATCTCGAAGCATCGATACGCACCGACCTGGCCAATCGGCTGGACTACTCGGGCTATCTGCGACTGGATCGAATTCTCGATGCACAGTCGCCGCTGTCGGACCCGCCGCACCACGACGAGCTCTTGTTCATTATCCAGCACCAGACCAGCGAACTTTGGTTCAAGCTGGTCATTCACGAACTTCAGGCCGCCATGCGCCAGCTCGCCGCCGACGACCCTGGGCCGTGCATGAAAATCCTGGCCAGGGTGAAGCTGGTCCAACTGCAATTGTTCAACCAGTGGGCGGTACTGGAAACCCTGACCCCCAGCGAGTATGTACAGTTTCGTGATCGGCTGGGCGATGCGTCCGGGTTTCAGTCATGGCAGTACCGGCTGGTCGAGTTTCTGCTGGGCAACAAGAATGCCCAGATGCTGAAGCTCTTCAGTCATGATCAGCAGGCTCGTGAGCGGCTGAAGGCAGCACTGGAATCGCCCAGCATTTATGACGAATTCCTTCTTTACCTGCACCGTCGCGGTCATGACGTGCCCGGTCAGCTCGTCGACCGGGACTGGTCTGTCGCGCACCGAAGGACGCCGGAATTAGTGCCGGTATTCGTCAATATTTACCGAGATACCGAGCGCTATTGGGATGAATACGCACTGTGCGAGCGCTTGGTGGATGTCGAGGAGTCCTTCCAGCTGTGGCGTTTTCGTCACCTGAAAACGGTTGAGCGGATTATCGGGTTCAAGCGGGGGACCGGCGGTTCCAGCGGGGTTGGCTTTCTCAAACAGGCCCTGGAACTGACTTTTTTCCCCGAGCTTCTGGATGTGCGCACCGAGCTCTGACCGACTCTTCGTCGACAATCGGGCCGGTCGATGTTTTTTCTTTCAACTCGCGCAACCTGCTTCTATTCGCGGCTACCGGGTTGTTGTGCCATAATCAAGCGTCCAGACAACCTATAACGACGGGGATACAAAATATGAGGCGACTTCTACTTTTTGCGGTTGGGCTTTGCGCCGCCGCTGCTCTTCAGGCTCAGGTTTCGGTGCCGCGCCTGGGCTCGGATGTTACTGTATACAACGATGCAAACGGCATTCCCACCATCGTCGGCGAAACCGAGGCTGATGTCACTTTTGTTCAGGGCTATCTGCACTCGGCCGATCGCTTCTTCCAGATGGATTTCCTGCGCCGCGTGGCCAGCGGCACGCTCGGGGAACTGGTCGGTGCGCCCGCGCTGGGCAACGATATCCAGCTTCGTACTTTGGGGCTTCGGCGAGCCGCCTGGGCCTCATACATCCGTCTTGGTGCGACTGAAAAGGCCTGGCTGAAAGCCTATGCCGACGGGGTCAACCACTTTCTGGCAACCAACCCGTTGCCGCCTGAGTACGGTGCCGCCCTCGAGTTGACTGCGGCTGAGCCGTGGTCACCGGTTGACTCATTGGTGATTGGTAAGCTGCTGGCTTTTCAGCTTTCTTTCGACCAGAGCCTGTCGGCAATCAACAACACGGTTCGGATTGGCACCTACCAGGCCGCCGGCGATTCCGTCGGCTTCGACGGTACAGCGCTTTTTCTGCAGGACCTGAATCTCAGTATTCCGGTGGACGGCAGGGTCAGTATTCCGGATTTCTTCGAACGAATCGGTATCATCGTGCCGGGTGCGGAGGCCGAGCAGACCGAGGGTGTTGATGTGGCCGGCCTGGCCAGTGTTGATATCGACACTGATAGCAAGTTCCGCGACAATTCGCTTGCCGCGCTGGATGCCAACCGCTCTCTGGTTGACAATATGGCTCGCTTTGATGAGTCCACGCTGGAGTTGGCCCGGACCTACCTGGAGCGCGTGCAGGACCTGCCCCTTCTTGGCCAGGGCCTGGATCTGGGTTCCAACTGGTGGGCGGTTTCCGGTGAGCACACCGAATCCGGCTTTCCGTTGTTTGCCAACGATCCGCACCTGGGTTTGACCATGCCGCCAATTTTTATGAGCGAAAACCTGGTCGTTCGCGACGAGGGTATTTCGGTCAGCGGCGTAGTTTTCCCGGGGGCGCCGGTCAACGCCCAGGCCTGCACCGATTTCCTGTGCTGGGGTTCCACCGTCAATCGCCTTGATGTGACCGATGTGTTCCAGGATCCAATCCTGGTCAACAATTTCGGTCTGCCCACGCACACGGTTCACGGCGGTCAGCCCGAGCCGATCATCTACGCCTTCCAGACCTATTTCCTCAACACGCCGGGCAATGGCGTGATGGATGATGTCAGTCGTGCCAGTGTGGGTTATGACGCGGGCGGTATTACTTTTATCGTGCCCCGGCGCAATAATGGGCCTATCCTGCAGTTGATGGGGGACACAGCCCTGACCGTGCAGTACACCGGCTGGGGAGCAACCTTCGAATTGCAGAGCTTCCGGGCATGGACTCGCGCGCGCAGCATGGACGAGTTCGTTGCCGGCCTGACCAACTTCTCGTTCGGTTCGCAGAATTTCCTGTACGCAGACATTGAAGGCAATATCGCCTACTTCATCGGCGGAGAAATGCCGCTCCGAGCCGACCTGCAGAATGATTTGATGCCGGATGGTGGTCGTCCGCCCTGGTTCATCCGTGACGGCAGTGGCGCACTCAACCACGAGTGGCTGATTGCCGATGAACCGCAGCCTGGCCAGGCCACGCCCTATGCCCTGATCCCGCGCGAGGAGATGCCGCAGATCGTCAATCCGCCCTGGGGCTACCTGGCCAATGCCAACAACGACCCCGTCGGAACTACGCTGGACGGCAACCCCTTAAGTCAACTTCGTCCGGGCGGCAACGGCATTTATTACCTGAATACCAGCTATTCCGATCTGCGCCAGGGCCGGGTGGATCGCGTGCTGCAGGACCTGGTTGCCCGCGGCGACGTCACGCTTGAGGATATGAAAGCCCTGCAGGCCAACAATGAACTGCTGGATGCCGAACTGTTGCTGCCTTTCCTGCTCCAGGCTTTCGGCAACGCCACGGCTGAAGACGCCAATCCGGTGCTGGCCGGGCTGGCTGCTGATGAGCGGATTCAGGAAGCGATGGGCCGCTTGGCGGCGTGGGACTTTTCCACCCCTACCGGTCTGGAAGGCGGCTTTGATCCGGGCGGCGACCCCACCGGCAACAGCGTGCCAACGCCTGAGCAGGTTTCCGCGAGTATCGCTGCCACCATTTACAGCGTCTGGCGCGGTGAGGTGATTGCCAATACCATTGATGCCACCCTGACCACAGTTGGCCTGGGTAACGCGCTGCCGGGGCAAAAGACAGCCTGGCGGGCGCTGGTCAATCAGCTTCGCCTGTTCCCGCTGACCCAGGGGCAGGCCGCCTCCGGTCTGACCTACTTCAATGTCCCAGGCATGTCCGACCTCGCTCCTGCCGATGCGCGCGATATCGTGCTGTTGTCTTCGCTGCAAAGTTCCCTGGACAGACTGGCATCGGATACCTTCGCCGCTGCCTTCGGCAATTCCACTGACCAGAACGACTATCGTTGGGGCAAGCTGCACCGGGTTGTGTTTGACCATCCGCTCAATACCGCCCCCTTCAACGTGCCGCCTGCCGGTGGCTTCGCTCCCTCGGTTGACGGCCTGCCGGGGATTGCTCGCGCCGGCGGTTTCGAGGCCGTCGACGCCTCAAGCCATAGCTCGCGCGCTCGCAATGTCAACAGCTTCATGTTTGGCAGCGGTGCAGCCCGCCGTGGAGTTGCCGAGCTGACGCCAGACGGCCCGGACGCCTACGAGATCATCCCGGGTGGCCGCAGCGGTGTGTTCCTGAGCCCGCTGTATACCAACCAGCTGCGTCGCTGGCTGGTCAATGACTACCTGCCGCTGAATATCGGCGAAGATGCCGCTGAGGGCAGCGCTGCTCAAGTGGTGATTTTCTCGCCGCAGTAAACTCGCTGACGGTGGCAAGGCATAATCCGCACCTCTCCGCTGGGGAGGTGCGGTTTTTTTTGGCCAGTCAGTCGGGACAAATTCGCGGGTTGGTCAGTAGATCACTTGAAACGGGCTTCACTGGCAGCCATTGAAGACGACAGGTAGGAACCCGGAATTTCGCATGATCAATTTACTTGAGCGCTTCGCCCTGGCCCATACCCAGGTTACTCGGCTGAACGCCGACCTGGCTGAAATCGTGGCGCCGGATCAAAAGTTCAGCGCCAAGGTCGAGCTTAAGCTGACGCCACGCGAACTGCCCGCAGATCAAGGTGTTCACCAGTTTCAGGTGACCGCACGAATGCTGTGCCGTGGCAGTCGCGAGGCGGACTCGTCGGAAAAGCCCTTGTTTACCATCGAGCTGGTGATGCAGGCAGTTTATCGGCAGTTTGCGGGCGAGAGGCTGGCATTCGAGGTGTTTTCGCAAAATCATGGCTCGCTTACCCGCCAGCTTTATCCCCTGATGCATCACCAGCTGCAGCCGGTATTCAAGCAGTTCGGGCTCGAGCAGGTGCGCTTGCCATACGATCTGTTCAATCAATCTCAGGAACAGGCGCCGCAGCGCCAGGTTCATTGACCGAAGCGGCGCAGGCTGAGAAAATCAAACCTTGCCCTCGTCAACTTCTTTAGGAATTTCCCGTGTCTACTGCTCGTCGTGAACCGATCGCAAAGGTCGATACTGCCTGGTTGCGCATGGAGCAGCCGACCAACCTGATGATGATTACCGGGGTCATTGTGCTCTCAGAGCCGGTCGACTTTCAGCACTTCA
>SKKV01000185.1 GCA_007123575.1 Wenzhouxiangella sp.
AGTCCAATCGTCTGGCCGACCAGCCGGTGCTGGGTCTGCTGGGGGCCCCGGACCTGGCCAAGGAAGACGATGTCTACGATCTGTTCCTGGCCTGGATACCGAACAAGAATTTCGCGGTGACGGCGGCATGGGTTGACCTGGGCAACCTGCCGTTCCAGCCGCGCTCGCGCGCGGCCTACCTGTCGCTGCAGGCTTCGTTCTGATTTTTGGAGGTTGACATGTACTATCGAACCACTCTCTTGCTGCTTTCGCTGGCTCTGGCTGGCTGCGGTTCCGTGCCTACCAACGACACCGACGGCCCTTCCGACCTGAAAAACTATGACCGCACCATGTACGAACGGCTGGGCACCGAGCGTACCTCACTGTATGACCGCCTGGGCGGACGCGATACCATCTTGAGCTTTGTCGACGTTGGCGTGGAACGCGTGCTGGTCAATCCGGAAATCGGTTTCTTGTTTGAAAACACCGATATCGACAATCTGAAATTTCAGCTCACTGAGCAGATCTGTGAGCTAACCGGTGGCCCATGCCGCTACGAAGGCATGGACATGGAGAGCGCCCACTTCGACCTGGATATTTCAGCCCGGGAGTTCAATGCCTTGGTCGAGGACTTTCAGATCGCCATGCGCCAGACCGGCGTGCCCTACCGACTGGAAAACCAGGTTATTGCACTATTGGCACCGATGAAACCAGCCATGTTGCATCGCTGATTGCCACAGACGCGGTGCTTGCGGCTACAATCTGGCCCCATGCGCAAAACCACCGCTCTTACCCTGGACGTCAAGCCCTCCCTGCTGGGCCAGGCGATCGTGACCGTGATCGCCGGCGCGGCGCTGGCGGTTTTCTTCTACGTGCAGCCGCCGTTGCTGGTCTTCATCGGCGCGGCCTTGGCCATCGGCCTGCTGTGGGCCTGGCGCATTGCCGCTTTCAACAAGCCGCGCTGGCGGCGGGTGGTGGTGGCAACACACGGCGACCAGATCACCTTGACCCGGGGCGGCAAGCAGCGCGTCGTCGGCCATTTCGGCGGCGGCCTGATCGATACCGGCTTGCTGGTCGGCTTCAAGGTCAAGGCCGACGCGGGCAGTCACCGCGTCTGGCTGTTTGTTGACAACGTTGAGGCAGAAAACTTCACCCGCCTGCGCGAGCAGCTGCGCAAGCACGGCGACAGGAGCTGAATCCAGCCCGGATCAGTCGCGGAAGTTCTTGAACTGTAGCGGCAGGCCAAGCTCGGCCTCTTTCAGCATTGCCATCACCGCCTGCAAATCGTCGCGCTTCTTGCCTGTGACCCGGACCTGGTCACCCTGAATGCTGGCCTGGACCTTGATCTTGGAAGCCTTGACCTGCTCGACGATTTTCTTCGCCAGTTCTGTATCAATGCCCTCGCGCACGGAGACATTGCGCGTCGCGGTCTTGGCCATGATTACCGGCTCATCGGTCTCGACCGCGCCCAGATCAATGCCGCGCTTGGCCAGCTTGGCATAGAGAATGTCGAGCATCTGGCCAAGCTGGAAATCGGACTCGGTTTTCATCGCGATGACCGTTTCATTCAGCTCGAAACTGGAATCGGTCCCTTTGAAGTCGAACCGGGTGGTGACTTCGCGGTTGGCCTGGTCAACGGCATTGGCTAATTCATGGTGGTCAACTTCTGAAACCACATCAAAACTGGGCATGAGCAGATATCCGAAAAATAAAACGGCATTGTACCGCCAGGCGACCAAAGAGCGCCGTAGCCGGGTTGTCAGAAGGCCTCTTCCAGAAAGTTCGCTAGAATCAGCATTGATTCATCAGAGTTGCGCTTTCCAACCCGTCCATGATTGACCAGATCGTCCAATCCGATGCAGAGCTTGGCCCGGTCCTGGCTCCCTCTTCAGGCAGCCTAGAGGACCTGGTCCGACCGCTGCTGGCCGTTTTCGAAGAGCTGACCGGCATGGACTCCAGTTACCTGACCCGGATTGATGCCGACGCCGGTGTTCAGCGCATTCTGTATGCACGCAACCGCGGCGGCCTGGTCCTGCAGGAAGGGCTTGAGGTTTCTTGGGATGACAGCTTGTGCAAACGATCTCTTGAAACCGGGCGCGTCGAGTGTGCAAATGTTGCCGAGACCTGGAGCGACGCTACCACGGCCCTGGCATTCGGTATTCGAAGCTATGTTGGCGTACCCATCGAGCTCACCGACGGCACCCTGTTCGGTACGCTGTGCGGCGCTAGCAGCCAGGAGCGGCAGGTTGCCGAGGAAACCGTGCGCGTTGTCCGCTTGCTGGCCGGCCTGATCGAACGACAGATCAAGGTTGAACTGAGGGCGAACCTGGCCGAACAAAGCCTGACCCGCATGGCAGTAGCCACCGAGGTTGGCGAGTTGTGCATGGCTGCCACGGAACTGGGCAGCGCCCTGGCCGGCACGGCACGCCTGCTTGAAACCCTGCCGGCCTGGCGGCAGGCCTGGCCGTTTCTGGTCAACAACGGCAGCGTTATCCCGGCTAACGATGAGCCTGTGCCCCAGGCGCTGATTGAAACGATGATTGCGACCGTTGGCGACAAGCTTTTGCATCTGCACGATGAACTGCACTCGCCGGTGCTGAGCAACGAACATCTCAGCCCCGGGCTGCACGCGGTTCGCGAACAGCTCGACATCCCGGCTGCCGCCCGCCTGGCTTTCCTGACGGCTGCGTTTGCCCAAGGGCTGTGCGGCAGTGTTGTCCTGGTGGGTGACGAACATGCGCCGTTGGAAACGCGTGATCGGCAGCTCCTGGTCACCTGCTCGAACTTTTTGTCCATGCTCGCCGAACGCCTGCAGCACCTAAACATGCTGGAAGCCTCCAACCAGGCACTCAGCATCGAAG
>SKKV01000014.1 GCA_007123575.1 Wenzhouxiangella sp.
GGGCCGGCGGGCAGTCGATCAGGATATGGTGGTACTGGCCGCGTAGTCCGCTCAGCGCCTGTTTGAGCACCGAGGCGCGGTCTTCGGCCTCCATCAAACCAACTTCTGCCTCGGTCAGATCACCGTTGGCCGGCAGCAGGTCGAACTTCATCGACTCGACATGGATACGCACGGCTTCAGGCTCGGCTTCACCAAGCAGCACCTCGCAAACGGTGAGCTGGTCTTCAGCCAGGTCGGTGCCAGAGCCGGTAGTGGCATTGCCCTGCGGGTCCATATCGACCAGCAGCACGCGCTTTTCCAGCTCGGCCAGGCCGGCGGCCAGGTTCAGGGCAGTCGTGGTCTTGCCTACCCCACCCTTCTGGTTGGCCACGGCGACGATGCGGCAGTTTCGTTGGTTCATTGTCTGCTAATGATTGCCAGGCAGCGACGCGCGTCCAGCCCGGGCACCTCTAGATCGATGAGCTCGACATTGTACGCGCCTGGCACGGCCTTGATCTCGTTTTCCTCGACCCGCGCTTTGAGCGCCAGCAGACGGCTGCCGCGATCCAGCCAGCGAGCATGCCATTCGACCAGTCGCGCCAGCGGTGCCAGGGCGCGGGCGGTAATGCTGGCCGGCACCGGTTCGACGGCCATTTCCTCCAGGCGCGCATGAATCGGCTCAATATTGACCAGGCCCAGCTCGCGCCGCACCTGGCGCAGAAAGCGCACCTTCTTGCCATTGCTATCGACTAAGCGAAACTCGAACTCTGGCCGGGCGATCGCCAGCGGCACGCCCGGCAGGCCGCCGCCGGTGCCTGAATCCATCACCAGCGACCCTTGCAGGAACGGATTGACGCTGAGGCTGTCAAGCAGGTGTCGTGCTAACATTTCGCCAGGCTTGTCCACCGCGGTCAGGTTGTAGGTCTTGTTCCAGCGCTCCAGTAGGGCCAGGAAGCGCAGAAGCTGGCCGCGCTGATCGGCGCTCAATGCCAGTCCCAGCGCTTCCAGGCCCAGCGCAAGATCATCATCCAGGCTGGCCCACGGCGCGGCCAGGTCGGCGAGGTGTGTCGCTTTCAAGGTTTCCCGACTCAAATGAAGAAAACACTGATTATAGGATTGATCGTGATCGCCGCTGTCTGGCTGCTGTTGCTGCCCGGCGCGGTTGGCCTGTTTCTGAAGGAGCGCGCGCCCGGCTGGCTCGACAGCGAAGAGCGTGATCTGCGCCAGGAATACGTGCCCGGCTGGTTCACCTCGCGCCTGCAGGCCAGCGATGGCGAAGGCTACTGGGTGCAGCTACGCAATCGGCACTTCCCGCCGTTGCGGCGCGGCCTGTTTCGCACCCGGGGCGAGCTGGTGACCCCGTTTTCCGGCCAGCCACTGACCCTGGACGGCCACTTCAGCCTGAACGGCGAAACGCGCCTGGAAATCGGCGGCACTGAACTAACCCTCTCGGCCGACCCGGCCGTTCAGGCCAGCACGGCCAACATCAAGGCCCATCGCAACCGCCGGGGCGCGACCCACATCGACCTGGATCTGGCCGACTTCGACCTGCACGACATGCTCGGCAACCGCCTGAATTACGATTCGGCCGAAGGCCTGGTCAGCTGGCGGCAGCGCGGCAACGGCCTGGCCACTGCCGGCCTGCAGCTCAGCTTCATCGGCCCGCGCGACATGCGCCTGACCCTGGAAGCTGAATCGGTGAACATGGCCGCGCTGGGTGAGCTTCGCGATGGCTTCAATCAACTGAGAAATGCCGCACCAGACAGCGTTGATCAGCGCCTGGCCGCGCTCACCATTGCCTCGGCCTGGCAGCAGATCGATGCCAGCGGCCTGCATGTGACCCTGCATGAATTCGGGCTTGGCACCGACACCCGCTTTCAAGGCCATTTTGCCTCCGGCCAGCGCCAGCCGAATATCACCGGCAGCGGCCGCATTGCTGCATTGATCGAAAGCCTGGCGCCGCTGGTCGGGATGATCCGCGGGGTCGACCCGGCCACCAGCCAGCAGCAAACCTCGGACTGGATTCAGACCCTGGTCGAAGGCGGCTGGCTGAGCATTGATGGCGGCGAGTTCGAGTTTCGTTATCCGCCGCCGTCGGGAGAGCGGGCCTTGCCGGTGCCTTGAGGCTCGTCGATCGTTTCTTCTGACAACTCGCGATGTCTTAGGCAGGCAACCTGGTTGCCGTCGTCCAGAGTCTCCAGCAGGGGAACTTCCTGGCGGCATTGATCGGTGGCGTGCGGGCAGCGGGTGTTGAAAACGCAGCCGGTAGGCGGGTTCAGCGGGGACGGGATATCGCCTTCCAGCGAGCGGCGGGCACGGGCGCGCTCCTTGACCGGGTCGGGAATCGGCACCGATTCAATCAGGGCGCGGGTGTAGGGGTGGCGTGGCTTCAGGTAAATGCTGTCGCGGTCGGCCACCTCCATGATCTTGCCCAGGTACATCACCAGCACGCGGTCGGAGACGTGGCGTACCACCGATAGGTCGTGGGCAATGAAGATCAGCGATAGCTGCAGCTTTTTCTGCAGGTCCTTCAACAAGTTCACAATCTGGGCCTGGATGGATACATCCAGGGCGCTGACCGGCTCGTCGCAGACCACCAGGCGCGGGTTGACCACCAGCGCGCGGGCAATGCCGATGCGCTGGCACTGGCCGCCGGAAAACTCGTGCGGGTAGCGGTTGATCTGCTCCGGCAGCAGGCCGACCAGCTTCATGATGCCCTGGACCCGCTCGCGTACCTGCAGGCGCGACATCGACGGATAGAAGGTGCGCAGCGGTTCGGCGACGATATTCCCGACGGTCATGCGCGGGTCCA
>SKKV01000231.1 GCA_007123575.1 Wenzhouxiangella sp.
CCACCTTGCTGGATGCCGGGGTCGCTGAAGACGGCACGCCTTACCTGGTCACCGAACTGGTCGAGGGCCAGCCCATCCACCGCCACAGCCGAGATGCCGGACTCGATATTCGTCAGCGCATTGAACTGATGGTGGCACTGTGCGAGATCGTGGCATTCGCCCAGAAACGCCTGTTTGTCCACCGCGATATCAAGCCGGAAAACGTGCTGGTGACGACCGACGGGCGGGTCAAGCTGTTGGACTTCGGCATCGCCCGACAGCTGGCCAATAATGACAGTGAACGGACCGCCATGACGCGCGTGTTCACTCCCGGCTACGCAGCCCCGGAGCAGCTCGCCGGCGAACCGGTCAGTACCGCAACCGATGTGTTTTCGCTGGGCGCGCTGCTCTACCAGTTACTGACCGACGCGCCGCCGTTTGCGGACACAACAGGCGAGCGAATTGCAGACACGCCCATCGTGCCGCCGTCCAGGCGCACCACCAGCCGCGAAGACTTGAGCGCCGTTGAGCGGACCCGGAACGCTCGCCTGCTCCATGGCGACCTCGACAACATCGTTCGCAAGGCCCTCGAAGGGCAGCCCGAGCGACGCTATGCCAATGCCGCCACGATGGGCGAAGACCTTCGCGCCTGGCTAGAGCATCGCCCGGTATCGGCGCGCGCTCCCGGCCTGGCCTACCGCGCCCGTTTGTTCGTGCGGCGTCATCCAGCATTTTCCGGTGCCATGGCAGCGTTGTTTCTGGTCGGATCGGCCGGTATGGCCGCCACCCTGTGGCAAGCCAACGAGGCCCGCCTGCACGCAGCGCAGGCGGTTTCAGAATCTCAACGCGCCCAGGCGGTGAACGACTTTCTTGTGCAACTGTTCGAGTCCACCGGGCCCGAGAGTGCCCGCGGCAACATCCCGAGCGCTCTTGACCTGCTCGATACCGGCGCTCATCAGATAGAAATATCCTTTCGCGATACGCCCGCGCTGCAGGCCGAGCTGATGATTCTGGTCGGTGACCTTTACCGCCAGCTCGAGGGCCTGGATCAGGCGCAGGCATTGCTGAGTCGTGCAGTCGGAATATCCCGCGAGCTTGACGACGGAGAGCTGCAGGCACTGGCGCTGCACACGCAGGGCCACCTTGACTTAATTCGCGCCCGGCATGGGCCCGCCCTGGAAGCGCTGGAAGAGTCCGAGCGCTTGTTGGAAGCCGCTGATCGTATCCCCGGCCCCCGCCACGGCGCGCTGATGCAGCAGCTGATCATGACCTTGTCCCAGATGGGTCGGGTAGACGAGGCCCTGGCGCGCGCCGACGAGGCCCTGACCCGAGCCAGAAACACCACCGAACTGAATCCGTCCGCGCTGTTTGATTACCTGTGGAGCATGGCAAACGCCCTCATGGACGCTGGACTGTACGAACATGCCGAACCGCTGCTGCGCGAAGCCATGGCGCTGGACTTCGATAGCGCCGGCGCCCTGACCCGACTGGGCCCGGCCCACGGCAATCTCGCGATCGTGCTGAGCAGACAAGGCGACCTGGAAGGCGCGCTGCAGCATGCCAAAACCGCCGTTGACTTGACCGAGCAGATCTATCCGCCAGGGCACTATGTTCGCGCACGTCGGTACAACAATTTAGGCGCAATGTATGGTCGCGTTGGCCGGTTCGAAGCCGCCGCTGAGGCGATTTCCAGAGCGCTGGAGGTGCTCGAGGCTCGCCACCCGGATGGCAGGCATCCGTCGCTGGCTTCCACCTACAACAACCTCGCCACGAACCTGGGCGGTGTCGAGCGCTTTGCCGAAGCCGAGCCTTACCAGCGGCGAGCCCGAGAGCTGGCCCGGCAGCTGTTCGGCGATGGCGACCTGCGCTACGCCCAGGCGACGGCCAATCTGGGTTACCTGCTCATCCGACTTCACCGCCTGGATGAAGCCGACAGTCTGCTGACAGAAGCCCTGGATATTCGCCTGGACAAACTGGGAGAGGAACACCACACCGTAGGCGCGACCCTGACCTGGCTGGCCAAACTGCGCCTGGCAGAGGGTAGCGCCGAGCGCTCGCTTCAACATGCTGATGAGGCGCTGGAGCTGTACCGGAGAAACGGCTGGGAGAAAGCGGACGACCTGATCGAGGCGACGCGCTTTCGCGCTGCCGCACTGATCGCGCTTGAGCGCTACCATGAGGCTCGCACAGCCTATCGGCAGGCACAGCAGCTGATCGATCAGGCAGGCATCAATGCCGGCCAGGCTGGCATGAAGCTGCTCGCTGACCATGCCGGATTTCTTGCTGTACAGAACGACTCCGATGCCGAAGGGCTTGCATCACGGGCACTGGAGGCTCATCAGGGTTTCTTCGGCGCCGACCATATCGCCACTCGACGCATGCAGGCCTTGGTCGATCGAATAGAAACACCGAGGTGAGCGGGTAGAGCCAACTCCTAATCGTGGCTGCATGCTTTACCATGCAAGCCATGTCGCCGCCAGAAAGCCATATTGCCGAGCTGCTGGACTCTGATAGTCCTGACCTGTCGGATATATTTGAGCACCTTTACCCCGAGCTGAAAAAACTGGCCATGGCCCGTTTGGCATCGCTTGCGCCTGGCAGAACGGTCACACCAACCGTGTTGGTGCACGAGGCCTACATGAAACTGGTCAAGTCTGAAAGTCTGGACCTCAAAAGCCGGCGCTACTTCTTTGCCTGTGCCGGTCGCGTTATGCACGACGTCTTGATTGACCACCTGCGGGCCGGCAACGCGGCCAAGCGCGGCGGGCAACTGCTGAAGGTAACCTTTTCCGAAGAGCTTTCTGTTGCAAAC
>SKKV01000206.1 GCA_007123575.1 Wenzhouxiangella sp.
CCCTGCTTCTTGGCCTGGTAGAGGGCCAGGTCGGCGGCCTTGATCAGCTCGCCCAGGTGGTGCTCGGAGGATGGCCTTAAGCTGGCCACGCCGGCTGAAATGGTCACGCCCAAGGCGCTGCCGGCAATGCGCTGACGCATCTGTTCGGCCACGGCAACGGCCTGGTCGGTGCTGGCCGACGGCATCACCACCATGAATTCCTCGCCGCCGTAGCGGGCGGCCACGTCCTCGTTGCGCCGCAATGAGGTCGCCAGCAAATCGGCCACGCCCTTGAGCACGCGATCACCGGCCTGGTGGCCGTGATCGTCATTGAAGGCCTTGAAATGATCGACATCAATCAGGATAACAGCCATGTCGCTGGCCCGGTCCAGGCAGCGTTGCCAGACCTCGTCCAGAAACTCATCCAGGCGGCGCCGGTTGGCCACGCCGGTCAGCCCGTCAACATTGGCCATGTTGCGCAGCTTGCGATTGGCGGCGGCGAGTTCGCGGGTGCGTTCATGCACCTTGTTGGCCAGGCGCTGGCGCTCGGTGTCAACTCGGGCGACGCGCCAGCGCACCACGCCGGTGACCAGCACCACCAGCGCGGTCACCGCCAGCAGCAACCAGAGCAGCATCGCCCAGCTGGTGCGGTACCAGGGCGGCAGGATTTCAAACTCGAACGGTCGGCTGTGGCTGACTCGTCCCTGGGCGTCGCGACCCATCACCTCGAAACGCTTCGGGCCGGGCGAGAACACCGTGTAGGTGATGCGGGTGGTTTCGCGCCAGTCACCGAAGTCGTCCTCGTAGCCCAGCATCCTGGCCCGATAGCGACGCTGTTCCGGGCGTCGGAAGCTGGGCAGGGCATACTCGAACACCATACTGCGAATGTCATGCGGCAAGATGATCGGACGACCATCCAGCGGCAGGCGGCTGACCTGGCCATCGGCATCCACCAGCTCGACTGTCCGCAATGCCACGTCAGCCTCTTCATTTTGCAGCGCCGGTCGGCTGGGGTCGAACATCAAGATGGCGGCGTGGTCACCAATCATGACCGGGTGGCCCGGAAAGTGCGCCAGGGAGGACAAGACTGCCGGGCGCAGTGCGGCCAGGTCTTCCTGTTGCCAGATGCCATCAACCGGGCGACGCCATAGCTCGCGATCAATCCATGCCCACCAGGTGCCGTCAGCGGTGGCGGTCAGTTGCCAGGCCTGGTCACGCTGCACGCGGAGATCGAGACCAAACAAGGGGGTGGCTTCAAAGTGATCGCCCTGCCAGCGAAAGAAACCGGCCGACGTGCTGGCCACGATGCCAGGCCCCTCCAGATCGGTCAGATAGAGTTCCCGTCGATGTTTGTATTCGATGCCGTGTTCGCTGTCCAGCACCTGCCATGCGGTCAGCGCGTCGAGCTCCTGGCTGAGCGTGGCCCGGACAATGCCGGTATCGGCAATGGCCAGCAGCAGTTCGCGCGCTTCAAGCTCGATGATGCTCAGGACGCGGCCGGTAAAGTTCTGCTGAACAAAGGCCTGATTCCATTCGCCGTTGCCGTTCGGATCGAGCACGGCCAAACCCAATTCGGTGCCCACCAGGATCACATCGTCGAGCCAGGCGCTTGGCTTGAGCAAGCGCGGGTAGATCGCATCGGTGACAGTTCGGGGGCTGCTGTCGCCACGTATTTCGCGAACGTGGAACGACTCGGCCAGCAGGGCGCGATCATCGTCCAACGCCAGCCAGTCCCAGGTTTCGAAAGCAGACCATTCCAGGCGCCGGAACTGGCTGTCGCCGGGGCCGATTTCAAACACCCCGGAATTGCTCAAGACCCACCAGCCGTCTTGCCAGGGAACGATTTTCTCCACCCGGCCCGACAGCCCCGATTCCGCGGCCAGCCGGGTCCACTGCGAGGGCCAGAACACGTGGTGAGTGGCTAAATCGGTTTGCGCCAGAAACCCGCCGCCGCTGGCCGGGGCCAGGTCAGAGATGAAGCCATCGGCCAGGCGAAAACTGGTGGCCGTGCCGGCGCTGGGATCAACAAGGTAAATGTGGCCGTCGCTGCCGCCCAATGCAAAGCTGCCGTCGGGCAGGACCAGCCAGGCATCAAACATTTCCGGTCCCGGCAGGCCGGGCGGCGCCGTCCAAGGGGCTATCTGTCCCTGGCCGAATCGACGCCACTGGCCGTCGCGGCCGAGGGTCAGCAAATCTCCTTCGGGCAGCGGCAGAAGGGCCAGTACATGCTCGGTCAGGACTTCGCCGCCGGGCGTTAATTCCCAATCTCCGCTTTGCCATTGTTTGATGCCAATGCCGCGAAACTGGGCAAGAACCTGGCCATCATGCCAGGCCATGGCCCCGAAGCGGCCGTCGTGGTGCCAGCTTGTCACTTCGCCGCTGGCCAGGTCGTAGCGAAACAGGTGAAAAAGGGCGCGAAAATACACCGCTTCCGGTGTCAGCAGCAGGCCCCAAATGTCGGCGAAGTTGGCCGCATCAACCAAGCTGTCGAGGTCGGGGGTCAGATCGACCAGCAGCGGCAGGCCGGTCGCATCGAACTCAAGGTAGCCGAACATGCCGTATCCGCCGACATACAGGCGCTCGGCACCATCGTGCAGCAGGCTGCGAACGATGTGGCCGTTGGGCGTCAAGCTGGTTTGCCAACGTCGACCGTCGTAGCTGTAGACGCCGTCGCGCCCACCGACAAACAGCACACCGTCCGGGCTTTGAGCGACCGAATGAAAGCGAAACTCGAAGCTGGCGTCAGGCAGGGTGACGTGCTGGGGCGGCAGTCCGGCCGGAAATGGAGGGTGCTCGGCGCGGGCGGCGTGGCAGCCCAGCAGGGCGGTTGCGAACAGTGCGAACCCTATCCCTTGCAGCCACCCCCTTGACATGCTCAGGCCGAACCGGGTTTTTTGTCATCGTCATCAGGCAGCTTCGGCTTGTGGTCGCCGATCACGCCTTTGAGTGGACAGACCGAGAATACCGGGCAACGTTTGCAGCTGGCCGTCAGGGCCACGGGGCATAGCGTCATGGTGCGTTCCTCCGCTTGTAGCCCCAGCTTAGCGCCGCCGGGGCGCTGGGTAAATGCTTTCCTTGAAAATTGTCAGTCGGTCGGCAGCCGATTGCGATCGTGTTTACGGTGGTAATCCAGGGCCGGGCCCATCGGCACGATGTAGTGCGGGTTGATGGTGTCGTGGCTGCCGTAGTAGTGCAGCTTGATGGCGCGGAACTCGACCGTTTCGCTGATGCCGGGCATCTGGTAGAGCTCGCGAACGTAGTTCGACAGGTTGTGGTAGTCCTCAATTCGGCGCAGGTTGCACTTGAAGTGACCGACATAAACCGGGTCAAAACGAATCAAGGTGGTAAACAGGCGCCAGTCGGCCTCGGTCAGCCTGTCGCCGCACAGGTAGCGGTTTTCATCCAGGTGCGCTTCGAGCTTGTCCAGGGTTTCGAACAGGGGAATGACCGCTTCTTCGTAGGCCTCCTGGGTGGTGGCAAAGCCGGACTTGTAGACGCCGTTGTTGACCCGGTCGTAGACCTCGGCATTGATCTCGTCGATTCGGTCCCGCAGAGGCTCCGGGTAAAAGTCTCCCGGCTTGGCGCCGACCTGATCGAAAGCACTGTTGAACATGCGGATGATATCGGCCGACTCGTTGCTGACGATGGTCTCTTGCTTGCGATCCCAGACCACCGGCACGGTGACCCGGCCGGAATAGTCAGCCATGGCGGCGGTGTAAACCTGGTGCATGAACTCGGCCTTGTGGATCGGGTCGGGCTGCACCTTGTAGCCGCGCCGGAAGGTCCAGCCGTGCTCGCGCATGATCGGGTTGACTACCGACAGGCTGATCATGTTTTCCAGGCCCTTGAGCTTGCGGAAGATCAGGGTGCGATGGGCCCAGGGGCAGGCATAGGCAACATAGAGGTGATAGCGACCGGGCTCGGCCTTGAAGCCGGCTTTGCCGTCCGGTCCGGCAGTTCCATCGGCCGTGATCCAGTTGCGAAAGGCCGCCTGGGAGCGCTCGAAGCGACCGCCGGTTGAGTCGGTGTCGTACCACTCGTCTTTCCATTGGCCGTCGACCAGTAATCCCATGGCGATCTCTCCTGCTTGATATCGTTGTAATAGTTTCTATTGTAACTATATCCTCCTGGCTGTCGACGGGATGGCGGAGACGGGTCAATTGTTGGGTGAAATCAGATTGTCGATGAGTCCGGCAGCGCGGTTCAGGTAGGGGCCGCCGAACAGATTGGCGTGGTTGAGCAAGTGGTATAGCTGGTACCAGGGCCGGCGCTGTTCGTGGCCGTCGGGCAGCGGCCAGGCGGCTTCGTAGGCCTGGTAAAAGGCGTCGCTGAAACCGCCGAATAGCCGGGTCATGGCCAGGTCGCATTCGCGATCGGCGTAGTGCACGGCCGGGTCGTAAATCACCGGTTCGCCCTCGTCATCCATGGCCGCATTCCCCGACCACAGATCGCCGTGAATCAGCGATGGTGCCGGACGATGGCGGTGGAAGCGGGCCTGCCAGGTTTCGAACAAGGGGCGCTGATAGCGGCCCCAGCCGCCGTCGCTTGCCTTCTTTTCCAGCCGATCCAACTGATGGCCCAGGCGATGCCAGAGAAAGAAGGCTGCCCAGTCGTCTTCGGCCGGATTGGGCTGCGGAGTCAGCCCGATGAAGTTGTCGCGCGACCAGCCGAAGTGCTCGCCGGTGTTGCGATGAAGGCGGGCCAGGGCGGTTCCCAGGCGCGCGTCTGCCTCGACGTTGCGCCGATGCAGGGGCAGATAAGTGAGCGCCAGCCAGGCCATGTCCGAGTCGGTATCGCGACCCATCACCCGCGGCACGCGAATCGCCCCGGTGCGCTTGAGCGCGGCCAGGCCATCGGCTTCGGCCGACAGCACGCCGCCGTCCCTGGCCGGCATCAGCTTGACAAACAGCGTTTGCTCCGGCGTTTCCACAACGCAGGCAGAGGCGATGTCTCCGCCGGCAATCGGTCGGCAGCGCAGGCCGTGCTCGTCAAGGCCCGCTCGCCGCACGATCTGGCCGGCTTTTTCTGGGTCAAGCTGTACAGACATGGTGCCACCTCCGTGGAGAGGAATTGTTCATTAGTCTACTTGCCAATACAGAAACTTGAAAAGATCTTGCCGAGCAGCTCGTCAGCGGTCAGCTTGCCGGTGATTTCGCCAAGGTGATCTGCTGCCTGGCGCAGCGCCTCGGCCAGCAGCTCGCCGGCCTGGGCCTGGGCCAGGTCTTCGATACCCGACTCGAGCTGGTCCAACGCCGCCTGCAAGGCTTCGACATGGCGCTGGCGGGCGGAAAACTCGCCCTCACCGGGCTGATCCAGACCGACGTGTTCCAGCACGGCCTGCTCCAGCAGGTCCAGGCCGTCGTTATTGAGTACTGACAGGTACAAGCAATCGCCCTTGCGGCGGGCCGACTGCCCGACCAGATCAATCTTGTTGTAGATCGCAAGGCACGGCAGATCGTCAGGCAGGCCGGGCGGCGGGTGACTGGCCTGGTCGCGCACGTCCACCACCCAGAACAGTAGATCGGCCTGGTGCATTTCGCGCTCGGCCCGGCGCACGCCTTCGCGCTCAACCGAATCACTGGCCTCGCGCAGGCCAGCCGTATCGGCCAGGGTGACCGGGAGGCCAGCAATGCTGACCGTCTCGCGCAGCACATCGCGGGTGGTGCCGGGGATGTCAGTAACAATCGCCGAATCGCGCCGGCTAAGGGCGTTGAGCAGGCTGGATTTTCCGGCGTTCGGCTTGCCGACGATGGCGATACGCAGTCCGTCGGTCAGCACCCGGCCGGCTTCGGCCCGATGGGTCAGGTCCAGCAGGCGCTGCTGAAGTTTTCGGGCCCGCTCCAGCACTTCGCCATCGGCCAGAAAATCGACTTCTTCATCCGGAAAGTCCAGCGCGGCTTCGACCCAGACTCTGAGTGCGGTCAGATCCTCGGCCAGGGCCGTGACTTCGGCCGAAAACCGGCCTTCCAGGCTGCGCGTGGCCGCGCGCGCAGCCTGCTCACTGCTGGCCGCGATCAGATCGGCAATGGCTTCGGCCTGGGCCAGGTCGAGTCGGTCGTTGACAAAGGCGCGCTCGGAAAACTCGCCCGGCCGGGCGCGGCGCGCGCCCAGGGTGGTCAGGCGACGCAGGATCAGTTCCTGAACCACCGGCGAGCCGTGGGTCTGGATTTCAACCACGTCTTCGCCGGTAAACGAGGCCGGGCCGGCAAAACAAAGAACCAGGCCGGCATCAATCAGCGCACCCTGATCGTCGCGCAGGCTGCGCAGGGCGAAACGACCGGGCTCAGGCAGTCGACCGGCAAGCTGACCGACCAGATCAAAACTGTCCGGTCCCGACAACCGAATCACACCGACGCCACCGCGTCCCGGCGGCGTTGCCACTGCACAGATGGTATCCGGCCTGCTCATCGTGCGATGATGCCATGCCCTGGCCGGCACGGGCAGGAGAAGTTTCTCAATCGGTGGAGCGATGACGGGATGATCGAAAAATTTTTCAAGAGCAGTAGGCTGCTGGTGCTCGTGACGGTCGTGGTGAGCACCATTGCGGCAGTTTTACTGTACGCCGCAAACGTCTACATCGTGATCAACATCTTGATCGACTTTGTGCTCGAGGTGCCGGCGACGCCCGACGATGGCAAGACCCTTGCGGTCAAATTCCTCAAAGTGCTGGACATGTTGTTGATCGCGGTGACGTTTCAGATCATTGCCGTCGGGCTTTTTCGCTTGTTCATCAAACCGGATACCTGCGAAAAGAGTACCTTGCTGGCGGTGCTGGAGATTCGGGACTTTCATGATTTGAAGATCACCCTGATCCAGGTCGCTATCGTGATCTTGGTGGTGATGTTTTTGGAGCAGGCGGTCGAGGTCGGCGCATCGCTGGAAACGCTGTATTACGGGCTGGCCATATCGGTGATCATATTCAGCGCCGTGTTTGCCTTCAAAGGCATGGAACATGCCGGGCAGGGACCTGCCCGGCACGAAGATTGATCACTTGCGAAGCTTTTGATCTTCCTGGTCGAGGCGGCGCAGGATGTACCACTGCTGGGCCAGGGAAACGCCGGCGTTGGTCGCCCAGTACAGCACCAGGCCTGCCGGGAACAGGGCAAACAGGAAAGCAAAGATCACCGGCAGCCACATCATGATCTTGCGCTGCATCGGGTCCATGCCGGCCGTCGGCATCAGGCGCTGGGTGACGATCATGAAGATGCCGTTCAGAATCGGCAGGATGAACAGCGGATCCGGGCGGCTTAAGTCAGGCACCCACAGGAAGCTGGTCTGGCGCAGCTCCACCGACTCCAGCAGCACCCAGTACAGGGAAATGAAGATCGGAATCTGAACCAGAATGGGCAGGCAGCCGCCGAGCGGATTAACCTTCTCCTTCTTGTAGATATCCATCATCGCCTGGCCGAACTTCTGGCGGTCGTCGCCGTAGCGCTCCTTCAGCGCCTGGATGCGCGGCTGCAGCTTGCGCAGCTTGCCCATGGAGCGGAACTGCGCTTCGGTGAGCTTGTAAAACAGCAGCTTGATCAGCAGCGTCAGGACCACGATTGACCAGCCCCAGTGGCCAATCACCGAGTGAATCTTGTCAAGCACCCAGAACAGCGGCTGGGACAGGATGCGGAACCAGCGGTAGTCAACGGTCAGGACCAGGCCGTCAGCAATTTCGTTGAGGCGGTTCTGCAGTTTAGGGCCGGCGTACAGGCGGGCGGTGAACAAATGAGTCTCGCCCGACTCCACGGTCACCTGGGGCGAGGCGGCAGCGACCACGAAGCGCGGCAGGCGGTCGGTATCAACAAAGCGGGTCGAGAAACGATGGGCCTGCTCTTCGGGCGGAATCCAGGCGGCCAGGAAATAGTGCTGGATCATGGCGGCCCAGCCGCCGGTAATCGTGGCCTGGAAATCACGCGAGCGAATATCAGAAAACCCGCGCTTGATCAGCTTCTCTTCGGGAGAGAAGAAAGCCGCGCCGGTGTAGCTGAATCGCTCGGGATTGGTGAACGCCCAGCCGGCGTCGCTGTGGTCAGGCTCAGTGCGCTGAAGCTGCACATAGCGCGAGCCGCGCCAGGGCTGCTCGCCGCGGTTGCGAACTTCGATATTCAGATCGATGACGTAGTCGCCGCGATGGAAGATCCAGGTCGCAACCACTTCAATGCCGCTGTCAGCATCGCGCCAGAACAAGGGCACTTCCAGTCGCTCGCTGTTCGGAGCCAGCTCGAAGCGGTCCTGCTCGGCTTCCCAGCGGCTGCGATGGTTCGGCGCCGCATTTTCGGCCGACAGCAGGCCGGCCTGGGCGATGAACACTTCCGGCAGCTCTTCGAGCAGCAGCACGAACGGCACGTCGGGCTGATCGACCGAGACCGGGAAGTCCTTCAGGCGCAAATCAACGATGGAGCCACCGTTGGCGTCAATTTCCACGGCCAGCACGTCGGTGACGACCTCGATCCGGCGGCTGGCACGAATCTCGGCCGGCGCTGCCGGCACATCGTCGGCGCGGTCACGCGATCGCTCATCGGCCAGGTCGGGAAGTTCCGGCAAGTCGGGCAGGTCGGCGGCCGAAGGCACATCGGCGTCCGGATCATCAAAATCCATCGGCGCAGTAGTCTGGGCAGGCTGCGGCGGCGCGGTGTACTCGCGCTGCCACTCCATGAACAGGAAGAAGCCGATGATGCCGAGGAGAAGAAGGAAAAAAACTCGAGTGTTCATGTCAGGTCAAACGCTGCCATAGCTGGTTCAGGGCGGCTTGCAACTCGGCCCGGCTGGCGCTGGCCGCCGGCGGACGGGCCAGGACTACGTAATCGCAGGCCTTCAGGTCAGCCGCTGCCAGACGAAAGGTTTCCCGGATTTGGCGCCGAATGCGGTTTCGGACCACGGCCCGTGGCGACACCCGGCGCGATACCCCCATGCCCAAACGCGCCGAGGACGATGGCGCGAAATGGATCCGGAACAAGGCGTTGCCGCAAGTCTGGCGCTGGTCGAAAACGCGCCGGAATTCGGCACCGGTGCGCAGTCGAGCCGATTTCGGCAGGCCACGCGTTCCGGGCACGGCATGGATCAGCGGCTGTTGGTGGCCGCCAGACGCTTGCGCCCCTTGGCACGACGGGCGTTGATGATAGCGCGACCGGACGCGGTTGCCATGCGCGCACGGAAACCGTGCCGGCGAGCGCGCTTGATTCTGCTGGGTTGGAATGTACGCTTCATGACACTAAACCTTCTAAAGAAATATTGATTCTGATTGACTGCGGAGTCAGTCAAAACGCGGCGGCGAACCACCGACTGACAAAACCCCAACAAAAGACGTCAAGCATAGCCCGTTTTCCCCTAGCAAGTCAATCACAACAGTCCTTTGCCGATACCTGAATAGCGTCGTGTCTCAGTAAGCGCCGGCAACATCGAGCGAAGTCGATGTTGCAAGCCGTCCTCGGGTGGGGGATTTCGCTAAGGGCCTCGCCACGCGTCGAACTGAAGCGAAATTCACCGCCCGAGGACGGCGACCCAGACTGATCGGAGCCCGTTCGCTGAGAAACAACGCTAATCAACAATCCCTGACCCCATTGCACAAAAAACACGGAACGCGCTAGCATTAGCAAATGTCCGGACATATCGAAAATCAAGCACCCCGCCAAACCCTGTTTGAAAAGATCTGGGACCAGCACCTGGTCACCCGGCTATCCGATCGCGCTTGTCTGATCGCCATTGACCGGGTTTTTCTCCACGAGCGCACCGGCAGTCTTGCCCTGCTCGGTTTAGAGCAGGCCGGGCGAAAGGTGCGTGATCCTGCGCGGGTGTTCTGTACCATCGACCATATTGTCGACACCTTTCCCGGCCGCAGTGATCAGACCCGGATGCCGGGGGGCAGCGAATTCATCACTACCACCCGCGATGCTGCCGAACGCGCCGGGGTGCGGCTCTTCGATATCGGTGACCCGGACCAGGGCATCGTCCACGTCGTCTCGCCTGAGCAAGGCATCGCCCTGCCCGGCCTGACCCTGGTCTGCCCGGACAGCCACACCGGTACCGTCGGTGGCTTGGGCGCGCTGGGCTGGGGTATCGGCTCCAGCGAGGCCGAGCATGCGCTGGCCACCGGTACGCTGGTGGTCGAGCAGCCAAAAATCCTGCGGGTCAGCTTTGACGGCGAGCTGTCTGCGGGGGTGACAGCCAAAGACATGATCCTGACCCTTATCGGCGCCCTCACGGCCAGCGGCGGGGTTGGCTACGTGGTCGAGTTTGCCGGCCAGGCGGTGCGCGCGCTGGAGATCGAGGCGCGCATGACCCTGTGCAACATGGCGGTAGAATTCGGCGCCTTTTCCGGACTGATCGCGCCGGACGAGAAAACCCTGGCCTATGTGAGAGGACGAACGTTTGCCCCGGATGGCCCGGCCTGGGACTCAGCCCTTGCCCACTGGCAAAGCCTGGCCTCCGACCCGGACGCGCGCTTTGATCGCGAGATTCACATTGATGCCGGCCAGATCAGCCCGCGTATTACCTGGGGCACCAGCCCGCAGCATGCCGTGGGCATTGATGAGGCCGTGCCCGATCCATCCAGTGAAGACAATGCCCGCACTCGCCAGGCGATGGAGCGCGCGCTGGCTTACATGGATTTGCAGCCGGGAATGAAGCTTGCCGGGCTGCCGATCGACGGTGCTTTC
>SKKV01000019.1 GCA_007123575.1 Wenzhouxiangella sp.
AGGCCCAGCTGCCGCAGCTGGTTGACCGTGATTTCTTTCCGGTCGGATACCACTGTTTCTATCACGACGCCGAAAAGAAGGGCTATTCCGGCGTGGCCCTGTACTCACGCCTGCAGCCGGACCGGGTCAGCTACGGGCTGGGCTGGCCCGAGTTCGATCGCGAAGGCCGCTGGCTGCAAGCCGACTTCGGTACCTTGAGCGTGATCTCCCTGTACCTGCCCTCCGGCACATCGAAAGAAGAACGCCAGCAGTTCAAATACGAGTGCATGGACTACCTCAAGCCGCGCCTGGCCGAGATGGCCGCCGACGGCCGTGACTACGTGATCTGCGGCGATTGGAACATCGCCCACAAGGAAATCGACTTAAAGAACTGGAAATCCAACCGGAAGAACTCGGGTTTCCTGCCCGAGGAGCGGGCCTGGATGGACGAGGTATTCGGCCCGGTCGGACTGCACGATGCCTTCCGCATCATCGACCCGCGGCCTGACCGCTACACCTGGTGGTCAAACCGCGGCCGGGCCTGGGATAACAACGTGGGGTGGCGGATTGACTACCAGGTCGTCAGTTCCGGGCTGGCCGAGCGCGTGCAAGACGCCGAAATCTACGTCGACGAGCGCTTTTCAGACCATGCCCCACTGACCCTGAACTATCGCTAGTGAACAGCTACCTGCGCATGTTCCTTGATCGGCGCGTTGCTTTCATTTTCGCGCTTGGGTTTGCCAGCGGATTTCCCTGGTCGATCATTGGCAAGCTGTTCGGCTACTGGTTGTCCAGCGCGGGCTTGACCCGGGCCGACATCGCTGTCCTCGGCGGCGTTGCGATGATTTACGCGTTCAACTTTCTCTGGGCGCCGCTGCTGGATCGGGTGCGTCTGCCCTGGCTTTGTCGTCGCTTTGGTCAGCGTCGCGGCTGGATTCTGCTGGCCCAGCTCGGGATCGCAACCGGCGCGCTGGGTCTGGCCCTGATAGGGCTTCAATACGGTCCGCTTATGGTTGCCGTTGCAGCCGGTTTGGTCGTCGTCTTCGGCGCCACCCAGGATGTTGGAATTGACGCCTACCGTATCGAGACGATACCGCGCGAAGAGGGTCGAAAAATGGCGGCTGGGGCTTCGGCCGCGACTGCCGGCTGGTGGACCGGGGCTGGCCTACCCGGCGCTGCCGCCTTCATCATCGCCGGCCGCACCGATGACTTCATGGCGGCGTTCCTTTTCCTGGCCGTCTGCGCCCTGGGCCTGATCCTGATCACCCTCCTGATTCCCGAGCCAGAATCGCTGCGTGAGCAGGCTCAGGCCGAAGATGAGGCCCGGGTCCGGCAGGCTTTGGCAGGAACGCCGGGCGGGCGGCGAACGCGCCAGGTTGAGGCCTGGCTGATCGTGACTGTGCTCCAGCCCTTTGCCGAGTTTTTCCGCCGCAATGGGCTCCAGCTCGCCCTGGCGATCCTGGTTTTCGCCCTGATCTTCAAAATTGGCGAGTCTTTCATGGGTCGCATGACACCCGTGTTCTACCAGGAAATCGGTTTTACGCCCGAGCAGGTCGGCTGGGTCAGCGGTGTGTTTGGCTGGTTCACGATGGTGGTTTTCGTGATCATCAGCGGCATGATCAATGTGCGCTTCGGCATTTTTCGCGGCCTGTTGATCAGCGGTATTGTCATGGCACTGGCCAATCTCAACTACGCGCTGATCGCCTTGGTCGGTCCCAGCCTCAATTTGTTTATCTTTGCCGAAGTGGTTGATAACTTGACGACGGCCTTTTCCACCGTCGCCTACGTATCATTCATCTCCTACCTGACCAGCCAGGTATATACCGCTACCCAATACGCCTTGCTGGCATCGATCAGCAACTTCGGCCGCACATCAATGGCCATGGCCAGCGGCACCCTGGTCACCTGGCTGGATAGCTGGGCCCTGTTTTTTTGCATCACCACGATCATGGTGATACCGAGCCTGATCCTGCTGTGGTGGATTCGACACCGGCTGCGCGACCGCCTCGGCGACGTTTTTGCAAAGGCTCCGCCCGGCTGACCCACTTTTCCCCAATCACCTTTCCCCTCTGCCCGTCACAACCGCGCCTCTGCCCATGATCAGCTGCGGGTGCTGGCTGATCAGGGTAGCCAGCTGTTCGGCGGTCAAGGTATCGATCAATTCGGTCAGCCAGTTGGCTTCGGCTTCGGCCATGTCGACGGCGCGTTGGCGGCGCTGGTCGACCAGGTCGCGGGCCAGGTCGGGAGATTCTGTGGCAAAGGCCTGGATCAGTTCGCGCTGGCTGGCGGCCAGGGCCTGGCGTGACCGGGTCCTGACCCGATCCAGCTCGCTGGCGGCCTCGGCCACACGCGCTTGCTGACTGGCGCTAAGCGCTATTGCATCGGCCAGCGCCTCGTCTTCCCACCAGTTGCCGCGCGGAGATAGTGCGCTCCTGGTGCCGGTTTCTGTATCAGCGTCGCGGCCGGCCAGCACTTCGCGCCGGCGCTCCAGCATCTGGTCGCGCAACTGCTCGCGCTGGTCCAGGCGGTCGTCATCCGGCGTTCGGGCCTGGCGCTCGGCCAGCGCTTCGGCCAGGACCTCGGCCCGGGCGGCCTGGTCTTGTTCCGCCGCGGCAGCGGGCGCTTGGGCGGGTTCGCTCTCGGTCGCTGGCTCTGGCGCGACCATCTCCTGCTCACTGTTGTCATCGGCCTGACAGCCGGCAAGCAGCAGTGTCGCCAGCACGACGCCGGCGAGGATTCTCAAGCGTGTTTGGCAAAGCGGTGCGTTGATGTTCATTTGATTCGTCATGGGGCGGGGATGGGCATCAGAATAATGATCAAGGTTCAATCGCTGCTGAACAGTCGAGAATGCATTGGCCAGGTCAGGAACTTGGCGGCTCGAACAGGGCCCCAAGCAGGGGGCGGGACCGGGCGCCGGTGACCGGTTCGGTGTTGACAGGCCTTGCTGCCAGGCGCTGGCGGGCCAGCCAGGCGAACAGCACCGCCTCGACCTGGTCGGGATCAAGTCCATGAACGGCGCTGCTTTCAATGGCAAGGTTGTCCAAATGTACGGCCAGCCGCTGGACCAGGTGGTGGTTATGAACGCCGCCACCACAGAGGATCAGCCGTGCCGGCTGGCAAGCCGGCAAGCGCTGGATGGCATCGGCCAGGGTGCGGGCGCTGAGTTCGGTCAGGGTGGCCTGGACATCCACGGGATCCAGCTTTGGGTGCTGAGCCAGTCGCAGATCCAGCCAGGCCGGATTGAAATGTTCGATGCCGGTGCTTTTCGGTGCCGGCTGATCAAAGAAGGGGTCGTCGAGCAGGCTGTCCAGCAGGGCGGGGTCGACCTGGCCGCTGGCGCCCCAGGCCCCGTCGCGGTCATAGCGGGTAGGGTGGTGGCGACGGTACCAGAGATCGAGAAAGCAGTTGGCCGGGCCGGTATCGAAACCGGACAGACCGCCGGTTGCCGGTAGCACGGTCAGATTGGCGATGCCGCCGAGGTTGGCGACCAGGCGATCTTCATGTTCGACCTGGAACAACGTCTGGTGCAGCAGCGGTGCCAGCGGTGCGCCCTGACCGCCAACGGCCAGGTCGGCGCGGCGGAAGTCGGCCACGGTGGTCAGGCCGGTGCGCGCGGCAATGCGCCAGGGGTCACCGATTTGCAGGGTGTGGCCGGCCTCGCCATCGGGGCGATGCAGCAGGGTCTGGCCGTGGCTGCCAATGGCCCGGAAGGCCGTCGTTTCCAGGCCGGTGCGGCTGATAACCTCCCTCGCCGCGGCGGCCAGCGCGTCACCGAACAAAGCATCCAGTCTTGCCATCTTTGCAACCGGGTAGCGGTCGGGATCGGAGCGCACCTGGTCCAGCATCTGGGCCAGATCGGGATTGAACGGGGCAGTGAGCGTGGCCAGCACCTGGATCCGGTCATCGGCCAGGTCGACCGCGACCGCATCGATGCCGTCCATGCTGGTGCCCGAGATCAGCCCGACATAGCCCTCAACGCGGCGGTCGGACATTCAGCAGCTGGCGCTGTCGTCCTCGCAGCCTGTCTGGTCGCGCTGCGCCAGCATCAGGGGCGAGCCTGGGTCGACATAGTCCAGACGCGCCAGCAGCGGTCGGCCGGCGGCCAGGAAACTGTCCATAAGGTCGCTGGGCAGCGGGTCGGCATCGGGCAGGTCAACCGTGCGCGGATTGCGGTGGACGCCGTTGACCAGGAACTCGTAGTGCAGGTGGGGTCCGGTGGCCAGGCCGGTCATGCCCACCGCGCCGATGGTTTGACCCTGGCGGACGCGATCGCCCTGCCGCACATCACGGCGCGACAGGTGCAGGTAGCGGGTGATGATGTTGTTGCCGTGCTGAACGAAGACGTAGTGCCCGTTGACATTGTTGTAGGCAGACCGGATCACCCGACCGTCGCCTGCCGCCCATACCGGCGTGCCGGTGGGTGCGCCATAGTCGGTACCGTTGTGCGGGCGGACCTGGCGCGTGATCGGGTGGAACCGACGCGGGTTGAAGTTGGAGGTCACCCGGGTGAAGTTCAACGGTGCGCGCAGGAAAGCCTTGCGCATGGGCCGCCCGTCCGGGGCAAAGTAGTCCGGCCCGTTGCCGGCATCGAAGCGAATGGCCTCGAAGGTTTCACCCTGGTTGGTGAAGCGGGCGGCAAGAATGGGTCCGTCACGCAGGTACTGGCCCTCTCGCCAGACCTCTTCGTAGACCAGGGCAAAACGGTCGCCGGCCCGAATATCGAGAGCAAAATCGATATCCCAGCCGAAGATGTTGGCCAGGCGCATGGTCATGCTGTCCGACAGGCCGGCGGCTTTGGCGGCATTGAACAGCGAGCTGGAAATGATGCCGCTGGACTCAACCACGCGCCGATCCAGGGCGCGCGGCTCGATCCGGCTTGTCAGGCCGTCAGCGCCTTGTTCCACGAACAGCCAGCTTTCTTCATCTAGCTCGGCCCGCAGGGCCCGGAAACCCTCGTCGGCGTCGATGTCGAAGGCAAACTGGTCGCCGGGTCGAATCCGGGCCAAGCCGCGGGTGTCATCGTCCAGGTGCACCACGCGATGCAGCAGGCCCGGGCCCAAGCCGACCTGGCGGAAGATGCGCTCCATGGTCTGGCCAGGCTGGACCGTCACCACCGTCCAGTCGCGCTCTGCCGGCGCTTCGGCCAGGTCTTCTTCCGCTGTGAGCGCGGCAACTTCTTCGGCTTCCGCCATCGCGGCGAGGCTGACTGAGCTTTCAGACGTGCTGGCAGCCAGCGGCAAATGGATGACTTGAGCTGCTGGTTCGGCGGTTTCACGTTCTCCGGGGAACCAACCAAGCGCCAGCCCAGCCACCACCAGTCCGACTGCAGCCGCGCTCAAGCCAGGACGGGCCCGGATGCCATCGCGGACGCGCTCGATCAGCGGTGCTGCGGCAGAGAACAGAGCCTGGCCCATCTCTGCAGGCGAGCGGCGAGCCCGGCGCTGCCGGCGCGTGGCCATCCGATGTTTGGTCATGGGGTGAGGTTTCGCGGCTAAAAACCCGGTAACATTACCGATTTCCGGGTCAACAAGTCAACCGTTCAGTCGGCTTTGCCGGCTCCGCGGTCTACCGTGATCCACGCTGGCGCGACGTGTTGGGGCCGGAGCACAATCGTTTCAACAACCATGGCGAGTAAGTTTGTGAGCAGTATCGATGAGTTGACCAGGGGCGCGGCCGAAGTAATCCAGGCCGAGGAGTTGGCCGAGCGGCTGGCTGGCAGCAATCCGCTGCGTGTCAAGGTGGGTTTTGACCCGACGGCACCCGATCTGCATCTGGGCCACACGGTCATCATCAACGCCATGCGCCGGTTTCAGGATGCCGGCCACGTTGCCATTTTCCTGATCGGCGACTTCACCGGCATGATCGGTGATCCGACCGGCAAGAACGTCACCCGCAAGCCGCTGTCGGATGCCGACATCCGCGCCAACGCGCAGACCTACGCCGACCAGGTGTTCAAGATTCTCGACCGTTCCGCCACCGAGGTTCGGTTCAACTCGGAGTGGTTCGGGGAAATGTCGGCGGCCGACATGATTCGCCTGGCCTCCAAACACACCGTCGCCCGGATGCTGGAGCGCGATGATTTCGACAAGCGCTACGGCTCGGGTCAGCCGATCGCGATCCACGAATTCCTGTACCCGCTGGTTCAGGGTCATGATTCGGTCGCGCTTGAGGCCGATATCGAAATGGGCGGCACCGACCAGACGTTCAATTTGCTGGTCGGCCGCCAGCTCCAGGCCCAGGCCGGTCAGAAACCGCAGGTGATCATTACCTGGCCGCTGCTGGAGGGCACCGACGGCGTCCAGAAAATGTCGAAGTCGTTGGGCAACTACATCGGTATTACCGATCCTGCCGACGACATGTTCGGCAAGCTGATGAGCATTTCCGATGATTTGATGTGGCGCTATTTCGAACTGCTCAGCTTTCGCCCCTCGGCCGATATCGAACGGCTAAAGCAGGCCGTGGCCGACGGTCGCAATCCGCGCGATGTCAAATTCGAGCTCGGATTGGAACTGGTTGATCGCTTTCATGGCCAGGGCGCCGGCGCTGCGGCTCGCGATAACTTCATCGCGCGTTTCCGCCAGGGTGAAATGCCTGAAGATATTCCCGAAAAAACGCTACCGGTGGGGCCGGACGGGTTGGGCATTGCGTCGGCCCTGACCGCCTGCGGTCTCACGGCCTCCAATTCCGAAGCGTTCCGCATGATCAAGTCAGGCGCAGTCAAGATCGATGGCGAGCGGGTTGAAGACCGAAGCCTGGTTTTGGCTGCGGGTTTCGAGGGGGTGCTGCAAGTAGGCAAGCGCAAGTTCATGCGCCTGGCGCTCCAATCCGCTTGATCGCTTAGCCCGGCCGGGGGTGGCCGGGCCAGTTCAGTTTCGGTTGTTCCTGATCAGCCCTTTGGCCCCAACAGGAGCCACAGAATCAGGCCCACAAGCGGGAAGAACAGCAGAATCAGTATCCACAGTACCTTGGCAACCGGGCCGGCAGAGCTTTGGGCGGTCTTGATGATTGCCCAGATCACGATGATCAACCAGATCAGCCCTAGCAGGCCAGCAACTTCTATTCCCACGGCGAAATTCCTTGTCGTCAATGATCAACGCGGATCATACCGCAGTTGCTGCTCGGAACTCGACGAAGCATGAGGTACACTTTAATCACAACGGGGGTGACCCAGTCAGTCTGTGCCCCCCGACGAACCAGGAGGCAAGATGACGGTCTCAGCGTCAAATTCAGCAGCAGTGCCACAGGGTTGGCAGGGTCAGACGGATCCGTGGAAGGTGCTGATTATTGATGATGAGCCCGAGGTGCATGAGGTCACGACCCTGGTTTTGAGCGACTTCGAATTCGAAGACCGGCCACTGCGCTTCCTGCATGCCCATTCCGCCGCCGAGGCCAGGGAATTACTGGCCGCCCACGATGACCTTGCCGTGGTCCTGCTCGACGTGGTGATGGAATCGGAGCAGGCCGGTCTGGAGTTGGTTCATCACATCCGGCGCGAACTCGACAATCATTTTGTTCGCATCGTGCTCCGAACGGGCCAGCCCGGCCAGGCGCCTGAGCGAGAGGTGGTGGCTAATTACGATATCAACGATTACAAGGAAAAAACCGAGCTGACCTCGGAGCGACTTTACACCACGCTTTATTCCACCCTGCGTGCCTATCGCGATGTGATGATCATCGAGGCCAACAAGCGCGGTCTGGAGCGGGTGATCGAATGTTCTGCCGAGGTCTATTCCCACCAGACCAGCCCGGCCTTCGCCTCGGCCGTGCTGGAACAGATCGTCGGGCTGCTGGGCGTGGATCGTGGGGCCCTGTATTGCAAGGTGCCTGATGCCGGCACGGCGCCGGAGGATTTTCGCATCCAGGCCGCCACCGGCCCCTACCGCGAACTGATCGAGCGGCCCCTGGGGGCGGCATTGCCGGCAGGCATCATCGACAGCCTGCGCCAGGCGCTGGAAGACCGCAAAAGCGTCATTGCCGACGAGCACTACGTGCTGCACTTCACCGACTCGCGCCAATCACAAAGCCTACTCTATGTGGGCGAGTCGTACCGCTTGACCGAGCTTGATCACAAGCTGCTGGAAGTCTTTTGCACCAACGTCTCCATTGCCTTTGAAAACTTGCTGCTCCACCAGGAGCTGGCTGAAAGTCAGACCGAGATGTTGTGCCTGCTGGCCGGGGTCGCCGAGACCCGGTCGCTGGAAACCGCCAACCATGTGCGCCGGGTGGCGGAAATTTCGGCGATGCTGGCTGAGGCCTGTGGCTGGCCCGAAGAGCGCGTGGAAATCTTGCGCCTGGCCGCCCCGCTGCATGATATCGGCAAGATCGGTATCCCGGATGCCGTGCTCAACAAGCCGGGGCCGCATACCAAGGAAGAAAAGGAAATCATGCGCAGCCATGTCGATATCGGCGTCGAGATGCTGTCGTCATCCAGTCGGCCGCTGTTTTCCATGGCCGCAGAAGTGGCCCGTGACCATCACGAGGACTTCGACGGCAACGGTTATCCGCGTGGGGTCGCTGGAGAAGACATCTCGAAGGCCGGCCGGATTGTGGCCCTGGCCGATGTCTGCGATGCGCTCGGCAGCCGCCGCTGCTACAAGGAGCCCTGGCCGGAAGAGCAGGTCAAGGCCTTTCTGTTCGAAAAGCGTGGCTCGAAGTTCGATCCCGAGCTGGTCGATCTGCTGATGGAGCGTTGGGATGAGGTCATGGCGCTGCGCGAGCGGCTGCCCGACTGAGCGTCACTTCTGCTGAGTTTTTGGAATCTTGATCTCGAAGCGGGCGCCCTGACCGGGTGCCGTATCCAATTGAATGGCGCCGCCAAGCACGTTGATCACCAGGTTGTGTGAGATATGCATACCCAGACCGCTGCCGCCCTGGCCGCGCCGGGTGGTAAAAAACGGGTCGAAGATGCGTTCGGCCACCGCTGTTTCCATGCCGCGGCCGTTGTCTGAATAGCACAGCGTAACCGTGCCTTCGGCCAAGCTGGCTTCGATCCGGATCAGGCCCGCCTCGCCCTCGTCAAAGGCGTGGGTCAGCGAGTTCATGATCAGGTTGACCAGTACCTGGTAGAGCGCGCCTGGGAAGGTGGTCATGACGATATTAGGGGCGATATCAAGTTGGACTTCATGCGGCTGGCGCTTCAGCTGCGGCTGCAGTGATAGCATGATTTCGTCCATGTAACTGGCCAGGTCGAAAGTGCGAAGCTGTTCGCTGGACTGGTCAACGGCAACCTGCTTGAAGCTTCGGACCAGCTCGCTGGCCCGGCGCAGATTGCGCAGAATCATCTGGCTGCTGTTGCGTGAAGCACTGGTAAAGCGGGCCCACTGGTCGGCGCTCAACTCCGGTGTTTTTTCCAGCAGGGCCTCGAATCGGCGCGCTTCGGTATCCAGGTGCGAGGCGGCGGTCAGGCCAACGCCCAGCGGGGTATTGATCTCGTGGGCAATGCCGGCGACCAGGCCGCCGAGTGCGGCCAGCTTCTCGGTCTGAACGAGCTGATGCTGGGCCAGCTTCAGATCTTCCAGGGTCTGGGTCAGGGTTCGGTTCGAGGCTTCGAGTTCGCTGGTCCGCTCTTCAACCCGACTTTCCAGTTCCTCGTTCAGGCGACGCAAGGCTTCCTCGGTACGCTTGACCGCGGTAATGTCGCGCGTGGTACCTGACAGGATAAGGGCCTTGCCCGTTGCGTCGCGTCGCGTTACCCGTCCGCGAGACAACATCCAGCGCCAGTCGGTGCGCGGCGTTCGGGCGCGAAACTGGGCTTCGAAACGCTCGGTTTTTCCGCTGGCGTGGTTGATGAAGGTTTTCTTCAGGTCATCGACATCGTCCGGGTGAACGCCGGCCCAGAATTGATCCAGGCTCATCACGGCCACATCGTCGTCGTCGCTGGTTCTATCCATGCGGTTTTCCCGGATCAGGGTGCCCTTCTCCATGTCGGCTTCCCAGAGTTCGTCGCGACTGCCCCAAAGGGCCATGCGCAGGCGCTCGCGGCTGGCCGCGATTTCCTGCTGGGCCTGCTGGCGGCGCTGCCATCCAAGACGAGTGCGCCAGACGATAAACAGCAGTATCAGCGCCAGCAGCAGTGCGTAGCCGAGCCAGGCCGCGTCGGAGCGCCAGGGCGGTGGCTCAATGGTTAGCGCCAGCATTCTGGGCTCGCCCCAGGGCTGCGATTCAAGGCCGGCACTGACTTCGAACTGGTAATCGCCGGGCGGCAGTACGGAGTAGGTGGCGAAGGCACGGCTGGGGCCGGTTTCGATCCAGTCGCGGTCCACCCCCTGCAGGCGGAAGCGGTAGCGAAGCTGCGCGGCATGGCGCAATTGACCCGGTGCGGTGAACTCGATCGACAGCAGCGACTGGTCATACGGCAAAGTCAGCGACTCAAGCTGGTGCAGGGCTTTCGGCAGCAGGCTGCCGGGCGCAGGTTGCACGCGCTGGTTGAAAAGCATCAGCTCGGTGAGAACCACCTGGGGTCGCACAGTGCGCGCTGCGACCTCGTCAAGGTCGACCCTGACCAGGCCGCGTAGCCCGCCAAACCAGACATGAGAGGGTGACTGGCGGTTGATGCTGCCGATAAAGAAGCCAGCGCCGCTGTGACCGTCGATGAAAGCGAAGTTCTCGATGGTCAGATCGTCTGGGCTGAT
>SKKV01000022.1 GCA_007123575.1 Wenzhouxiangella sp.
GCGGCGGCGGCCTGCTGGCGGTGGCCCTGGCAAGCGGCCAGGGCGCGCTCGATCAAGACGCGTTCGACCTCATCGCTGGCCGACTGCCAGATCTCCTGATCTCCGGCTGTCAGACGCTCATCCAGCCACCGCGCCAGGGCTTCGGTCCAACCAGCGCCGTTGGTCTCCGGGGTGGTATCACGCATGTTCTCCGGCAGATCGTCGCCGGTGATGTCGCGGCCCGGGGCCATCACGGTCAGCCAGCGGCAGGTGTTTTCCAGCTCGCGGACGTTGCCGGGCCAGTGATAGCCAAGCAGTTGATCGGCCGTTGCCGGCAGTAGACGTTTTCGCACGGCATTGAGCTCAGCGGCGGCTGAAGCCAGGAAGTGGTTGGCCAGGGTCGGGATGTCCTCGCGCCGCTCGCGCAAGGCGGGCACGTGCAGGTGGATGACGTTGAGGCGGTGGTACAGGTCTTCGCGAAAACGCCCCTTGGCCACTTCTTGTTTCAGGTCGCGGTGGGTGGCGGCCAGGATGCGCACGTCCACACGCCGGGTTTCGCGCCCGCCAATGCGGTAGAACTCCCCTTCGGCCAGCACCCGCAGCAGTCGGGTTTGCAGAGCCAGCGGCATATCGCCAATTTCATCCAGAAACAAGGTGCCGCCGTTGGCCTGCTCGAAACGACCCGGGCGGGCCTGATCGGCACCGGTAAAGGCGCCCTTGTCGTGGCCGAACAGCTCGGCTTCGAGCAGATCGGCGGGAATGGCGGCGGTGTTCAGGGCAATCAGCGGACGATCGGCGCGCGGGCTGTGGCGATGCAGGGCGCGCGCGATCAGTTCCTTGCCGGTGCCGGACTCGCCGGTAATCAGTACCGACATGTCGGAACGCGACAGCCGGCCGATGGCCCGAAACACCTGCTGCATGGCCGGTGCTTCGCCCAGCAGTTCCGGGGCTTCCGGAGGAGGGTCGGCGCTGCCCTCGCCATCCTTGTTCTGGCCGATCGCCTTTTCAACCAGGATGATCAGCTCATCCAGATCGAACGGCTTGGGCAGATATTCGAAGGCGCCGGCACCGTAGGCGCTGATGGCGCTGTCTAAGTCGGATTGGGCGGTCATGACGATGACCGGCGGGGAGGGCAGGCCGGGCGGCGCGCGCCCCAGCAGGCTCAAGCCGCTTTCCCCCGGCAGGCGCAGGTCGGCAACGATCACCGCCGGCGCCGATTCGGCCAGGGCCAGCAGGGCACCGTCGGCGCTGCGAAACAGGCTGACATCAAAACCCGCGCCCAACAGGGCACGCTCCAGCACCCAGCCCAGCGCGCGATCATCCTCGACGATCCACACCGAAGCACTCACGGCGCGCTCCCCAGCGGCAGGTCGATCAGAAACTCGGTCCGACCGGGTCGGCTGATGCAGTCCAGCCGGCCGCCGTTGGCGCTGACCAGGCTTCTCGCAATGGCCAGGCCCAGGCCGGTGCGCTGCGGATGGCCCGACACCATCGGGAAGAAAATCCGCTCAAGCTGATCGGGGGCGATACCGGGCCCGTTGTCAATAACGCTGATCCGCGCGCACTGACGGTGGCTTGCGCCGCCAATGACCAGGTTGTGGGCAATGCGGCTGCGCAGGCGAATTCGGCCATCCGGCGTATCTGCAAGCGCCTGGGCGGCATTGCGGACAAGATTCAAAAGCGCCTGGATCAGCTGGTCGTGGTCGACCACCACCTGCGGCAGGCTGGGGTCGTAGTCGCGCTCGATCCGTATGCCATCGTCCTGCTCGGCGGCAACCAGGCGGCGTACGTGCTCAAGCGGTCGGTGCAGGTTGATCGGCTGCGGGCGCGGCGGCCGCTGCGGGCCCAACAGCTGGGTGACCAGGGTGCCGAGGCGGTCGGCTTCACCGATGATGACGCGGGTGTATTCCTGCAGGTCGGGCTCGTCCAGCTTGCGCTCCAGCAGCTGCGCTGCGCCGCGCAAGCCGGCCAGGGGATTGCGCAGCTCGTGAGCCAGGTTGTGAACCATGCGCTGGGCCAGGCGCTGCTGGGTATTGCGCTCGGCCTCGCGCACCAGGGCCCGGTCGCGATGGCTTGGCTGCAGTTCGATCACCGCCTGGCCGTCAGGGGATGGTAGGGCACTGATGACGCAGTCAACGCTCAGCAATTCGGTCTGGTTTTTGAGCTTGAGGCTGATCTCGCGCAGTGTCATCGCCTGACCGCTGGCCGCGACCTCGCGAATGGCCAGGGTCAGCTCGGGTGTTTCCGGCCACAGTCGTTCGCTGGCCAGGCCGGTGACCTGGCGCGCGCTGACGCCAAGCAGCACCTCGGCCGCCGCGTTCATCCAGGCCAGCTCGCCGCCGGCAGTGACCACCAACACCGCGGTGGCCAGGTGATCGGCCAGGCCCTGGGGGCGCTCGTTATTCGGCATCAAGCTGTTCACGCCCACATCATGCACCAGTTTGGTGCGCTGCACCAGTCATTGTGAGCCGGGATGGTGCATCGATCGCGTCGTCACCACCCGCGTTGGCCTGCAACTGTCTGAAAAATAGGGAAATCGCCCGCACTGGCACGGATTCTGCTTCTTTGTCCACGAAGCCGGCTATCAGCCGGATTGATCTGCCCCAGTCAAAAAAGGAGCCACCTTATGAAGTTGATCATCGCCATCATCAAGCCGTTCAAGCTTGACGATCTGCGCGACGCCCTTTCCCAGGCCGGCGTTCATGGCCTGACCGTGACCGAAGTGAAAGGCTTCGGCCGTCAGAAAGGCCATACCGAGCTGTATCGCGGTGCCGAGTACCGGGTCGATTTCCTGCCC
>SKKV01000205.1 GCA_007123575.1 Wenzhouxiangella sp.
TCCATGGCCTGGGCGGCAGCCCGGCGCAATCGTTTCGACAAGCCGCTGCGCGATCCGCGCCGCGTTCAGTCCACCCACGACTATGCCTACCACTTCGATGCCATGCTTTACGGCCAGTACCTGCGCGACAAGGCCGAGGCCAAGGGCGTGCGCCGCATCGAGGGCAAGGTCAACGAGGTAGGCCTGTATCCGGACAGCGGCTTCATACAGACCTTGAAATTGGCCGATGGCGAGGCGCTGGACGGTGATCTGTTCATCGACTGCACCGGCTTTTTCGGCCTGCTGATCGAACAGGCACTAGACACCGGTTACGAAGACTGGACCCACTGGCTGCCCTGCGACCGGGCGGTGGCCGTACCCTGTGCCCACGCCACGGAAGGCTTGCACCCCTATACCCGCTCAACGGCCCGCCCGGCTGGCTGGCAATGGCGGATTCCGCTGCAACACCGGGTTGGCAATGGTCACATTTTCTGCAGCCAGCACATCAGCGAGGACGAGGCCACGCAAATCCTGCTCGACAACCTCGAAGGCGAAGCGCTAGCCGAGCCGCGGCCGCTGCGCTTTGTAACCGGGCGACGGAAGAAATTCTGGCATCGCAACTGCATCGCGATCGGGCTGGCGGCCGGCTTTATGGAGCCGCTGGAATCGACCAGCATTCACCTGATCCAGACCGCAATCCAACGCCTGCTGGCGCTGTTCCCGGACCGCGATTTTAACCCGTTGTGCGAACGTGAATTCAATCGCATCACCGCCATCGAGTACGAGCGCATCCGTGACTTTTTGATCCTGCATTACCATGCCAACGAACGTGACGAGGGCGAGTTCTGGGCCCGGTGCCGCGCCATGGAAATTCCGGAAACCCTGGCCTACAAGATCGACCACTTCAACAGCCACGGCCGCATCGTCTCCGAGCCGCTGGAACTGTTCCAGAACCACAACTGGCTGGCGGTCATGGCCGGCCAGCTTGGCCTTCCGAAAGGCTACGACGCGCTGGTCGATCATCGCCCCCGAGTCGAGGCCCGGCGCTGGCTTGCCAACCTGGCGGGGACCATCGAACAAGCCGCCGAGGCCATGCCCGACCATGCCGCCTACCTGCGCCAGACAGGCGCCTGGGGACGCTAACGTAACAATGAAATGAGCTTGCGCTCCGCCTGCCAGGGGGCGGTGACGTGCAGACGCCCGGCCTCGTCCTGCCAGGCACCGCTGCCGGCTTCGGGGGGCTCGGACTTGACTGGCAGCGCAATGCCATCGACCAGCACTTCGCTGACCGAAGGCGGATGATGGATGACCAGGGTCAGCTCACGCTGCCCAGGCATGCCGGAGTAACCGCCCTCGCGCTCGAGCGTGATGGCAAGGCCTTGTTCGCCGTAAGCGGCGTTGAAAAGCAGCAGCTCGTAGGCACCGTCTTCCAGGCTGGTTCGGCTATGGCCATCGTCTTCGAACATCATCCCTGAAGCACGGCTGACGCTGTGGTCGTGCCAGTAGTGCAATGCCAGGTGCTTGCTGGAATAGTCGCGAGTGGTCTGAAAGACATCGACCTTGGGCACGAAACTGCCGGCCCGGACCATCACCGGGATGGTTTCCAGGGTCACCGGGACATCGAAGATTTGGCCGCCGTCGTGGCGCTGGCCATTGAAGTAATCGAACCACACCCCGTTGGGCAGATTGACCGGCCAGCTTTCCACGCCCGACTCGGTTACCGGCGCGACCAGAAAAGCATCGCCCCAGAGATAGCTGTTGGCCTCATCGATCAGGTCCGGATTGTCCGGTTCCAGGTAAAACAGCGGCCGCATTAGCGGCAGACCGCTGCTGGCATGCTGGTAGGCCAGGGTGTAGTTGTAGGCCATCAACCGGTAGCGCCAACGCACATACTCGCGCACGATGTCGCGGGTGCGTTGATCGTGAAAGACCGGCTCGGACGGGATGTGGTCCTGGGCATGGGGCCGGTAGACCGGCTGGAATACGCCGAACTGCATCCAGCGGGTGTAGAGCTCAGGGTCGAAAACCTCGCCTTCGGCAAAACCACCGAGGTCGGAATGGATGTAGCCGAAGCCGAACAGGCTCATCTGCAGGGCCAGTTCCACCTGCGGACGCAGCCCGGCCCAGCTGCGCTCGACATCACCGGTCCAGGGAATCATGCCGAAGCGCTGCGAGCCCGGCGCGCCGGCGCGCATCATGATGAACGGGCGGCGATCGGGAAAGTCGCGAACGTGGCGCTGATACAGCCCTTCGGCCCAGGTATGGCCGTAGACGTTATGAATTTCGTCGGACATGCCGGCCACGTGCAAGGTATCGCGCCGGTGTACCTCCGGCTCGCCCAGGTCACCCCACCAACCGGCCACGCCCTGGGCCATCAAATCACGACAGATGTTCCAGAACCAGTCGGCCGTCTCGGGCTTGAATACGTCCATCAGGCCGCTGTTGCCAAAGTGAAAGTCAAAGGTCTTCGGGCGACCGGCCATGTTCAGGGCGAGTATCTCGGCTTCGACCGCCTCCTGCCAGCGATTCGAGGTGGTCAGGATGAACGGCTCGGTCACCAGCACGGTCTGGACGCCCTTGTCCCGAAAATCGGCCATCATCCCTTCAGGATCCGGCCAGTTGTCTCTATCCCAGGCCAGGTTGCCCATGTGGCCTTTCTCGTCGGGCCCGAACCAGTACAGGTCAATGACGATCACATCCAGCGGAAAGCCCTGCTCCAGGTGCAGGTCGACCACCGCGCGCGCCTCGGCCTCGTTGCGATAACCATAGCGCGAGGAATAGTTACCCA
>SKKV01000098.1 GCA_007123575.1 Wenzhouxiangella sp.
CATCTGATTTGTAATCAGAGGGTCGGGGGTTCGAATCCCTCAGCCGGCACCATTTATTCGATACTCCTCTGGACCTGCTGCGTCCATTTCGTTAATCGAAGCCCCAATTCGAACCCCCGACCAACAACAATATGGTTCGACTTGTGCGCGCGAGCGCACAATCGCTGAGCCGCGCAGCGGATCAGCCCGAAGGGCAAGCCCGCGTAAGCGGGCGCAGCAACCGAGCCGCAGGCGAGCTCGATGGCGCGGAGCGCCATCCATCCCTCAGCCGGCACCATTTTTTTACATAAAAAACAAATGATTGACGGGGTTCAGGCTTAATCGCCGCCCCTTTTTTGTTTGCTTCTTCTGTCTGGGGGCAATAAAGGGGCACTTTTTATCAACTTTTCCGAATAAATCCCAATAGGCTCGGTTCTCCCAAGGTGGCGGAGGCTGCATTCATCCTCTCGCTGGTTTCTCAGCTTTTTATTCGCCTAAGCGGATAAAAAGTAAAATAATCGCTATAGCGAATATTGACGGTTTATCTGTTAGGGCGTATATTTTTACTATATTCGCTGTAACGTATAAAAACAGGCGGGAAGATGCTCATGAAGGAACTTGTCAGATCACCAAACCAGCTTGGCGCTGCCTTGCGTCGCTTTCGGAAAGCTCGGGCCTTGACTCAGATCCAAGTGGCAAAGCGCACTGGCTTGAGGCAGGGTACCGTTTCACAGGTTGAGAACGGTCTTGAGACTGTCAAGTTGACGACAGTCATGGAATTAATGCACGCTCTTGACCTTGAGCTGGTCGTTCAGCCGCGCACCAAGGGATCCCCAAAGGACATTGAGGAACTCTTTTAATGGTGCGGCAACGTAGAACCACCCGTCTGTCTGTTGCGCTTAACGGGCGCTTGGTTGGCCTTCTTGAGCGCGCCCCTAATGGTGCCATTTCTTTCACCTATGATGACGCGTGGCTCGCTGATGATGAAAGGGCCATACCGGTTTCCCTCTCCTTGCCATTGCGGGAGGACCGATACTCAGGCTCGGAAGTCTCGGATTACTTCGATAATCTCCTGCCTGAGAACGAACAGATTCGTCGGATTGTTGCGCAAAAGGTGGGCGCTGACGGTATCGATGCCTTCAACCTTTTGGGCCGCATTGGTCGGGAATGTGTGGGTGCCTTGCAGTTCCTTCCTGAAGGTGCCGATATTCCCGCGCCGGGCCCCCCCTGCATATTCCGGCCTATCGTGAACACTCAATCCGGTCCAACGTGAACACCTGATCCGGCCGAACGTGAACACCGAATCCGGTTTCAACGTGAACACTTTTGCCGTTTCTCCGGATTCGGTGTTCACCTTCCGGATTGGCTGTTCACGTTGGGCCGGATTGTTTCGCAACGCATTGTTTTTCCGACATAACCATATACCCTGCGATGTTTTTTGGAGGGTACATGGCCGCACCGAGAACAACCATGCGAAAAATCCGCGAAATCTTGCGTCTCCGATTGGCCGCCGGCCTGTCGATTCGACAAATCAGCCAGAGCAGCAAGGCGAGTTTTGGCGCGATCCAGAAGTTACTGGCCCGGGCCGCCCAACTTCAGTTGGGTTGGCCGCTGCCGGATGATCTGGACGATGCCGGCCTGGCCCGGCTGTTTTACCCCAATGCCGATGCCCGGGTCTCTACGGAGCATCACATGCCGGACTGGGAAAGCGTTCACCGGGAGCTGCAGCGGCCCGGTCTGACCCTGCGACTGTTGTGGGAGGAGTATGCCGCCCGCTACCCCAACAGCAGCTACAGCTACTCGCAGTACTGCGAACACTACCGGCGCTGGCGAGGCCAGCTCAAGCGGTCCATGCGCCAAGTCCACAAAGCCGGCGAGAAGTGCTTCATCGACTATGCCGGCCAGACCGTGCCGATCGTCAACCCGAGCACTGGCGAGTGTTATCCGGCCCAGATCTTCGTGGCCGTGCTGGGCGCCTCCAGCTACACCTTTGCCGAGGCCACCCGCACGCAATCGCTGCCGGACTGGCTGGAAAGTCACGTACGCGCCTTCGAGTTCTTCGGCGGCGTGCCGCAGATGCTGATCTCGGACAACCTGCGCAGTGCGGTCAGCAGGGCCTGCCGCTATGATCCGGAGATCAACCCCAGCTACCAGCAGTTGGCCGACCACTACCGGGTCGCCGTGGTGCCGGCCCGGCCCTACAAACCGAAAGACAAGGCCAAGGCCGAGGTGGCCGTTCAGGTCGTCGAGCGTTGGATCCTGGCCCGGCTGCGCCATCACACCTTCTTCTCCCTGGCCGAGCTCAATCAGGCCATTGCCAAGCTCCTCGTCGAGCTCAACGACAAGCCGTTCAAGCAACTGCCTGGTAGTCGTCGGCAGGCCTTTGAACAGCTCGACCGGCCTGCCCTGAGGGCCTTGCCGGCCCAAGCCTACCGCTACGTGGCCATCAAGTCGGTCAAGGTCAACATCGACTACCACGTCGACTACGACAAGCACCTCTACTCGGTGCCCCACCAGTACGTGGGCGAGCGTCTGGAACTGCACGCCGGCGAGCGTCTGGTCGAGCTGTACTTCCGTCGCCAGCGCGTGGCGGTTCACCCCAGGGCTCACGGCCCCGGCATGACCACCGAGGCCGGCCACATGCCCACCCGCCACGCCAAGCACCAGCAGTGGACGCCGCAGCGCCTGAAAGCCTGGGCCCGTGATCTCGGACCCCATGTGCATGGCTGGGTGGATAAACAGTTATCCACCCGCACCCATCCCGAGCAGGCCTACCGGGTCTGTCTGGGTCTGCTCAACCTGAGCCGGACCTATCCGGTCGTCCGAATCGATGCCGCCTGCCGGCTGGCCAACAGGAAGGGCTTGACCCAGCTCAAGCAGATCAAGTCGGTGCTCAAAAGCAACCGCGATCAGCTGCCCGAGCAGCTCGACCTGCGTGTCGAACTGCCTCAGGACCACGAGAACGTCCGTGGCCCGACAAGCTTCACCTGAAAACTCACCAACCCACCCACTGGAGAATGCCCATGAACACCCCACTACTGGCGCAACTGCGCGACCTCAAGCTCGGCGGCATGGCCGCTGCCCTGGAAAGTCAGCAGGAGCAGGTCAGCACCTACGAAGGCCTCTCGTTCACCGAGCGACTGGCCCTGCTGGTCGACCAGGAACGGCTGCTGCGTGATCAGCGCAAACGCGACCGTCTGATCCGTCAAGCCCAGCTCAAGCTGGCCGCCCGTGTCGCCGACATCGACTACCAGCATCCACGCAACATCAGCAAAAGTCAGATCGCCCAGCTGGCCCAGCCTGACTGGCTGGACCGGGGCCAGAACCTGCTCATTACCGGTCCGTGCGGCAGTGGCAAGACATACCTGGCCTGCGCGCTGGGACACAATGCCTGCCTGCATGGCTACAGCGTGCGCTACTACCGCCTGTCACGGCTGATGCTGGAGCTGACCCAGACCAAAGCGGATGGCAGCTACCGGCAGCGGCTCAAGCAGCTCGCCAAGGTCCAACTGCTGATCCTGGATGACTGGGGCCTGGAGCCACTACAGCCAGCCCAGCGCCACGACCTGCTCGAGATCATGGATGACCGGCATGGCCAAACTTCCACCCTGATGATCAGCCAGCTACCTACCGACCAGTGGTATGCCAGCATCGGTGACAACACCCTCGCCGACGCCATCCTGGACCGTCTGATGCACAACGCCCACCGACTTCGGCTCAACGGTGAGTCGATGCGAAAAAAGCAAGCCGATTTGACCCAACGTGAACACCTGAGCTAAAAAGACACCGCCGTGATGCGTCGCGAAAACCGGTGTTCACGTTCGGCCGGAATGGGTGTTCACGTTCGCCGGAATGCGCACGGAATAGGGAATGATTTTTTTTGCTGGCCAGGCATGGTGCATGCCATCTAATCAATTGGCTGATTGCAGGGGCAGGGAACATCGCCACTTACCGCAATCCGGAAACAAAACCGGCGAACTTTGGACAGGCAGCGTTTGGGCTTTCCTTTTCATGCAGGAAATTTCCGAACGATTGTCCTGAATTCTGCTGAATTCTGGTCTTCAGGGTTCGACTCGGAGGACGCATGGGGACATGAGATGGAAGTAACCAGGCTCGCCATCTTCAAGCCGGCCAATCAATCGGTCAAAGGTCTACCGTTCTGACAACGCGAAAACCTGTATCGGGGAACCGAGTGTCTTCCCGAATCCCCCAGCCGCGAGCGGCTGAACGCGCCCAATTGCCGCCGTGGCCCCATGAGCCGCCCCGTCGCACGCCAGCGTCGCAGTCACCAGACATCCAAGCGCTGCCATCAACCGGTGCGCTCGTGTAGTTTTCATTCCAGCAATCCTGACTCCACTCGAAGACGTTGCCATGCGTGTCGTGCAAGCCAAAAGAATTGGGCGTGAAGCTGCGGACCGGTAGCGACTGGCTACGGGCAATCCCAGCCGGACAGCCTGTGGCGGGATTGTTACCCCGGAAATTGGCCTGGTCAGTGGTGATGCACTCGCCGGTATTGAAGCGCCCCGTTGTGCCGGCGCGGGTGGCGTATTCCCATTCGGACTCCGATGGCAGGCGGTACTCGTGGCCGGTCTTGTTGCTCAGCCAGGCGACATATTCCTGTGCGTCGTTCCAGCTGACATTGATCACCGGGCGGTTCTCCCGGCCCCAGCCATTGTCACTGGGGTTGTGCAGGCAGCCGCCGTCAGCCAAGCAGGCGTCCCACTCCAGAAATGTAACCGTCGTCTGGCCAATTGCAAAAGCCGCGACATTGACGCTGCGCTGTGGCCGTTCAGAAGTTTGACTTTGCGGCTCATCGTCCGGCGCGCCCTGGACGAAGCTGCCGGGGGGTATCGCCACCATGCGTGGGCAGACGGGGCAGTCGCTAAAGGACCTGTCTTCGAAGCGATCAAAGAAGATCAGGTCGCCGATGATTTCAATGCTCACGGTCGCGATATTGGAGTCGGCCAAGGCATCGTTGGCAATGAAGGTGAAGGAATCTGTTCCATCGCCAACACTGCTTGCGGTGTAGGTGAAGGATCCGTTCGCGTTGAAGACCAAGGTGCCGTTCACTGGGCCGGAAATCAGGGCGAAGGTGAGTGCGTCTCCATCAATATCGCTGGCTTCAACCTGCCCACTGTATGGTTCTCCAACGAGCGCTTGGAAAGACTTTGGAACAGCGATTGGGGCATCGTTGACCGGTGTGATTAAAATGGACACGGTCCAAGGAGCGTCAGACGGTTCCTGGTCGCTTGATCGATAAGTGAAAGAATCGCTGCTGATGAAGCCAATGGTCGGCTGTCTATGCGCTGTATAAGTGAAGTTGCCATCGGCATTGAAGACCAATGTGCCAATCAATGGGCCATTAGACATTGCAAATAGGGCGGTGCCTTTGCTGACCGATCCACTGTAAGTGCCACCTTCGGCAACTGTGAATTGATTGGCCGGCGCATGGCTGGAAAAAGCGAATCCAAAAGCAAGCAACAAGGTTAAAACAAGCCGTTCGGTCAGGAGTAGATCAAACTGGTTGTGGGCAAGTTTTTTGTCCATGGCACCATTCCCTCCGTTGGCTGGAACCACACTTTGCTCGGCATCAAGCAACACTTTAATTCTACCCCTGCGAAAAGCCGATCCGGAAAAATCCTGCGTCCTTTTGCGCAAAACGCGCGCCGCCAGTGAAGTGCGACGCGCTTCCGGGTGCCCCCTGGCCATCAGTTAGACTGGTGCCGGGTGCATCAAGCCAGGTCCGGGAAGGTGTTGGGTCAAAAATCGGTGGCTATCAACGTGACCAAGCGAGCCAATGGCTTTATCGCGTCGGCAGCGCCTATGGTCACGGGCGGGGCACCCATTGAGATTCGGGCACCGCTGGCACCGCTGACCTTGATGCAGTACCTGTGCTCGAAAGGCTATTCACAGCACGACGTGGCCGTGGCGATTCTTGAGGCGGACCCGGAAGCCTTCGAGGGGGTCACCGGACTGGACTGGGGGCTGGAATGATCGATCAGCGGGGGGCGAGGTTGCCTGGCTCAGCCTGCTGACCCTGTTGCGCTTCTTCCAGCCAATGTCCCACCTGGTCGATAAAGGGTTGCGGCGCGCCGGCCGCGATCATCCGCTGGTTAAGCTCGTCTAGCGCTTCTGCCGCGCCTTCCTGCTCGCCCTGCAAAAATCGTGCGCGTACCAGCGAGGCGTTCGATACCAGCACCTGATGCTGATCTGGCTGCAGCGTGGCGTCAGAAATTCGAACGGCATGTTCCAGTTCCTCGCGAGCCGCATCGACCTGGCCCATTTCCAGAAACAATCGTCCCAGGTTCATGTGCGCCGAGCCGGTAAATGCGTGGTCGGCACCCAGGGTGTCGATTCTCATCGTCAGCGACTCCCGGTAATACGGCAGCGCTTCATCTGTGAGGCCCATATCACGCAGCAGAATGCCGTAGTTGTTCAGGTTGAAAGCCAGGTCGACGCTGCCTTCTGGGGCTTCGCGGCGCTGCCATTCCAGTGCCCGTTCGTACCATTCGCGGGCTTGTTCCAGCTCGCCCTGGCCGTGCAGGTTGTAGGCAATGTTGTTGTAGGCAATGCCGATTTCCGGCCACTCTGGCTCGTGCTCTAGCCATAATGCCAGTGCTTTTCGGTGCTGTCCCAGGGCTTCCTCCCAGCGCTCCATCGATCCAAGGATGACGCCGAAGTCGTTGTGAATGGTGGCTCGCGTCTCATGGCTATGCCTGGGGCCGAGGCGATCAATCAGCGCGAGGTAGCCGGCTCTCGCCAGGTCAAAGTGGCCGCGGCGGTACTCGATCCAGGCCAGGTAGGCCTGCGTCATCAGTGTTCGATCGTCGTTGTCGCCAAAGACCTGTCGATTCAACTGGTCAGCCCGAACAAGGTTGTCGTGCGAGGCATCGAGTTCCATCAGGCTGAGCTGGGTGTAGCCGATAGTGTGTCGCAGCGGTGCCTCGATGGCCGGCTGGTCGGGAAAGCGCTCGCCGACCATGTTGCTGGCCGTGCGCAGTACATCGCGCACCGTGGCTTCGGCACCGGCCTGGTAGGGATCGGCCTCCAGAAGAATGGTCTGCAGAAACTGGTTCATCTGCGCCACCCGGTCACGCTCGGCCCGGGCCAGGCCGGTCTGGTGAACGGCTACAGCCAGGCCCAGGATCAGGGCGGCGAAGGTAGTCGCGGTGGCAGTCAGTCCGACCCAGTGTCGCTGGGCGAACTTGCGTGACCGGTAGGTGACGGAATCCGGGCGGGCGAGCACCGGCAGGTCGGCGCGGTAGCGACGCAGGTCTTCGGCCAGCTCTTCGACCGAGCCATAGCGGCGGCGCGGTTCCTTGCGCAGCGCCTTCATGATGATCGTGTCCAGGTCGCCGCTGAGCTGTCGCGGCAGCCGCTCGGGGCGGGTTTGCCGGGCCATGGCGATGGCCTCCAACGCCTTGCTGCCGCGCAGGGCCAGGCTGGGTCGGGTCGGCATGTCCTGGCAGATCAGCCGCTCGGTGTCCACCACCGGCGTGGTGGCATCGATCCGGTAGGCCGGGCAGCCGGTTAACAGGCGGTAGAGCAAAAGTCCCAGCGAATAGACATCACTGGCGGTGGTCACTGTCTGGCCGCGAAACTGCTCGGGGCTGGCGGCGCTGGGCGTGATCATGCGCAGCTGGGTGCGGGTGGTGTCGGCATCCATGCTGTCTTCAACCAACTTGGCAATACCGAAATCCAGCAGCTTGACCTGTCCGCTCTTGTCGACGAGGACGTTGGCGGGCTTGATGTCGCGGTGGATGACCAGGTTCTGATGGGCGAAATGGACCGCTCGGCAGACCTGGTCAAACAGCTTTAGACGCTGTTTCACATCCAGGCGCTGTTCGTCGCACCACTGGTCGATGGGCAGGCCGTCGACGTATTCCATGGCCAGCCAGGGCAGGCCGTTCTCGGCCGTGCCGCCGTCGATAAGGCGGGCGATGTGGGGGTGCGCCAGCCTGGCCAGCAGCACACGCTCCTGCTCGAAGCGCTCGACCAGCGAGTCTGACTCCAGGCCCGTTCTGATCAGCTTCAAGGCAACGGTTTGTTCAAAGCCGGCATCGTGGCGGTGGGCCAAGTAGACGCTGCCCATGCCGCCCTCGCTGAGCGGCTTGACGATCACCCACGGTCCGAACTTCTGGCCAATCAGCCGGCTCTGTACCTGCTGGGCCAGCGCTGCCGCGGCTTCTTCCTGGGCCGGCTGGTCGAGAAAGCTGCTGTCCTGGCCGTGGCTGACCAGCAAGTTTTCGAGTTCCGCGGCCAGCTCCGGGTCTTCGTCGTGCAGCGCGTCCAGGCGCTGGCGGCGAACATCGCCATCGTCGATTTCGCTTAGCTCGGTAAAAAGGTCAGTCAGCTTCTGCCAGCGAATCGCGTCCATGGCCGTTTAGATCTCATCGGCTGGCAGCTTCTGCATGAGCCAGGCCCGGGCCAGGTTCCAGTCGCGCTTGACGGTGGCCGGTGAGGTATCCAGAGCAACAGCGGTTTCCTCAATACTCAAGCCACCGAAGTAGCGCAGTTCAACCACCCGGGCCTGGCGGAGTGACAGCTGGGCCAACTCCTCCAGCGCCATATCCAGGGTCAGCAACTGCTCGGCGCGGCTGGCCGACATGTCTTCCAACTCCGGCGGGGCTTCCGATTCCAGGCGCCGGTCGCGCTTGGCGCTGTGTCGATGGCGAGCGCGGTCAAGCAAAATACGGCGCATCACGGTGGCGGCGATGGCGAAGAAATGGCTGCGGTTCTGCCACTCGGTGTCGGATTGGGAAGACAGCCGCAAGTAGGCCTCGTTAATCAGCTCGGTGGCTTGCAGGGTGACCGAGCCGGCGTGGGCGCGAAGGCGTCCGGCCGACAAGGCCTTCAGCTCCTGGTAGACCAGGCGCATCAAGCGATCACCGGCCTCGGGGTTGCCGCTGGACCAGTCCTTGAGCAGGCCGGTTAGATCAGGCTGATTTTGCATTGTCCTCCCCACAGAAGGGCTCGTCGACTGTCAAGCATGTCGACAGGTTGAAAAGTGTAGCACCACCAGACTTGATTGGGCGCAAGTAAAGCCCTGCGCGGCGCGCCTTGCAGCGAAGCGCCACAGGAACGCTGAATCCTAACATCAGGTTGAAGGACCACTAGCCTTGTCAGAACCAGGGATGGCGTTTATCTTTACCAAGGAGAAGTCAAGGACCTTGGTTGCGAGTGCGACATCTGTTTTCAACCCTGCTGATGGCGCTGCTGGCGGTGCAGATGCTCGGCTGTGCGAGCCTGGAGCCGCGTGCCAGCGAGCAGGCCGATAAGGCGGCAAACGCCTACTTGGCGTTTGAGTCCAGTTCGCTGCTGGCCGCCCCGAACAATCGGGATGCCGGTTTGTTTGAGGGCCAGATCGAAGCCAGTGGCGCGGAAAACCGTCTGCGTTACAGTGCCGTCTATCTGCTGCACTCGGACGTACTGGCCCAAAGCCTGGCCGTTGATGCGAACGGCGCCGACGCTGTGCCCGCCGAACTGGGCCGGCAATCGCTGCGACAGGAATTCAACCTCGACTTGCCGCCAGCCCTGGGGGCGCCCATCCGGATCAACATGCGCAACCAGCACGACCTGCGCTGGTCCTTCAACGGCGAGGCGCGCTCGGACAGCCAGCTCGCCCACCTGCAGTGGCAGCCGGATCATTTTGCGCTGGATTTGCGCTGGGCTCCGCCGGTTGCAGCGCAGGTTGGACGACCACCCATGGACTGCTTTGTCCAGGCCAATTTGCACTTGCCGACCCTGCCTGTGGCTCAGGCCTATGACATGGTCATGGACGTGTCGGGCCAGGCTTGCCATGTCCATGCCCCGGGGCGAGGCATTGTTGGCCTGGCCGCGCGCTCGGAGGCGCTGGCCTGGCGCTGGAGCGGGCTACTGGACAGTACGGTGCAAGTCAAGCGGGTGATGCCGGCCTGGCAGGAGTTCGGCGCCCCTGAAATCGAGCCGGCCTACGAGCTGGGCCTGTCCCAGTCGCTGACCCAGTCAAACTGGAAGCTGGGCGTGGACATGGCCTGGCGCCAGATCGGGCAGCCCGCAAACCAGGATGAGGCGGCGCTGCCGGCGCGCTGGGCGATGAATTTCATGCTCAGTCGCAACCTCGGCAACGTCGCGTTCAAGGCGCGCTGGTTGCGAGCCAACGACCCGCTCTGGTTTGTTCCCCTGGCCAGCCCCGTTGAGCGCGAACGCCTGTCACTGCTGCTGGATTTCAGCCGCTGGCTGGCGGCCCGGCTGCCTGACATGGATGCCAACATGTCGGCGTCCTGGGAGCAGGTGGAAGACGCGCAAGGCGTCGACGACAACCGGATCAACTGGAACGTGAAACTGAGCTGGTAGCTGAGGCGACGGGGCTCAGGCAGCTTGGGCCAGGGTTAACGACGCAAAGTAATTGAAGGTCAGATCCACCTGTTCGGCAGCGCTGTCGGCGCGGTTGACCACCGCGCGGAAGGCCTGATTTTGCGGTCGGTCCTTGGCATACCAACCGAGGTGCTTGCGGGCAATGCGAACGCCGGCCTGTTCGCCATAAAATGCGTGCAGCGCGCGCAGATGCTCAATCAGGATGGCAGCAAC
>SKKV01000211.1 GCA_007123575.1 Wenzhouxiangella sp.
CGTTCGGCAGGCGGAAGTCGCCGTGCCCGGCCGTCTGGCTGACCGTCGCACCGGACGGCCAGACACGCGGACCCACATAGCGCCCGGCATCAATACCCGCTTTCAGACCCCAGATCGGGCCACCCACATCGCGCACCGCGGTAAAGCCCCTCAGCAGCATGGCCTCGGCCTCACGCGCGGCGGCCTGCTCGGCAACCTCCGGGGTCAGATCCGGTGACATCAGCTCGCTCATGCTCAGCGCACTGAAGGTCAAGTGGACATGGGCGTCAATCAGCCCGGGCATCAGGGTATGGCCCAGGCCGTCAATCACATGGGCCTGGTCAGAAGCTTCCACATCCTGGCCTATGGCCTTGATGCGATTGCCGCGCACCAGCACTTGAGTAGGCTTGGTCAGCGAGTCCGACTGGCCATCGAAAACCCGAACCTGGTCAAAGAGGAATTCTGTCGGCAAGGGCTGTTCAGCGAAGGAGGCCTGGGCCAGCGCAACTCCGAGCAGTAAACAGAAGAAAACGACGATACGGTTCAAAAACATGCGATCGGCCCCATGCTGAAAAACGCATGGTAGCCGATCGCGTTGCAAGGCTTTGAAAAGAGATTAGCCTTCCTGCAAGGCCTGCAGCATCATCGGGAATGAGGCCTGAAAACGATCGAACTCGTCAAGCACCAGCGCGCCGGCCATTTCGCCAGGAGCACCCGGCGAGACCACCAGCATGCCCATCACCATGACGCCGTTCTTGAAGGCGCTGAAGCCGATCTGCGCATATTGATCCGACGGATCTGACTGTTCGGCCATGATTTGAATGTCACTGTCGAAGTAGCTACGCATGTGCTCGCGCAGTCGGCCGACCTGCATCCGCGCGCCCGTTCCCGGCATCCGGGTATAAAACACGTGCCCGGCCTGGCTGTTGCGACGGTCCATGTACTGGGGCGGCGCAATGCTGCCCAGGCCCTGACCTGGAGCGGGCTGGCCCCAGCCGCCATGCGGCTGGTGGCCCCACGGATCAGGCTGTTGAGCCGGTGCCTGCGGCCACTGGCCTTGCGGCTGGCCCCAACCTTGCTGATTGCCGGGCTGCTGTCCACTCCACTGCGGCTGTTGCTGACCGTGATGCCCCTGCTGGCCACCCCAGGTTTGCGACTGCTGCGCAGCCTGCCCTTGTTGCCAGCCGGACTGGCCAAAAGCATCCTGTGCCAAGGCGCTGCTGCCCAGAAAACCGAGTGCGACGACGCCCAATGCAAGGGTTCGGAAGCTGATTTTGTGAAATTGCGTTGCCATGATGAGTACCTCTCGAAAAATGATGTGAATGAAAATGGCTTGTCTCTATACGCGTCGCCAGCATCGAGAACGGCTCAACATGGTCCCCGGCCACACGCACGGGCGGTCTCCGGAACGGCGCTCCTTGCCTGCGGCAAACCGCACCGTTCCTCCGACCTGTGCTGGGCCGGGCTACAGGCCGGGCTACAAGCCGGGGTACGGGGCTTTCCATCTTTCTCCTTCCGAGCTAATCTTTAGCTTGGGAGGCCCGCAACCATTTTCATAGAGGGATCGCCACACCATGGCTCGTTCAACTCTTTTTGCCCGCCTGCGTCGGGCTGCCCTGATCGATCGTGCATCGCGCCGTCTCAACCTGGAACCGGAAGCGATTCAAGCGCTGGCGGCAAACGATAAAGCGATCAATCGATCCCGGCGCCAGTTCCTGGTCCATTCCATGGCTGCCGGGAGCGCTTTGACCCTGGCTGGCTGTGGTGTATCGGTCAACGGCCCTGGTGATGATGACGAAGCAGTCGTCATTGTCGGTGCAGGCATCGCCGGGCTGACCGCGGCCTGGCGTTTGCGCCAGGCAGGCCTGAAAGTGCGGATATTTGAAGCCCAGGGGCGCGTTGGCGGGCGCATGCTCAGTCTGCGCGGACACTTTCCAGATGACCAGGTCGTGGAGTTGGGCGGTGAGTTGATCAATACCGACCATGTTCATATCCGCAGCCTGGCGGACGAGTTTGGCATTGCACTGAATGATCTGCATACAGAAGATCCGAACCTGGACGACGGCGTCTACTTCTTTGAAGGGCGCAGCCTCAGCGACCAGGAACTGGTCGAGGCCTTCGCGCCGGTTGGAGAAGCCATCGAACGCGATTTGGCCACCCTGGGTGTCGATGATGTGACCTGGCGAACGCCAGGCCAGGCTGGCGCGCTGGACGCTCTATCCGTTGCCGACTGGCTGGACAGGGAAGGCGTTAGCGGTTGGCTGCGCAAGCTCATTGATGTGGCCTACACCACGGAAATGGGCCTGGAGATCGATGAGCAGTCTGCCCTGAACCTGCTGACCCTGATTGGCACCGGCAACGACGACTACGTCGCCTTGCTCGGCGACAGCGACGAACGCTTCCATGTGCGCGGCGGCAACGACCTGATCATCCAGGCGCTGGCCGAGCGTTTGGATGATGCCATCGAACTAAACAGCGTGCTCGAATCCATTGTCCAGGTGGCTGATGATCGCTACCGGCTGGAATTTCGCCAGGACCAGGCCAGCTTGCCGGTCTATGCCAGCCAGGTGATCCTGGCACTGCCGCTGACCACCTTGCGCGATGTCGATATCCGCGTGCCGCTACCCGAGGTCAAACGCCGGGTGATCGACGAGCTGACCTACGGCAGCAATGCCAAGCTGATGATCGGTTTCGACTCCCGTCCCTGGCGCGAGCTGCACCAGAGCGGCGGCGCGGTGTATACCGACTTGCCTTTCCAGTGTGTCTGGGAAACCAG
>SKKV01000179.1 GCA_007123575.1 Wenzhouxiangella sp.
AGCAGTGATAGAACTGCTTGTCAGTACTGACCGTGAAGGAAGGGCTTTTTTCGTTGTGGAAGGGGCACAGGGCCTTGAATTCGCCGCGGCCGGCCGGCTTCAGATCCAGGCGGGCGCCGATGACTTCAACAATATCGATCCTTTCAAGCAGGCTGTCGATAAAGTCATCGGGGATACGACCGGGCAACGGTCAGAGTCCGTCCAGTTCAGGACGTCAGTTTGCTGCGAACGCGGGCCGACACATCGCGCATCTCGGCCTGGCCTTGAACACGCGGCTTGACCAGGGCCATCACCGCACCCATCGCTGACATGGCAGAAGCACCAGCCTCAGTAACGGCTTCATCGATGATGGCATCCAGCGCCGCCTCATCAAGTGGCTCGGGCAGGTAGACCTTGAGAAATTCAATTTCCGCCTCTTCAGCCTCGGCCAGTTCAGGCCGCTGGCCGGCCCGATACTGCTCGGCTGACTCCCGGCGCTGCTTGATCATCTTTTCAACGATGGCGAGCACGGCCGCATCATCGAGCTCGATGCGCTCATCGACCTCGCGCTGCTTGATCGCCGCGGTAATCATGCGCAGGGTGGTAAGGCGCGGCTTGTCGCCGGCCCGCATGGCCTGCTTGACGTCTTCGGAGATTCGATCTTTCAGGGACATGAGCGCTGTTGGTCAACAAGCGCCAGGCGGCGGACGAGCTTAAGCGCGCCCGCTGCGGGCGGGGTCTAGTACAATCTGCGGCGATTGACGCGCTCGCGGGAGATCTTGCGCAGGTGACGCTTGACCGCAGCCGCCTTCTTGCGCTTGCGCTCCTGGGTCGGCTTTTCGAAGAACTCGCGACGGCGAGCTTCGGCGACGACACCGGCTTTTTCACATGAGCGCTTGAAGCGACGCAGAGCGTACTCAAACGGCTCGTTTTCTTTGACCTTGACGCTGGGCATTATTTCCCGATCCAGTTATTTAGTGGAAAGTCGCCCATTATAACCCGTATTCTTTCTCCCATGCAAAGCATACTTGGCATAGAAACCTCTTGCGACGAAACCGGCGTGGCCGTGTTCGATCCGGAACGCGGGCTTGTGGCCGACCTGGTGTATACCCAGGCCGACCACGCCGCCTACGGTGGCGTGGTGCCGGAACTGGCCTCGCGCGATCACGTCCGCAAGCTGCCGGGCATGATCAAGCAGGCGCTGGACCAGGCCGGCTTGCGCGCCAGCGACCTGGCTGGCGTGGCCTATACGGCCGGCCCGGGCCTGGCCGGGGCCTTGCTGGTTGGCGCATCGGTTGGCGTTGGCCTGGCCCAGGCGGCGGCCGTACCCGCAATTGCCGTTCATCACATGGAAGGCCACCTGCTCTCGCCGCTGCTGGAAGAACGTCCGCCCGATTTTCCATTCGTCGCCCTGCTGGTATCCGGCGGCCACACCATGCTTGTCGAGGTCGGTGGAGTGGGCCGCTACCGCCTGCTGGGGGAAACCCTGGACGATGCAGCCGGCGAGGCCTTCGACAAGACCGCACGCCTGTTGGGGCTGGGCTTTCCGGGTGGGCCTGACGTCGCCCGGCTGGCTGAAAGCGGGAATCCAGATCGCTTCGATTTCCCCCGTCCCATGGTCAACCGGCCGGGGCTGGATTTCAGTTTTTCGGGCCTGAAAACCCACACCCGGCAGCTGGTAGCGCGCAGCACGCCCGACGATCACGCTGACATCGCCGCCGGCTTCGAGCGCGCCGTGGTCGACACCCTGGTCATCAAGTGCCGCCGCGCCCTGCGCGAAACCCGCTTCGACACCCTGGTCATCGCCGGCGGCGTCAGCGCCAACCAGCGCCTGCGCCAGGCCCTGGACCAGGCGCTGCCCGGGAAGGTCTATTACCCACGCCCGGCTTTATGTACCGACAACGGCGCCATGATCGCTCATGCTGGTTGGTACCGGAGGAAGGAAGGCAGCCGGGACGGCCAGATTGCCGTTCGGCCACGGTGGGCGTTGGAGGAGTTGGGGGCTGTTTGAGGTTTTAGATTGAAGCGAAGACTGTGCTGGTCCGAACATCGCTCCCGGCCACGTTGGGCCGGGCTACAGCTACGGCAAACCGCACCTGCCCTCCAACCTGCACGCGCTCAACGGTTTCCGGGCAGGCGCTTCTTGCCAGCGGCAAGCCGCACCTACCCTCCAACCTGCGCTGGGCCGGGCTACAACCCGTGCGCACTCCCTCACGCTACACTCTCCGGAGCACGAGTAATCTCCCGAGCGGTTTTTTCCTCTTCCTTCTTCCCTCTGACCTTTTACCCCCTTCATCCATGGACATCGTTTTCATCACCGACCTCGACATCGACACCGTTATCGGCATTTATGACTGGGAGCGCGAAATTCGCCAGACCGTGCGCCTGAACATTGAAATGAATACCGATGTCCGCCGCGCCGCAACCACCGACAGCATCGACGACGCGCTCGACTACAAGGCGGTGGCCAAGCGCCTGATCGGCTTTGTCGAGAAAAGCGAATTCGGCCTGGTCGAAACCCTGGCCGAGCGCTGTGCGAGAATCATTCTCGACGAGTTTCCCGTGCAGTGGCTGCGCCTGCGCCTGGACAAGCCCGGAGCCGTGCGCGGATCGCGCTCTGTCGGTATCCTGATTGAACGTGGACGCCGCAGCGACGCAGCATCCTGATTTCAGTGACTGAGCAACAGAGTTAACGTCGACATGATTGATGCCTACCTGGGCCTGGGCAGCAACCAGAACGCGAAGCGCAACATGGCGACCGGCATTGCTGAGCTGGAGAAGGCCTTTGGCGAGGTGCGGATCTCCCCGATTTACCGTTCGCCTGCTGTCGGCTTCAGCGGCGAGGACTTTCTCAACGCCGCCGCCGTCGTGCAGACCGATATGAGCGTGGGCGAACTCAAGGCCTGGCTGACCGCGCTGGAAGACCGCCACGGCCGCGACCGCAGCCAACCGAAATTTTCCGACCGTTCGCTGGATATCGATATCCTGCTGCACGGCGACAAGGTCGGCGAATTCGACGGCCTGGAACTGCCGCGCGACGAAATCCTGAAATACGCCCACGTCCTCAAACCCCTGGCCGACATCGCCCCTGAGCTCAAACATCCCGTCACCGGCCAGACCTTCGCCGACCACTGGGCCGGATTCGAAGGCGACCGCTCGCTGCAGGCGGTTGAACCCTGAAGGCAAACCCTTTGGGACGCAAAGCAGCAAAGCAGGGAAGTAACAGAAGGAAAAGGCCTTTTATCTTCGAGGGCTTTGCTGCCTTGCTGCTTCGCGACCAAAAGATTTTTCTTTAGTTTTCCGTTCCTTTCGGGCCAACCATGGTTAACCTGCACCTACCGCCCAACTGAAGCGTGAACGCTATGGCTCATCACATCGACCACCCGAGTATTGACGACAGCCTGCTGCTGATTGTTGACGTCCAGGGTAAGCTGGCGCGGCTGATGCACGAGTCGGAGGCGATGATTCGGCAGCAGCGCATTCTCATCCAGGGCTGCCGGCTGCTGGGCCTGCCGGTGGTCTGGGCCGAGCAGCTGCCGGACAAGCTTGGCCCCACTGTGCCGGAGCTGACCGAGGCCTTGGAAGGCGCACAGCCCTTCTCCAAGTCCAGCTTCGGCTGCTGCGGCGATCCGGACCTGATGCAGGCCATCGAGGCCACCGGCCGGCGCCAGGTTCTGCTATGCGGCATCGAAGCTCATGTCTGCGTCTGGCAGACCGCTGCCGAGCTCAGGCGCCGTGACTACGCCGTCCACTTAGTCTGCGACGCCATCTCCTCGCGCTCAGCCTTTAATCGAGACATCGCTTTCCAGCGCATGAGTTCAGCCGGCATGCACTTGAGCAACGTCGAGATGGTGTTGTTCGAACTGATGCGCGATGCCGCGCATCCAAAATTCCGAGCGGTGAGCCAACTCCTCAAGTAGGCGGCGGCGCGACCGTAGCCCGGGGCAACGTCCCCGGGGACCATCTGTCGGAGGGCACCATTCGCTTGGGATTGGCGCGGTGCGAGGGCCCGGCATTGCGCCTATCCACAGATGATGGAGATGACTTCAACATGGTCCCCGGCCACGTTGGGCCGGGCTACAAGCTGCGCCTATTCAAGGATTTGGAGATGAATTCGCTATGCTACGCAGCCGCGAGGGACCGGGCTACAAAACCATTCCGTGTCTTCCGTGCTTTCCGTGGTTCCAAATTCTTCAAGGCACCAATCGAAGCCACCCCGTAAACCGTAAACCGGAACCCGTAAACCGCAAGGCGGAACGCCTTGTTTCACATATTCAACATCCTGCCCCCGTCCACCGCCAGGATCTGCCCGGTGACATACGGGGCATCCAGGGCAAAAAACGTGACCGCACCGGCAATGTCCTCCGGACGGCCCTGATGACCCAGGGGAATGCGATCGAGAATGGCCGCAGCCGCTTCGGGGGAGTCTTCGTTTTCCGGCCACAGAATGGCGCCAGGTGCTACCCCGTTAACCCGCACTTCGGGCGCGAGCTCCTTGGCCAGAGCGCGGGTCTGCATGACCAGGCCGGCCTTGGCCTGGCAATACACGGCGTGGCGCTGCATCGGCACCAGGGCGTGAATATCGACCAGGTTGACGATCGCGCCACCGCGCCGGGCCAAATGGGGGGCGCAGGCCTGGGACAGGAAAAACGGGGCGCGCATATTGCTGGCCATCAGCTCATCCCAGTGCGCGGGCGTAGCCTCGCCAACCGGGGTTGGGTAGAACGCCGATGCATTGTTGACCAGCACATCGATACGGCCAAACGCGTCCAGGGCGGCGGACTTGATCTGCTCGGCAGCTTTGTCCTCGCCCAGGTCGGCCTGGACCAAGACAACCGACTCGGCACGGACCGCCACCAGCTCATCGCGCAAGGCAAGCGCGGCGGTTTCCGAACCGCGGTAGTGCAGGCAGATATCCAGCCCGCGCTGGTGCAGGCTGCGAACAATGCCTGCACCGATGCGACGTGCACCGCCCGTTACAATCGCGACACGGTTGCCGCTGCCACTAGCTGATGTCATTCAATGATCCTTCACTGTCACTACCGAGACCGCCAGCGGACTTGCTGGCCTTGAGCGAGGCATTGTGCAACAGGATCGTCAACAGAATTGAAACAAACGGCCCGATGCGCTTCGGCGACTACATGGCCATGGCGCTGTATGAACCCGGCCTGGGCTACTACGTCAACGGCCTGCACAAGTTCGGCCAGACCGGCGATTTCGTCACTGCCCCCGAGCAAGGCCAGCTGTTTGCTCGCGCCCTGGCCCGGCAGTTCGATGCGCTGGCCGCGCAGATTGGTCCGGACTGGACGCTGCTGGAGCTGGGCGCAGGTTCCGGCGCACTGACCCGCGACCTCCTCAGCAACCTGGATCAACCGCCAGCCCGCTACCTGATTCTGGATACCAGCGCCGCCTTGCGCGAGATTCAGGCCGAAACGCTGAGCGTCCTTCCTGATGAACTGCGTAGCCGCGTGCAGTGGATCGCCACACCGCCAACCGAAGCTTTCGAAGGCGTGACCCTGGCCAACGAGGTGATCGATGCCCTGCCGGTGAGCGTATTTGAGCGCGCCGACGGCACCCTGTTCGAACGCGCAGTCACCGTCCGCGAGAATCGGCTGGCATGGGCCCGGATCGAGCCCGCCACCCGCCTTGTCGAGGCCGTGGCCGCCCTCCAGAGCAGGCTGCCCGAAACGCTGCGCGAGCCATACGTCAGTGAAACCTGCCTGGAACTTGGCGGCTGGATCAAAACCGTGACCGAGCCGCTAAGCCGCGGCCTGGCGCTTTTCATCGACTACGGCTACCCCAGAGCCGAGTACTACCACCGGCAACGCAGCGGCGGCACCCTGGTCTGCCATTATCGCCACCGCGCCCACTTCGACCCCTTTGTCTGGCCCGGCCTGACCGATATCTCGGCCTTTGTTGACTTCAGCCTGGCCGCCGAGGCCGGCGCGGAAGCCGGCCTGGAGCTGGCCGGCTTTACCAGCCAGGCAGGCTTCCTGCTGGCCCTGGGCGCGCATGAATTTGTCGATCAGGCCGATGATGAACGCGAGCGCATACGCCTGGCCGCTGAACTCAAGCGCCTGATTCTGCCGGCCGAAATGGGCGAGAAATTCAAGGTCCTCGGCCTGGCCAGGGGACTGAACGGCAATATCCCCGGATTTGACCTGGCCAGCCAGCACCATCGCCTTTGAGCATGCCGAAGGCGCCCCCTTACCAACTCCCACCCTCCGAATGAGTAGGCTGCGGGCTCTAATTCATCGGGATAACCTGCACCGTGAGATAAACTCTGAATTCAACAGAGGTATACCGGTCATGCCCCGGAACTACGATTACATTATTGTCGGCGCCGGCTCGGCCGGCTGCACCCTGGCCAATCGCCTTAGCGCCGACCCATCCATCCGCGTGCTGCTGCTCGAAGCCGGCCCACGCGACTGGAATCCGTTCATCCACATGCCGGCCGGATTGGCAAAGCTGGTCAATTTCAAGTCGCTGAACTGGAACTACTACACCGAGCCTGAGCCGGCGCTGAACAACCGCCGCCTGTACTGGCCGCGCGGACGCGTGTTGGGGGGGTCCAGCTCGATCAACGCCATGTGCTACGCGCGCGGCCACCGCAGCGACTACGACGACTGGGCCGCGCTGGGCAACCCGGGCTGGAGCTGGGAAGAGGTGCTGCCGTACTTCCGCCAGTCCGAGAATCAGGCGCGCGGCGAATCCGAGCTGCACGGCGTTGGTGGCCCCCTCAGCGTCGAAGACCTGCACTACGTCAACCCCTTGAGCGATGTCTTCATCCAGGCTGCCGAACAAGCCGGTTTTGCCCGCAACCGCGACTTCAACGGACCGACACAGCGCGGCTTTGGCCTGTACCAGGTCACCCAGCGCAACGGCCGGCGCTGCTCGAGTGCCGTTGGCTACTTGCGCCCGGCCAAATCGCGTCCCAACCTGACCGTGCTGACCGGCGCCCTGACCCTGGGTCTTGAGTTCAGAGGCAGCGATCGGGTCAACGGCGTCCGCTTTCGGCGCCGCGGCTTTACCCAGACCGCGATTGCCGAACGCGAAGTGCTGCTGGCCGCCGGCGCAATCAACTCCCCGCAGCTGCTGATGCTGTCCGGCATTGGCCCGGCGCCGATGCTGGAAACGGCCGGCGTCAGCGTCCGCCACGAGCTCAGCGAAGTCGGTCGCAACCTGCAGGATCACCTCGACATCTGCACCCTGACCCGGTGCTCGCAGCCGATCACCTACGACCAGCTCAGCGAAATACGGGTGGGGCTGCGCTACTTCCTGCACCACGAAGGCGAAGGCACCTCGAATATCGCCGAGGGCGGCGGCTTCCTGGTTTCCGGTCGAGGCCGTGCCGACCGGCCGGATGTCCAGATGCATTTCGTCCCGGCCCTGCTCGACGACCATGGCCGTAACCGCCTGCCCGGCGACGGCTACACCTTGCACGCCTGCCCGCTGCGGCCGGAAAGCCGCGGCTACCTCGCCCTGCGCTCCGACAACCCACGCCAACCCATCGCCATTCATCCGAACTACTTAAGCGAGGCCGAAGACCTGGAAATGATGCTGGAGTGCGTGCGCCTGTCCCGCCAGGTGCTGATGCAGCCGGCTTTCAAACCCTTCCGCGGCCACGAGATCTACCCCGGCAATGACATTACCAGCCGCGATGGCCTGATCGAATTCATCCGCACCAAGGCCGAAACCATCTACCACCCGGTCGGCACCTGCCGCATGGGCTCCGATCCACACGCCGTGGTCGACCCCGAGCTGAAAGTGCGCGGCATCGAGGGTTTGCGCGTCATCGACGCTTCGATCATGCCCACCCTGGTCGGCGGCAACACCAACGCCCCCACCATCATGATCGCCGAAAAGGCGGCCGAGCTTATTCTCGGCCAGGCCAAGCTGATGACGTCCCGCGAAGCGCCGGCACGCTCAGCCCGAGCGGCCTGATACTCTCAGCCCGGCCCAGCGGGCCAGGATTGATCGACATCGCCCTCAGCCGAACGGCTGGCTATTCGCCCTGGCCCTGCGAAAAACCCGGCTTGCCATCAAAGCTGTAGAGGTTTTCGGTCTTGATCACGTCCAGCCCGTCGGCCTCGAAGCGTGCCAGCAGATCGATGATCACCCGGTGCGCAACCGGCTGATCATGGATTGAGCGAAAGCGGCAGCGCCAGTGGTCAGTGCACCGCGTTTCCGGCAACCCCTGTGGATAGACGCGCACACCGCGATTGGTGATCAGGGTCAACGACAACTCGCTGCTCTCGGTCAGCGCTTCGACGCGCCGGCCCAGGCGGATGGGATCACGGCCGAACTTGTCGTAGTCGATGAACACATCGACACCGATCAGCTGCTTGTTCGGCTTGGGGCTGGACCGCGGCCAGTCGGTAGGCAGATCGGCCCAGGCCAGACCGGCGTCATCGATTTCAGCCAGCGCTGCCGGTTGCAGTCGCTCGATGATGGCCGTGGTGAAGTCACGCGTGCCCAGCAGATCCTGGCTGTGTCCTGGCCGAAAAATATCTGCCGTGTGCAGGCCGTCAGCCAGGGTTGCGCGCCAGGCGGCGTGGATGCGGCGGGCACTGGCGTGGTCGCCGAGATAGTGCAGCATCTGGACCGCGGCCAGCAACAGGCCGGACGGGTTGGCCACATCCATGCCGGCAATGTCCGGCGCCGAGCCGTGCACGGCCTCGAACATGGCAAAACCATCGCCGATATTGGCCGAGCCGCCGAGGCCAACCGAGCCGCTAATCTGGGCGGCCAGATCAGAAATGATGTCGCCGTAAAGATTCGGGCAGACGATGACGTCAAATTGCTCTGGCCGGTCAGCCAGCAGGGCCGTGCCGATATCGACGATCAGGTGCTTCGCATCGATCTCCGGATAGTCCCTGGCGATACGGTCGAAGCTGTCGTGGAACAGGCCATCGGTCAGCTTCATGATGTTGTCCTTGGTAAAGCAATGGACCCGGCGACGACCCTGGGCACGGGCAAGCTCGAAGGCATAGCGAATCACCCGCTGGCTGCCAGGGGCCGAGATCAATTTCAGGCACTGGGTTACCTCGGCGGTCTGGCGATGCTCGATGCCTGCGTAGGTGTCCTCTTCGTTCTCGCGCACGATCAGCACATCCATGTCCGGATGACGGGTCTGCACCCACGGGTGCCAGGCCCGGCAGGGTCGCACATTTGCAAACAGACCCAGCGCCTTGCGCAAGGTCACGTTGACGCTCTTGTAGCCGCCGCCCTGGGGCGTGGTAATCGGGCCCTTCAACAACACCCGGTGGCTGCGAATCGCCTGCCAGGCTTCGTCCGGGATACCGGAACTGGCGCCTTGGCGGTAGCTCTGTTCGCCAATGCTCACCGGTACAAGGCGCACCGTGGCAGACGCTGCATCCAGCACCCGGCAAACGGCCTCGCTGATCTCCGGGCCAATACCGTCACCGGTTGCCAGCGCCACCGGCCGCGCCTGGCGAACCGGCACCAGCGCATGCTGCAGGGCAAGATTGCGAGTATTCACAGCCATATCCATGATTTTCTCCTTGAAGATGGTGGTCGACGTGGGTGGACCAGACCAAGATATCCCGCTGGAGAAGTAAATAATAGTAAAATCGGATAGCTGTTAAATTAGATTAACATCTAAACAAATCCGCCGCCATGCGCCTGACCCTGCACCAGCTCAATATCCTCAAGGTCGTGGCCGACACCGGTTCGATTTCCGGCGCGGCCCAGCAACTGCATCTGACCGCGCCGACCATTTCCATCCAGCTCGGTCAGCTGGCTGAAACCCTGGGCACCCCGCTGCATGAAGTCATTGGCCGCCGCCTGCGCCTGACCGCTGCCGGCCAGGACACCCTGGAGGCCGCCCGCCGCATCGACGACGAACTGCGCCTGCTCGAGCAGCGCCTGGCGGCGCGACAGGGCGTGGAGCGTGGCCGCCTGAGCATCGCCGCCGTCTCCACCGCCGAATATCTGCTGCCGAATCTGCTCGGCCGGTTTCAGCAGGCCCATCCCGGCATCCAGGCCACCTTGACCATCGTGCCGCGCGAGCGCCTGCTCGACCGGCTGGCCGATGGCCTGGACGATGCCTACCTGATGACCCGCCCGCCGGGCGACAAGGAACTGATCAGCGAGGCTCTTGGCCGCAACCCGCTGGTGATGATTGCGCACCCCGACCACCCCTGGGTGGAACGTCCGGATCTGGCCCTGGAGGCGGTCAGCGGTGAACGTTTCCTGGTCCGCGAGCCCGGCTCCGGCACCCGGCAGTGGACCGCCGAATGGCTCGCTCGCTTTGGCGCCAAGCTCAGGCCCGCCCTGGAACTGGGCAGCAACGAAGCGATCAAGCAGGCAGTCATGGGCGGCCACGGCCTGGCCGTGATTTCCCTGAAAGCGGTACTGCTGGAACTCGAATCCGGCCTGCTACGCCTGGTCAAACTGCCACACTTCCCGGTCCCGGTACGCTGGCACCTGGTCAGACGGCGACAACGCCTGCTGACCCCGGCAACCGCCAGCTTCCGCCAACACCTGCTCGACTGGCTCCCCCAACTCGA
>SKKV01000075.1 GCA_007123575.1 Wenzhouxiangella sp.
CACCGGCATAGCTGGTACCCGTAGACTCTCGTTGGCGCTCAGTTGCCTGGTGCACGAGGTCGCGAACGACACTTCGCAGCCCGCGTGACGGGTCAAGCTTGATCTTGAAGGGGTGGGCTGCAAAAAAGTCCTGTACCTTCCTGATCCAGAAAGCTTCGACGCGTTCTAGTTCGGATGCGTTGACGGTACTATTGAGGAAGTCTACATACTTACGCATGTTCGAAAGACTTCCCCGACTGGTACGTCCACCTTCTCGGGCAAGTTCGCGGTCGATGTCATGTCGCTTGAGAGTTGCTTGAACGCTGGACTTTCCCAGCCCAAGGACTTGTCCGCCGCCCTCGGTAATCAGCTTTTCGGGATCAAGAGGTAAGCCTAGCTTGCGAGCATGTTCGGTTACAACGATAGCGACGCAGAGTGGGCCCTTGCTGGAGAAGCGCTCTTTGCTCGCAAATGCTTGCAACTTTTCATTCAGCAAGTCAGACCCCATTCAGGCGGCTTCCTTTTTCTGGGTCCGGATATGATTGTTCATAATGGGAGTCAAAAGATGCTGGGACAAATGCTCAATGACGGGAACGACCAGGCCATCACCGGCCAGATGGTAGGCATCGTTGTACTTGATCGGAAGCATGTAGCTGTCGGGTAATCCCATCAGTCGTGCGGCCTCTCGCGGCGACAGCAGTCGTGTACGGATATTTTTACCTTCGATGAAAATCAATGTCTGTCGACTTGACCCCCCGGAGGGTGTGCGCAGGCATCCGGCTTTCCCATCAAGACGGACTTCAGCCCGCTGGACGCTACGACCGTCCTGGTCCGGGCGGGAACGGCGATAGATTGTTCCGACAACCAGGCGGTTGAGCTGTTGAGCAGCTTCGATTTTCTGCCGGTTCACAGGGCTCATCATGCTCAGCAGATATTCGGTTTGCTCAGGGCTGTTCCAGTCGACGCCCTGCGGACAAACTTCAATCAGATCGGCTAGGGTTGTGCGGGACCCTTCAGGGACGGGTGGATGCCACCAGACCCAGGCATCTTGAACGCTACTCGGCAGCGAGTGAACTGCTTGAACGAGGGCTTTTGAGTGCCAGGCCGGGTGCGGCAAGGGGCCAAAAGCTGACGTTGGAAGTTCAACAGAATCTGCCACCCCGACAATGAACAGTCTCGGTCGCGATTGAGGCAAGAAATCGCTCCCATCCATGATGAGCGCGCCTATTCGGTAGCCCTCGGCTGTCAAGGCTTCAGTGAGTGCCTTAAAATCACGGCCTCCGTGCGAGGTGATCGCCCCGCAGACGTTTTCGAGGACGATCAAGGGCGGCCTTCGACCGGACGAAACCAGGTCGCGAACCAGGTTCCAAAAACCCCAGAATGTACCGGAGCGGGCACCACTTAAACCATCGCCTCGCCCCGCAAGTGAAAGGTCCTGGCAGGGAAACGAACCCCAAACAAGATCAGGCCGGTCGGGAAGATCGGCGGCTTCTAAATCATTGATATCGGACAATTTGAAATGGTCTGAGCCCCAGTTTCGGCAATAAGATTCTGCCTTCTTCGGATCGATATCGTTGGCAAAACGACATTGCCAGCGTGGGCCGAGCCCCGCTCTGGCCATCCCCCCGCCAGCAAAGAACTCGAAAAACGTAAACTCAGATTGGCCTTTTTGAGACATAGGCGGTAACTTCGGTTAGTCCTTGATCTACCGTTGGCACTGTAGCGTATCTGATTCTCAATTTCCGAGAACGGCCTACCCGATCGGGCCCGGGCAGGCCGAGCAGCTGGCACAGTTCGGTCAGAAACAGCTGGTAGTTGGCCCGTTCCTTGCCGCCGGTGTTTTGCCAGCGGGCAATGAAGGCATCGACGTCGGCCTCGCTGATGGCGGTGTGTGGCGGTGGCTGCATGAGTCCCCTTGCTGATTCAGTCCCTGGAGTGGCTGCGGATCTGGCTTGCCCCACTTCCTTGATAGCCGATTGAGTCCACTGCGTCAAGCAAATGGCCCGGTAAGGCGCTGGCATTGAAACTGGAGTGCCATTTGTCGTATTATTTACGACGCATGACATATTGGTGGACCATGGAAACAAGCAGCGATTTTCAGCAGACCATCGGGCTTTTGGGTGGCGAGGAAACGATACGGGCCAGGATTGGCAGTGTTATGGACGCGCACGATGCCCTGCTTGAGGGCTTACCCGCGGATGCCCTGCTGCATCTGGTTTCTTCGGTGAGCCTGCTGGAGCGTGGCGAGACTTTGCAGAATGCAGTCGGCATCAGCCTGCGGACGCTGCAAAGGCACAAAGCAGGTCAGAAAGGTGCGGGCAGGCAACGTCTTAGCGTGGAGCAAAGCAACCGCACATGGCGTTTCGCCGAGCTGTTTGCCCATGCCGTCGAAGTGATGGGTTCGCAAGCGGCTGCCGAGGACTGGATGAACCAGCCGGCCATCGGTCTTTCCAATCGCAAGCCGATCGAGCTGCTGGGCACTTCGGCCGGGGTGGAGGCGGTTGCTGAGTATCTGACGCGCCTGGAGTATGGGGTTTATACGTGACGCCATTGCCGCCGCCGCTGGGGTCTGGCGAGCTTCGATTGTGGCGGATTGACCTGGAGCGCCATCGCAAAAGCTGGGATAGCGGCCAGGGTGCATTTCGGGTGGGCGGGCGCTGGAATACGCGCGGCGTGCGCGCGGTTTATACCTCGCTGGACCCGGCAACGGCCTGTCTGGAGGTGGCCGTGCACAAGGGTTTCAAGGTGCTTGATACAGCG
>SKKV01000071.1 GCA_007123575.1 Wenzhouxiangella sp.
CTGACCTGACCGCCCGCCAGCTTTCTCGCCGCGGCGGTGAGATTCACTGTCAACTCTGGGATCAGCGGGTTCTCCTGCACGGCCATGCCGCCACCTACCTCGAAGGCACCATCATCCTTCCTGGCTAGCTGAGCGCGACACGCAAGACCCTTCATTCATCCAGCCGAGGCTTGGCGCGTTTGCGTTTGACCTGGGCATGCTGGCGCTTGGCTTCCAGACGCTTTTTCTTGGCCGTGCGGCTGGGCTTGGTCGGGATGCGCTTGCGCGGACGTTGATGGGCCCGTTCGATCAGCTCGGCCAGGCGCTCGCGCGCCTCGATGCGGTTGCGATGCTGGCTGCGGTGCGAGCGCGCTTCGATGGTAATCACGCCCTGGCTGTCGGCTCGGCTGCCGGCCAGCTTGACCAGGCGCTGTTGCACTTCGGCGCTGAGTAAGTCCGAAGCACCCGGGTCGAACTTGAGCTGTACGCCGGTTTCTGTTCGATTGACATGCTGTCCACCGGGGCCGCCGGTCAGGATGAAGCGTTCATCGAGTTCGGTTTCTGGCGGCAGGTAGCGCTGTCGTTTCGGATTGATTTCAAAGACCATGACTGCCAAGGATATCGCGCTTGCCCGCGGGCGGTGGTGCGGGTAGGCTGGTGGCAGGTTTCTTGTTCAAACGATGACGGGTTTTTCGGCGTGTCCATTACCGATCGCGACTGGAGAATGTTTCTCGGCCTGCGCGAGACCGCGCGTGAGCGGTTTGCCGAGGATACGCTGTCGCAGGCCCTGGCCATTTGCCTGGATGAAAGTCGCTCAACGATAGAGCGCGAGCACGCCCTGGCCGAACTGACCCGGCAACGCGAGCATGAGCAGGCTGCGCTTTTTGACGATCATCGTCGGAATACCGCCACCTTATGCCTGCATTTCATGCATCACTTCGGGCTGGTCAGGGACGAAGAGTTAAAGGGCTTCAGTCTGGCGGTGCGCCGAACAGTCAGCAGCGATGTCTGAATTCCGCTCATTCCTGCTATCTTTGTAACGAAATCAACCGCCACCCCCGCCAGCATTCCATGAAACGCGAAAATATCGATTTTCCGCCGCAGCACGAACCGCTGCGCGATGATGTCAGCCTGCTTGGCGGGCTGGTTGGTGACATGCTGCGCGAGCAGTGTGGCCAGGAGCTGTTTGATCGGGTAGAGGCGGCGCGCGCTGCGGCCATCGAACGTCGGGCCGGCGAGGATGAGCGCTCCGAGCTGGAATCACTGTGCCGCTTCGATGACTGGGCCCAGGCGAGTGACTTCGTGTACGGCTTCGCGGCCTGGTTCCGGATGGTCAACCTGGCCGAGCAGGTGCATCGGATCAGGCGACGGCGCCAGTACCAGGCAGAGGGCGCGGGTGCCCAGCCTGACAGTCTGGCCGATGTCCTGAATCGGCTGGCCGAGGCCGGGGTGGCTTGGGACCAGGTTTCCGAGACGCTGGGTAACTTGTTGGTCGAACCGGTGTTTACCGCCCATCCGACCGAGGCGACGCGGCGCTCGATCCTGGAAAAGGAACAGCGCATGGCGCGCTACCTGGTCCAGCGCCTTGACCCCAGTCTGCCGGCCAGCGAAGTGGATCGCCTGATCGATCGGGTGCGGATGGAGCAGACCATCGCCTGGCAAACGGCCGAGCAGTCGCACGAACGTCCGACCGTGGCCGACGAGGCTGAGCACGCGCACTTCTACCTGGCCAACGTGCTTTACCAGATTGCCCCGGTCCTGCATGAAAATCTGGCCGAGGCCGCCAGCGCGGCCTATGGCAGCGAAATCTGGCCGGGCGATCTGCCCACGATCTTGCGCTTTGGCTCCTGGGTGGGCGGGGACATGGATGGCAACCCCAATGTCGGCCCGGACACCGTCCTCGATACCCTGGCCGAGCAGCGCCGCCAGGTGATCAGCAACTACCGGCGCGAGGTCGGCAGGCTCAATCGCCTGCTCAGTCAGACCACCGGTCGCACTGGCATTACAGCCGAGCTGGAAGCCCTTGTCACGGAATATCGCCAGCGCCTGCCGGCCGTGTTCCAGCTGGTGCCCGCACGGCATGCCGATATGCCTTACCGGGTGTTTTTGTGTCTGGTCGATGCGCGCTTGCGCGATACCCTGGCCGACGGTCCGGCCGCCTATGAATCGCCCGAGGCCTTCGTCGCCGATCTTGATCTGATGAGCGCTTCGCTGGACCAGAACCGTGGTCGCCATGCCGGTCGCTTTCCGCTGGAGCGCCTGCGTCGTCGGGCTGACATGTTCGCTTTCCATCTGGCTGCCCTGGATCTGCGGATTGATTCCGGCGATCTGCACGAAGCCGTTGCCCGCCAACTCGACGACCCTGATTGGCCGGAACGCCCGGCCGAGCAGCGTACCGAACGGCTGTTGAAGATGCTGGCCGAGCCACAAACCTGCCGCGAAGATGACCACCCCGTGCTGCGCCTGCTGAAGGCGGCTGCTACTGCACATGGTCGTTTCGGCAAGCGTGCCATTGCCACCCTCATCGTCAGCATGAGCCGCAACGCAGATGATGTCCTTGCCGCCTGGCTGATGGCGCGGCTGGCAGGCATCGAGGACGGGCTGCTTGACCTGGTGCCGCTATTCGAAACAGTAGGAGACCTGGAAGCCGCCGAAGGCGTCATGTCTGGCCTGCTCGAATTGCCAGCCTGGCGCGAACTGCTGCGCCAGCGCGGCAATCGCCAGGTCATCATGCTCGGCTATTC
>SKKV01000044.1 GCA_007123575.1 Wenzhouxiangella sp.
GCATCAGGCTGGTCTTGGTCAGCACCTCGGGGCGGTGCTGCTTGGCATGTGCGAGCACATCCAGGGTCTGCTGATAACCGGCGCGCGGGTCGCGAACCGGATGGGTCAATCGGCGCACGGTTTCGACGTTCTGGGCGAATACCTGCAGACCGGAATCGACGACGGTTTCGACATCTCCCAGTCGGCCCTGGAAATCCGGGGTCAGGGCTTCCACCGCCGTCTGCGGGTTGACCTTGCGGATTTCACGCACGCAGGCCGCGTAGTGGCCGGCACCGCCGTCAGCCAGATCATCGCGGTCGACCGAGGTCAGGACCACGTATTTCAGGTCCATCAGGCGCACGGATTCAGCAGCATTGGCCGGCTCTTCCGGGTCCAGCCAGCCGCGCGGGTTGCCGGTATCGACCGAGCAGAAGCGGCAGGCGCGGGTGCAGACATCGCCCATCAGCATGATTGTGGCAACACCATTTGACCAGCACTCGCCAATATTCGGGCATTTCGATTCCTGGCAGACCGTGGCCAATCGATGCTCGGAGACGTTGGCCTTGACCTTTTCGTACTTGCCGCCTGAGGGCAGCTTGGCCCGAAGCCAAGTCGGCTTGCGCCCGATCGGCTCAGGCGCCACGCCGGGCCGAGACTTGATACCGTCGCGGATGGCGGTAAAGCCCTGCGGCTTGACCATTTTTTCGCCGCTCTTCACGGTCAATGGAATACGGACGGTTTCAGTCATGCTGGATAAAACCAGAGTTTGAAAACGCTTTATTTTAACCGACCAGCAGCCCGTTCCGCGTCAGCAAAGGCTGATTCCGGCATGGCTTCTCGGCAGCTTTACCCCTTTCGGACTTGATCGAAACCGGCGATTCAGACCGACAGATCTGCCACCAGGGCTTGGGTTCACTGACAGGCAGCTGCGGCTTGAGAAAATCTGGCCTGCCCTTGTGCTTCTGCTTTAAGTCCACCATCGCTTCATCCAGGCCCAGTCGTTGGCGCTCTCTGGCGCTCAGCTCACTCAAGGCCAGGATGCTCATATTTGTACTCCTTCGCCGAGCGCCAGCGGCTTGAGACCGATGACCAGGCGCAACGGCCCGCCGGCGCTGCTGGCGTTGAACGGGTAGCAGGTGACCAGGGTCAGGCGCTCCTCGTCCAGATCCATATCGAGGCGGTAACGGCGGCTGTCGACCACCCGCCGCTCCACGACCTGCCACCGCGTCACCGAGCCGCCGCGGTTTTCCAGTTCCAGCACCTGGTTCTCGGCCAGGTGCTGAAGGAAACGGAAGTGGGTGTCTCGATGCGCGGCGATCAGGCGGTGGCCGTTGGCGCCGACTTCCATCCCCGGCCCCCAGGCCAGCACCGACGTGTCGGCACCGTCGAGCACCAGCTGATCGATGGCCAGTGCCGGCACGCGCAGTCGCGCTACCGGGTAGCTGACCGCGCCCGGCCAGGGCAAGGCCGGCTGCTGGCTCTGATCTGACTGGATCCAGGCGCGTTCCAGCAACTGCTGGCCCAACCAGGCCTTGAGCTGCACGCTTAAGCCCTCACCAGCCTGCCAGAGGCCAGTAGCCAGCATGGTGAATACGACCAGATTGCGCATCATGCCTGCTCCTCCTCTTCGATCAGGGCATCTTCAAACAAGGCATCCTCGTCGCGGCTCAAGCGCTTGTGCCCGAGCAGCAGTCCGACCAGCAGCAGGGCCAGCAAGCCGCGCAGCAACGAGGCTTCGGAGCCTGCGTCCGTGGCCGGCATTGCCCGGCCCCCGGAAAAAAAGCCGTCCAGGCTGCGCCCGGCTGGCAGGTTGGTGGGCACATCATGCCGGCGCAGGGCAATCTGACGGCTGCGCGCCGGGGTCCGGTCAACCGCGACCAGGCTGGTGTAGGGACTAAGCAGTTGATACTCGACGGCCAGTGCTTCGACCTCGGGCCGCAGCGCTTCGCGTTCGGTCGGCGAGCGGGCCTGGTCTGACAAGCGCTGCAGCGCCGCCCTGCCCCAGTAAGCCGCCACTCCGGATGAGACCTGGAAGGCATCCACGGGAATAGTGGTCTGCCAGGCCCTGCCGTCCTGGCGGCCAGTGATTATGACCTCGCCGTCAAGACGTTCGGCGCGGGCGCTGACCATCAGCGGCTGGCCGGCATACAGGTCCGGCAGACCCTCGGGCACCGCGTCGACCGCGCCCGGCCAGTACACTTCGATATCCTTAAGCACCGGGCTGGTGAGCCGGGTAATGAGCTCGCTCATGCGGCCGTGGATCTGGCCGGTATCGCCAATAAAGGTGTAGCTGCCGCGACCGAAGCGGGCGCCGTCGCGCAGGAACTGGCTGTTGACGCCGTGGCCGATGCCGACCGTAAACAGCCTGCTCAGGCCGACGTCGCGACGAATCTGGTCCAGCACTTCCTGCTCGTTGCCGATGATGCCGTCGGTAACAAACACGATCTGGCGCAGGAAACCCTCCGGGATCGACGGCTGCATGGCCTTGGCCAGGGATGGAGCCATGACCGTGCCGCCGCCCGCATTCAGGCCCTGGACAAAGCGGCGGGCCTGGGCAATGTTGCGATTGCTGGCCGCGACCGGGCCGTCGAACAGAGAGCGGGTCAGATGATTGAATTCAATGACGTTGAAGCGGTCGCCGGCGCTCAGGCTGTCGAGGGCAAACAACAGCGACTCGCGGGCCTGGATCATGGGTTCACCGCGCATCGAGCCGGAGGTATCGATGATCAGGACCAGCTCGC